>JBDSML010000152.1:0-125176 GCA_039915865.1 Gemmatimonadaceae bacterium | reverse complement strand
ATGCGAAGCCGAACGCCGACCGGATCATTGATGACGTCCGCGCCGGCGACGTTCGCTCGGCCGGCGCTCGCGAGCACCCGCGTGGTGAGGATGCCGATGGTGGTCGTCTTTCCGGCGCCGTTGGGCCCGAGGAGCCCGAAGAACTCGCCGGAGCCGACTTCGAGGTCGAGACCTTCGAGCGCGACGAGCTCGCGAGCGCCGTTGGCCGACGATTGCGGCGGACCGCCGGCGCCCGGCGGTCCAAATGACGGAGGCCCACCTCGCTTCTTTGGCGCGGCGAGCGGATACGTCTTTCGAAGTCCCTGAGTCGAGATGGCAGTCACGGGCGTCAATCTACCGCGTCGCTGGCTCGGCGCGACACCTCTGGCGAGCTTCCGGCGTACTGCGAGTACGGAAGTATCGAGTATCACGACGCGTCGTCTGGACGAAGGCGTCTTGCCAACATGGCGCGGTAGTTCGTACAAGCGACCCGTCGTGATACTCACTACTGAAATACTGTAAGTACGCCCTACTGCAGTACTGATCTTCCATGCTGCAGTCGAGATGGTTCAGTCGCGCCCGCCTAGAAGTCCGCCCATCACTGCGCCACCGATGCCACCCAGCATCGACCCTTCCTGCTGCGAACGTCCACCAGCGCGCGGCGAGGCCGCGATGATACGATCGGCAAGACGCGAGAAGGGCATCGTCTGCAGCATGATCTTGCCCGGTCCAGTCAGCGTTGCGAAGAACAGGCCCTCGCCACCGAACAACGCCGTCTTGAGGCCTGGCACCATCTGGATGTCATAACCCACCTGCTGCTCCATCGCCACGATGCAGCCCGTGTCGACGCGCAACGTCTCGCCCGGCTCCAGCCGCTTCTCCCACAGTGCGCCCGATGCATGCAGCACGGCCACGCCGTCGCCGGAGATGCGCTGGAGGATGAAGCCTTCCCCGCCGAAGAAGCCCGCGCCGATTCGCTTCGTGAACGCGATGTCGACGTTCGTGCCCTTCGGTGCGCAGAGAAAGGAGTCCTTCTGCGCGATGATCGTTCCGCCCCACTCCATGAGGTCCACCGGCTTGATCTTGCCCGGGAAGTGCGACGAGAAGGCGACGCGACGGCGCAGGCGACCCGCGTTCATGAACGTCGTGATGAAGAACGTGTCACCCGACAGCACACGTTTCGCGCCGGCGAAGAGCTTGCCCATCACACCGCCGCCCGCCTTGTTCGGATCGAGCGTCGTGTTCATCTCGATCCCCTCTTCCATGAACATCATCGCGCCCGCCTCGGCGATCACCGTTTCCCCCGGATCGAGGGTCACGATCACGGCCTGCAGGTCATCGCCGATGAGCTCGTAGTCGATTTCGTCAGAAGTGCGACGCATCCGGGCAATTCCTCCGCTGTGGGTTGGTACGCTCCAAACACGAGCCACGTACGTGTGCACGACCACGTGTTTCCGGCCCCGAAGGTCGGGTCAAGCGGGAACCGGCGCAATACCGGGCGTGCGGTCGCGATCGTATCTTCTGCGCATGCAACCATACTCAGTCCGTCTTGCACTCGCGCTGGTCGTCGCGGCCGCATCGCCGCTCGCCGCGCAGGGCCCCGCTGCTCGCACGCAGGACACCGCGTATACGCTCATCACGCCGTCGCGCGTGTTCGACGGGATGGAGATGCACGAGGGATGGAGCGTCCTCGTGCGTGGCGAACGCATCGCCGCCGCGGGGCCAACCGCGACACTCGCCGCGCCCGCGACGGCGAAGCGCGTCGACCTCTCGGGCAGCACGCTCATGCCCGGCCTCATCGAGATGCACTCGCACCTCCTGCTGCATCCGTATAACGAGACGAGCTGGGACGACCAAGTCCTCCACGAATCGCTCGCACTGCGCGTGGCGCGCGCGACCAACCACGCGCGTGAAACGCTGCGCAATGGCTTCACCACCGTGCGCGACCTCGGCACCGAAGGCGCCGGTTACGCCGACGTCGGACTGAAGAAGGCGATCGCGCAGGGCATCATTCCCGGCCCGCGCATGTTCGTGGTGACGCGCGCCATCGTCGCGACGGGCAGCTATGGCCCCCGCGGGTTCACGCCCGAGATGGACGTTCCGCAGGGCGCCGAAGAGGCGGACGGATCGAACCTCGCGCGCGTGGTGCGCGATCAGATCGGACGAGGAGCGGACTGGATCAAGGTGTACGCCGACTATCGCTGGGGCCCGAATGGCGAATCGCGTCCGACCTTCACGCTCGACGAGTTGAAGCAGATCGTCGAGATCGCGGGCACGTCGGGGCGGCCCGTCGTCGCGCACGCGTCGACAGCGGAGGGGATGCGTCGCGCGATTCTCGCTGGCGTGGAGACGATCGAACACGGCGACAATGGCACGCCCGAGGTGTTCCGTCTCATGAAAGAACACAATGTCGCGCTCTGTCCGACGGTCGCCGCGGGCGACGCACTTCTCCGCTATCGTGGCTACAAGAAGGGCGATCCCGACCCCGCGCGCGTCGTCGAGAAAAAGGCGAGTCTCAAGGCGGCGCTCGCCGCTGGCGTGACACTCTGCAGCGGCAGCGACGTCGGCGTGTTCACGCACGGCGAAGAAGGGCGCGAGCTGGAGCTGCTGGTCGACTACGGCGTTTCCCCGATGAACGTTCTTCGCGCCGCGACGAGCACCAACGCGAAGCTGCTTCATATGGAGGAGCAGTTCGGGACGGTGAAGACTGGCTTGCTCGCCGACCTCGTCGCCGTGCGCGGCGATCCCTCGCGCGACATCCACGCGGTTCGCGACGTCACATTCGTCATGAAGGGTGGCATCGTCGCGAGATAACGAACGAAGTGCGCGCGCCGCGAATTAGCTTGAGATCATGAGCGCTCCCATTCGCTTGCACCCCGGCGCCGCACCACTGCCAGACGACGAACGACCCAAGGGCTGGCGCGAACGGCTCGCCGCGCTGCGCTATCTCCCCGCCCTGCTCCGTCTCGTCTGGCAGACGCATCGTAGCTATACGGTCGCGATGATCGCGCTGCGCCTCATGCGCGCGTTCGTGCCGGTCGTCGCACTGTGGGTCGCGAAGCTCATCATCGACCAGGTGGTTCACCTCTCGCAGACGCCGGGCGCGGACCTCACGTCGCTGTGGCGCGTCGTCGCGCTCGAGCTGGCGATCGTCGTCGCCGGAGAATTCCTCGCGCGTGCATCCGCGCTCGTCGAGTCACTCCTCGGCGACCTCTTCTCGAATCACATGAGCGTGCGGCTCATGCGGCACGCCGCGACGCTCGACCTCGCACAGTTCGAGGACCCGGAGTTCTATGACCACCTCGAGCGCGCACGACGCCAGACCACCGCACGCATCGGCCTCATCGCCATGCTGTTGTCGATGGCGCAGGACTCGCTGACGCTCGTCACGCTCGCCGCGGCGCTCATCGTGCACAACCCGTGGCTGCTGCTCCTGCTCACCATCGCCATCCTGCCGAGCTTTCTCGGCGAGACGCATTTCGCCGCGCTCAGCTACTCGCTCCTGTTTCGGCGCACACCCGAGCGACGCGAGCTCGATTACCTCCGCTATGTCGGCGCCAGCGACAAGACGGCGAAGGAAGTGCAGATGTTCGGACTCGCCGGCTGGCTGAGCGATCGCTACGCCGCGCTGGCCGCGAAGTACTACGAGGAGAACAAGGCGCTCAGCATTCGCAAGGGCGTCGTGAGCGCACTGCTTTCGCTCGTCGGCACGCTCGGCTATTACGGCGCGTACGTGACGATCCTTCTTCGCGCCGTGGCCGGTGCGATCAGCCTCGGCACGCTCACCTTTCTCGCCGCCGCGTTCAGCCGCAGTCGAGACCTCATCCAGCGCCTGCTGCTCTCGGCAAGCGACATCTACGAACAGAGTCTCTATCTGCGTGACCTGTTCGTGTTCTTCGAGATGAAGCCGTCGATCGCGTCCAAGCCGGGCGCCGCGCGCGTGCCGACGCCGATTCGCACCGGCTTCGTATTCGAGGACGTCGGCTTCCAGTATCCCGGCAGCGAGCGCTGGGCCATTCGACACGTGAACCTCGCCATCGTGCCGGGCGAACGCATTGCGCTCGTCGGCGAGAATGGCGCGGGCAAGACGACGATCACCAAGTTGCTCGCGCGCCTCTACGATCCGACGGAGGGCCGCATCCTGCTGGACGGCATCGACCTCCGCGAATACGATCTCGCATCGCTGCGCGAAGCGATTGGCGTCATCTTCCAGGACTTCGTGCGTTACGACATGCGCTTCGACGAGAATGTCGGCGTGGGCGAAATCGAGGGAGTCACCGGCTACCTCGCACAGGTGCGCGACGCGAAGCCCGCCGATGCCGACGCGCCGCCCGCCGCGCTCGTCGACGCGGCGGACCGCTCACTCGCGTCCAGCCTTCTTCCCCGCTTCGCCGACGGGTATCGCCAGATGCTCGGCCGGCGCTTCGACGATGGCGTCGATCTGTCCGGCGGCGAATGGCAGAAGATCGCCCTCGCGCGCGCCTACATGCGCTCGGCGCAACTCCTCATTCTCGACGAACCCACCGCTGCGCTGGACGCACGCGCGGAGTATGAAGTGTTTGTGCGGTTCAATCAGCTGATGGCCGGGCGTATGGCGGTCGTGATCTCGCATCGCTTCTCCACCGTGCGCATGGCGGATCGCATCGTGGTGCTCGGCGACGGCAAGGTGACCGAGGAAGGCACCCACGAGTCCCTCGTGGAGAAACGCGGACTGTACGCCGAGCTCTTCGAGATGCAGGCGGCGGGCTACCGATAGCCCTCCCCGTCGACCTCGATTCACCATAGCTTTTGAGAGTCATGCTCCGTCTCGCAGCTCGGTGTCTCCTCCTCGGCAGTGTCGTGCTCGCGCCCTCCGTCGCGGCGCAATCGGCGACGCTCAATCGCCTGTCCGGCTTCGTTTCGGATTCGGTCGGCGTGCCCGTGGCCTTTGCCGACGTTCGCCTGACGCTGGGCGGCAATGCGCTGCGCGAGCTCAGGACGGATGCCGCCGGCCATTTTGTCATCACGGACCTGCCCACGGGCCCCGCCCAGATGTCGGTCCGACGGATCGGATTCCATGCCTTCAGTGGGCCGATCACGATTGGCGACGGCGGTGCCGACTCGCTGCGCCTCGTGCTCTACGTCGCCACCGCGGAACTCGCCGCCATCGAGGTGCGTGAGGAGTCGCTCGGCGACACCCTTGCGCCGCGCGAGTTCTGGACGCGCCGGCGATCGAACGTCTTCGGCCGGTACTTCGACCGCGCCGATATCGAGGACAAGTGGGTGTCACTGCCCAGCGAGATCCTGCGCGGCGTGCCTGGGGTGACGCTGACGCGGTCGACCCGCATGGGGATGCTGGTGCGCATCCGCGGGTGTCGGCCGAACCTGTACGTCGACGGCATGCATGCCGCCGGTGCCGAGATGGACGAGCTGGTGTCCGTCAATGACATCGGCGCGATGGAGGTCTACACCTCGCTGGCCGGCGTGCCGCCGCAGTACCAGGAGCGGACGAATCCGTGTGGTGCTGTCCTGTTCTGGACGCGGCGCCAATAGGGATCTGCGGAGTTGCTCACTGGCTGCGTGAGATCAACTGGATGACGCCACCCCCATACTGCGACCCGAACTTCGCGACGGCGTCGGTGCCTCTGTAATAGCGGATTTCCGCCACGCCGCCCGCGGGAAAATTGCGCAGTGTTTCGGGAATGCCGTATTCCTGGGCATTGAGGAAGACCACGGCTCGCGCGTGCTGATTCGTCTTGATGGAGACGGCGCCGCGATCGCGCAGGTACTCTCCATGTAATCGTGCGATGACGTCGTAGACGTTCGTGTAGCCCGTCGAGTCGATCTGCTCTTGCGTGATGATGTCCCGGACAGAAAGGACACCACCTTGTTGCTGATGGCACGCCACCGCCACCGCGAATACGAGGGCACACAGGAAGGCGAAACGCGACACATTGCCTCCGAAGTATTGGTCCCCCAGGAGAACGGCCCCGGCAACTCGCCGGGGCCGTTCCAATAGTGCAACACGAACCAGCTTACGGGCAGACCGGCGTGATGGTGCCACCGCCACGAGCATTCTGCTCGTTGATCGGAATTGCCAGTGCGGACTGGAACGGATCCGTTGGCAGCTCCTTCTGACGGAAGCCCGCGTTCAGGTAGCGGTACGCGCGGAGATCGACGAAGCGCTGCGCGCCCTCTCCGAGCAGCGAGTAGCGCTTCTCGTAGAGTACGGCACTGATCGCCGCGGCCTTCGTCGCGGGCACGGCAATCGGCGGCAGGCCACCGTCGACCGTGCGCACGACGTTGATGTCGGCCGTGGCGCCAACCAGGTCACCCGTCTCGATCTTCGCCTGAGCGCGGAGCAGCAGCAGCTCCGAGTTCTTGAGGATCGCGATCGGTGCGATGAGCGCAGCCGTCGGCGAGGACGTCGACGGCTTGATCGCCGACGTGACACCGTTGCGGGTGTTCGAGGTCGCGGGAAGAATCTTCGCCGCACGCAGATCGCCCGCCTGAATGCTGTCCTTGACGCTCGGGTTCAGATAGATGAGCGCGTCGGATAGCGGATTGACCAGCTCACCAGCAGACGTCGAGTACCCGTTATATGGGCTCGCTGCCAGCTGTGCCGGCGTGGTTGCGCCCGCGTTGAGGTACGAGGCATTCAACTCGGCGATCGCCGTCGCCGCACTCGCGGCGTTCGGCTTCTGGTGATCCAGTGCGCGGTAGAGCTCCACCTTGCCCTTGATCGCGCTCGTGAACTTGCTGAACGCCGCCGGGGTCGTGAAGTCACCGTTCAGGCTGAAGCTCGCCGGGAAGATGAACGGAAACGCCGCGCCGCCCGCCGCCAGGTCCGCCTTCGCGCTGTCGAGCTGCGCGGAGATGTACGCCAGTGCGTTCGGCTTGCAGACGAACGGTGCCGGTGGGTCATCGATCGGATGATTCACGTCCACGGCGATGCCGAGGGAATCGCGGGTCTCGAGGACGCGGTACAGCGCGAGCGCCTTGAGGGTGCGGGCGAATCCAGACGTCGCCGACTTCTCCGCTGTCGTGATGCCCGTCGCGGCCGGCAATCCATTGAGGATCGTGTTCGCCGCGCGAACGGTCGTGTAGTAGTTGGTGAACGCGCCGCCGCCGACGAAGCCGCTGCCGTCGGACAAGCCGCCGAGCGTCTCCGTGATGAAGCGCGACTCGTTCGGATCGAGGCGATAGAAATCGCGCGCGAGCGTCTCCGAGAAGACGACGTAGCGCGAGCTCAGGTCGCTGCGCGTCTGCGAGAGCAGGCCCGTCGCGAGCAGCTGCGTCGATGACCGCGTCAGGCCGGCCGCAAGTGCGTCCGACGAGACGTTGTTCAGGTCGGAAACTCCCGTCGAGTCCTTGCACGCCAGCGCGGCAAGGCTCAGAGCGGCGAGCACCGTGATGGTTCGCTTGTTCATTATGGGCTTCATCCTGAGTGGATGTGTCATCAGAAAGTGGTGTTGATCGAGACGAAGAAGCTTCGGCTCGGCGGATATGGCGTCACGTCCTGGAAGCGACCAACGTTCTGGTTGCTGAAGTTCGAAACCTCCGGGTCGTAGCCCGTGTAGTCGGTCCACGTCTTCAGGTTGCGACCAGACAGCTCGATGCGAACGTCGTTGCCGTTGGAGAAGAGGCTGGACGTGACCGTCTTCGGAAGTGCGAAGGACAGCGACAGCTCGCGCAGCTTCACGAAACCGGCCTTCTCGAGGTAGACGTTCTTGCCACCACCCGCGGTGCTGAAGTCGATGTTGCGCTGGTGAACGGCAGCCGTGTCGGCCAGCGTACCCGTCGTGCCATTGCCCTGCCCGTCGAAGTAATTGTTCGTCAGGTTCGCGACGTAGCCGCCGTTGCGATAGTCGAACAGGCCGTACAGACGCACGGGACCGATGTTGAACTCGTTCGAGAAGCCCATGGTGTAGTTCGGGGCGCTCTCGAGGCTGAGCACGTGACGCACGCGGCTGACGTACGCGCCCGCTGCGCTGAACGTGCTGTCGAAGCCGCTGTTCACCTGCACCGTGGACGGCGAGTAGCCGCCGCAGATGTACGGGAGGCCGAAGCGCAGCGAGAAGCCGCTACCCGCGTTGAAGCACGGAACGGCGAGCTGCGTGATGCGACTGTCGACGTTCGCGTACGTGGTGCGGGAGATCCACGAGAAGTTGTTGCGCTGGATCGGCGTGACGTTCAAGCCGATTTCCGTTCCCGTCGACTGCAGGTTACCGCCGTTGATGAGCTTCGTGGTGAAGCCGGAGGTGACGGCGATGTTCGCCGAGAGAATGAGGTCGCTGACCTTCTTCTGGAAGACCGTCGCGTCGAGCGCGACCCGTCCGCCGAGGAACTGCGCATCGACACCGCCCTCGATCTCACGCGAGGTCTCTGGCTTGATGTTCGGCGAGCCGGCCGTGGCGGACGGACGCGCACCGAGCTGTCCATCGAGCACCGAGATCGGCAGCGTGGTGAACTTGAAGCCATACGGCGGCTGGTTGCCCGCCTGGCCGGCCGCGATACGGAACTTCAACTCGTCCGTGAACTTCGGCAGGAACGGCAGGCGATACGACGCGGCGAACTTCGGGAACGCATAGAACTTCTTGTCGTCGCCGTTGACGCTCGACCGTTCCGTATTGACGGCGGCCGTGAGGAGCAGGCGCTCGTTGAGCGCGAGGAACTCTTCCTGCGCATAGTACGCGAAATCCTTGATGAGCGTGCGGCCCTGCGTAACGGCCTGCACCACACCGAAGCTCACGTTGCCCACGCCGGCCGGGATGTTACGGCCCTGGTTGAGCAGGGCGTCCGATTGACGACGCTCCTGACGGAGACCGAACGACGTCGATGCCGTGTACGAGCTGCCGATCCACTTGTGCGCGCCGGACAGATTGAGATTGGCGTTCGTGTTGGTGGTGCGGTTCGTCACGATCGTGCCCGGGAGTCCATCCTGATTCTCGAAGTACAGATCCGGCGGCGAGATCAGGTTGCCGTTGTAGGCATACGTATCGAGACCAGCGATGAACGTGAAGTCGAGCGTCTGCCGCTGCGAGGTGAACGCGGACAGCGTGGTGTTGACGCTGCCGATGTAGCGGAAGACGTCTTCCGGCGCGCGAACGAGGTCCGCGTTCTGGAAGGCGTTCGAGCCATTCGACGAGTACGGATTGCGCTCGCCAAGCGACATGTCGTACCAGGTCGGCGTCTCGGAAAAGAGCGCGATCGGCGAGACTTCGGCGTTGTCGTTACCAGAGATGCCGCGCTCGGTCAGCGAGTGAATGAACTCGTTGTTGACGCGCGCGGTGAGCCGCGAGCCGATGACCTGGCTCAGGTTCGCCTGGATGGACTGCTTCTGGTAGTAGGTGTTGCGCATGATGGCGTTGTCACGCTTGGCAAGGCCGCCCACGTAGTACGTGGTGCCCGCGTTGCCGCCACGGACCGACAGTCCCGACTCGTACGAGAGCGGATTGCCGCCGTAGAGCTGCTCCTCGAAATCGTTGCAGCCGCCACCGGCCGCCGTGAAGGCGTCGCCGTCGAGACCCGCCGCGTTCACTTCAGCCGCCGAGCTGAAGCACCGGAGACCGAGCTTGTGCGAGAGCGTGAACTGGCCGATGCGGCCGATCGCGTTCACGGTGGGCTTGCCGGTTGTGCCGCGGCGCGTGGTGATGACGATGACGCCGTTCGACGCCTTGGAGCCGTAGATGGCGCCGGCCGACGCACCCTTGAGGACTTCGATGTTCTCGATGTCCGCCGGGTTGAGGTCGGAGACGCGGTTCGCCGGCTGATCCTGTGAGCTGTTGATGCCGCCGCCGGCCGCGGTGATCGAGTTCAGGCCGTTCGAGATCTGCGAGTTGTTGACGAGCACCCCGTCCACGACATACAACGGGCTCGAGGCCGCGTTGATGGACGTGACGCCGCGCAGCTGTACCTGTGCACCGCCGCCGGGAGCGCCCGAGTTGGTCGAGATGACGGCGCCAGGAATCTTGCCCTGCAGCGCGTTCTCGATGGTGGGGGTCGGTGCCTTGTTGAGCTGCTCGCCCGACACGGCCGCGATGGCATTCGCCGAATTGGCCGACGAGATGGTGGTGGTGGTACCAGTGACGACCTGACGCTCCAGCTCGAGGACGTCCTTCTCCATGCGAACGTCCACGACATCAGTCGTGGCCGGCAAGGGCTGGTTGACGCGCCTGTACCCGATGCGTCGGACGACGAGGACCTGCGCGCCGCCGGGAACGCTCGGCAGAATGAACCGGCCGTCTTCGCCGGTATACGCGCCGAGGGTGGTGCCTTGAATGTTGATGCTAGCGCTGGAAACCGGCTCACCATTATTGCCGGTGACGCGGCCCGTGACGCGACGGCCCTGTGCTTCCGCTGCGCTGGCGGACAGCACGGCAATCGCGCCCAGTAGCAGAGTTCGAATCTTCACAGTCTCTCCGAGTAAACTGTACATCGTGAACGTGTTTTGCCGATAGCAATTCGTGCTATAAACGGCAACAAGCGCCCGGCAAATCCCTGCATTCAGTCCTGGACACAACCGTCCTCCTCGCTGTGGGGGCGAGTGCGAGGGCGCGTCAGGATGAGGTGGGGGACTGGCGACGAGCGCTTGAGAAAGCATTGACCTTGGTAACCGCGCTCCCGTCACGTACGCGCTACATTTTCGCAAATAAAATTCGTCAACTCCAGCTCACTTCGCTATTGCCGGTTAGCACATCTTGCGCGTATGTCTCTAATGCTAATTGACTTACGCTTTCTGGCGACCAAGAGGTGCTCATCAGTAGCCGACCAACACGTTACTTGACCATAAGTAACCAGTAACGTTGGTAACCGGCCTCGACTGACCGGTTTTTGCGGCCAGGACTCGACGAATCCGGACGCTTGGATCAGGGCTTGGCGCGAACCGCTTCGACGTTGATCTCGATCTTCACCTCGTCGCCGAGCATGACCCCACCGCCCTCGGCGGCACGGTTCCACTTCACGCCGTAGTCGAGGCGATTGATCGTAGTCGACGCGTCGAAGCCGACGCGGTCGCTGCCCTGGGCGGACTTCTGGATGCCGTTGAAGTGTCCGTCGAGAACGACGTCCTTCGACACGCCGCGCATGGTGAGGGTCCCGTAGACCTTTGCGTCGTCACCGTTGCGCTCGATCTTCGTGCTCTTGAAGGTGATCGTCGGGAAGGTGTCGACGCTGAAGAAGTTGGCCGACCGGAGGTCCGCGTCGCGTCGCTCGTTGCTCGTGGTGATGCTCGGCGTGCTGATCACGACGTCGATCTGTGCGTGCTCCCACGACTCGGAGTCGGCGGTGATGGTGCCCTTGAAGTCGGCGAAGGAGCCGCGAACCTTGCTCACGAAGTGACGGATCTGGAAGTTCACGCTGGAGTGCCCCTTGTCGATGTTCCAGACGGCGGCCTTCACGGGGGCGGGTGTCTTCGCGACGGGCAGCGCGAGCGTGGGGACCAGCAATGCGACGGCGAACAGGCGAGACAGCACGGAGCCTCCAAAGGATGACGTGAGAAGTATTGTGGAGAATAGTAGTCAGGTTGGCGCCACGTTGTTCCCCGAAGGGTGGCTGAACCGCATCCGAGAGCCCGCCTCCTCAACGGCCTCGAACAGCTGCTTGTAGTCGTCCACGACGAAGAGCACGTCCTGGAGCCGATCGATCTCGAAGGGCTGCGCGAGAACGGCATCGAGGGAGAACGGCCGGCGATCGCAGGTGTCGCCCAACGCATTCGCCGCGTCGCCATGCGAGGAGATCAGTCCCGAACCGTAGACCTTCACTCGGCCGTCTTCGTGCACCAGCCCGAATTCGACGGTGAACCAGAACAGTCGCGCCATCGCCTCGACCTGCTCCTCCGTGACGGCGCGCGTCGCCGCCTGACCGAAGCGCTGCAGGAAGTCCGCGAAGACCGGATGGGCGTGCAGCGGAACGTGTCCGAATACGTCGTGAAAGATGTCGGGCTCGGGGAGGTAGTCGAGCTGCGCCATCGGCCGCACGGACACCGTGGTGGGGAAGCGTCGCTCGGCGAGGCAGCCAAAGAATTGCTTTGCCGGCAGGAACCCCGACACCGGCACGGCGGCCCATCCCGTACGCTTGGCGAGACGCGCATTCACCTCGGTGAGATCAGGCACGGTATCGCGCTTGATGCCGATCGTCGCAGCGCCCTCGAGAAAGACACTGCTTCCGCTGTCGCAAAGGGTCTCCATGCGGCGGTCATAGAGCATCGACCACGCGAGGTGATTCTCGTCGGTGTAGGCGGACCAATCCTGCGTGATGAAGGTCGCGGGGGCGGGCGCATGCAGGTGGGCGCAGAGGGAGTCTTGCACGGGGAATTCTCCTGGGTGAACAAAAAAGCGGCCCGTGTGAGATCACACGGGCCGCGGAACGATCGAGAGGTTGTGACTGCGGAATTAACCGCGCATACGCTCCCGCCGCCGGCCCGTGAGGGTCGGATACGAGTAATAGCGATAGGCGCGGGAAGTCATGGTTTGATCTTGGCGGCGTGACGTGGTTTCGTCAAGGGATCGAGCACAGCGAGAACTCGGTCACCCGTCCTTCGTTGTTCGTCGCGCGTGTTCCTACCCGTTCTCAGGGCCCTGTTCTTCGTGCCGCTATTCAGCGATCCTCCGAATGTCGGACAACGAATCACGAGTCACGCATCACGCATCACGAATTACGGGTGGGAACACGCGCGACGGACAACGAAGGACCGATGACGGCTGGGTCAGGATACTCTCGCGGGCGCATCACCGGGCTGCGTCTTCTCCATCACTTCGGGCTCTCGCAGCGCATCTGGTGCTTCGGACTGCATCGCCGCCTCTACTTGTGACGCCGACACTGGAATAGTCGAAGGCCCCGATCGCTTCACCAGCGTCAGTATCGTGTACACCGCGACGGGCTCCGCATCCTGATTCGTCACCTCGACGTCCCAGTGCACCACGCCCTGCGGAATCTGGCCTTCGCGATCTTCCTTGACCGTCTTCTGCTTGCAGGTCAGCCGTGCCTGGATCGTGTCGCCGATGTAAACAGGCTTCACGAAGCGCAGGCCCTCGAGACCATAGTTGGCGAGCACCGGACCCGGCGCCGGATCGACGAACAATCCCGCCGCCGCGGACAGCACGAAGTAGCCATGCGCCACCCGCTTCTCGAAGAGCGATTCACGCGCGGCGATGTCGTCCATGTGTGCGTAGAAGAAGTCGCCGGAGATTCCTGCGAAGCTCACGACGTCGCTCTCGGTCACCGTGCGGCGATGCGTGATGTGCGTCTCGCCGATGACGAGCTCCTCGAAGAACTTCCGGAAGGGATGAATGCGATCGCGCAGCTCGCTCGCGCCCTTGCTCCATTCGCGCGTGACGGCAGCCACGGTCTGCGGTGAACCCTGCAGGGCCGTGCGCTGCATGTAGTGCAGGACGCCGCGCACGCCGCCCATCTCCTCGCCACCGCCGGCGCGACCGGGACCGCCGTGCACAAGATGCGGCATCGGCGAACCGTGGCCGGTCGACTCCTTTGCACTATAGCGGTTCACCAACATCAACCGGCCGTGATAGGCGGCGGTGCCGAGTGCGACGGTCCGCGCGATGTCGTCATTGGCGGTGAACAGCGAGCCGACGAGACTTCCCTTCCCCAACTTCGCCAGCGCGATGGCTTCGTCGACCGACGCATACGGCATGATCGTGTTCACGGGCCCGAACGCTTCGACGTCGTGCGCCTGCGTGCTCGTGAACGGCTGCCCGTTGTACAACAGCATCGTCGGATAGAATGCGCCCTTCTCCGCATCGGCACCGATGACGTCGAGTGTCCCCGGACCACCGAAGACCAATTCGGTCCCGCTGCGCAACTTCTCGACGCTCTTCTCCACCTCGCGCACCTGGCCTCGGCCAGCGAGGGGGCCCATCCTGACCCCATCGACGGACGGATCACCGACCTTCACCCCAGCGAGCCGCTTCGTGAGCGCCGCGATGACGTCGTCGACCATGCTCTCGTGCACGAACGTGCGACGAATGGCGGTGCACTTCTGCCCCGCCTTCACGGTCATCTCGCGCGCGACTTCCTTCACGAAGAGATCGAACTCCTCGCTGCCGGGCGCGGCGTCGGGGCCAAGCATCGAGTAATTGAGCGAATCAGCTTCCTGGTTGAAGCGCACGCTGTTCTCGAGCACCGCTCGGCCGCTCTTCAGCATCAGCCCCGTGGTCGCCGAGCCGGTGAACGCGACCGAGTCCTGGCAGTCGAGATGATCGAGCAGATCACCCGCACTGCCACAGATGAGTTGGAACGTTCCGGCGGGCAGCAGCGCGGACTCCACCATCATCTGCGCGACCAACGCGGTGAGGAAGCTCGTCACCGTGGCGGGCTTCACGATGCTCGGCACACCGGCGAGGAACGACGTCGCGAACTTCTCCAACATTCCCCACACCGGGAAGTTGAACGCGTTGATCTGTACGGCGACACCTTCCATCGGTACGCAGATGTGTCGGCCGATGAACGTACCGCCCTTGCTCAGCGCCTCGGGGCCGCCGTCGACGTAGAACGTCTCGTCGGGAAATTCGCGTCGCCCTCGACTCGCGTAGGCGAAGAGCGTCCCAATGCCGCCGTCGATGTCGATCCACGAGTCGCCACGCGTGGCGCCCGTCCACGCTGACACCGCGTACGCTTCTTCCTTCCGCACGGTGAGGTATTGCGCCAAGGCCTTGAGCACGCGAGCGCGCTGATGGAAGGTCATCGCGCGCAGCGTCGGCCCGCCGACGGTGCGACCGTAGTCGAGCATGGCCTTGAAGTCGAGACCATCGCTCGACGCGACGCCGACTTCCTCGCCCGTGACGGCGTTGTAGAGCGAAGTGCCGTTGGCCGTGCCTTCGATCCATTCTCCGAGTGCGTAATTCTTGAGGCGCATCACGATTTCGTCTCTCGCCATGTTTTATAGGACATCACCTGCGCGTCGCGTCCCAGCGGGACCTCGCGCAGCGGCTCGACAGCTTTCAACGTCGCATGCAGTCGCGCGGGCAACGCCTGATACAGCGCCGTGCCCTCCGTCTTCCACGCGAGCATCTCGTCACTCACGTCCTTCACGAGCTTCGCCGGATTGCCGACGACGACTTGACGCTCGGGAATCTGCATCTCGGCCGGCACGAAGCAGAGCGCACCGACGACGCACCCCGCGCCGACGGTCGCATTGTCCATGATCACCGCGTTCATGCCGATCAACGCGTTCGCGCCGATGCGCGCACCATGGACGATGGCGCCGTGTCCGATGTGGGCACCGCGCTCCAGAACGACGGTGACACCGGGGAACATGTGGATGGTGCAGTTCTCCTGCACGTTGCAGCCATCTTCGATGACGATGCCGCCCCAATCGCCGCGGATCGCCGCGCCGGGTCCGACGTACACATCCCGGCCGATGACGACGTTGCCGGTGACGGCTGCATTCGGATGAACGAATGCGGTCTCGTGGACGACCGGGATGAAGCCGTCGAATTCAAAGATGTTGGGCATGCTATGGTGTCATGCGGGATGTCAGTGGGCTAGACACGCTCGATCACCGTGGCCATTCCCTGGCCGACCCCGATGCACAGCGTCGCCAGCGCGTACCGCTTGCCGGTGCGCTGCAGCTCGTGCGACGCCGTCAACAGCAACCGCGCGCCGCTCATGCCGAGCGGATGACCGAGCGCAATCGCGCCGCCGTTGGGATTCACGCGCGGATCATCGTCGGCGATGCCGAACTCGCGGAGCACGGCGAGCGACTGCGCCGCGAACGCTTCATTGAGCTCGATCACGTCGATGTCAGCGAGCGTGATGCCTGCCATCTCCAATGCCCGCTTCGTCGCCGGTACCGGACCCATGCCCATCAGACGCGGTTCCACGCCGGCGACCGCCGACGACGCGATGCGCGCCATTGGTTTTGCGCCGATACTCTCGGCGCCGCGCGAAGAAGCGATGAGCAGCGCAGCCGCACCGTCGTTCAGGCCGGAAGAATTGCCAGCCGTCACGGAACCCTTGCCGTCCGTGCGAAACGCCGGCCGCAGCCTGGCGAGAATCTCCAGCGTCGTGTCGGCGCGAATGAACTCGTCGGTGTCGATCACCCTGGCTGCGCCCTTCTTCTGCGCGATCTCGATGGCCTCGATCTCCGGCGCGAAGCGTCCAGCCGCTCGCGCCGCCGCCGCCTTCTGCTGCGAGCGCAGCGCGAACACATCCTGATCCTCGCGGCTGACTCCGTACTTCTCGGCCACGTTCTCCGCCGTCTGTCCCATCGAGTCGGTGCCATACATCTCGCGCATCTTCGGATTCACGAAGCGCCAGCCCAGGCTCGTATCGAACAACTCGATGTCTCGCGCGAACGGTTTCGTCGCCTTGCTCATGACGAACGGCGCACGCGTCATGTTCTCCACGCCGCCGGCGACGTAGAAGTCCCCGTCACCGAGCTTGATGGCGCGCGCCGCGTTGACGACAGCACTCATGCCGGAAGCGCAGAGACGGTTCACCGTCTCCCCTGGCACGCTCACGGGAAGTCCCGCGAGCAGCCCCGCCATTCGGGCGACGTTGCGATTGTCGTCACCGGCCTGGTTCGCGCAACCGAGGATGACGTCGGTGATGCGCGATGGGTCGAGCGAGGGATTGCGGGCGACGAGCCGGGCGATGACGTGCGCGGCCATGTCGTCGGCACGCACCTCGCTCAATTGGCCACCAATGTTCCCGACGGCCGTACGCACGCCGTCGACGATGTATGCCTCAGTCATGATGTCGGTTCGATTGGATGCTGTTGCGCGGTGCGATAGACCGTACCGCGAAAGAGTGCGACGATCTCGTCGTCCTGCCGGCGAACGGTCACACGATAATATGCGAACTTGCGAGAGCCGCTCTCCCGCTCCGCGGTGGCGACGAGCGCGTCGTCGACGCGAATCGCCGCGGGATACGAGATCGCGTTGTCCACCGCGACGGTCACGTTCGCGCCGTCGTTGCAGGCGAACGCCATGGCGCTGTCGGCGAGCGAGAACGCGATGCCCCCATGCGCTACCCCGAAGCCGTTCACCATGTCCCCTCGGACGCGCATGCGCAGCACGCACCGGCCGTCGGCCAGCTCGAGGAGCTCGACGCCCAGCCAACGGCTGAACTCGTCGCGCTCGAGCATGCCAGCGACAACCCGCGCGGCGATGTCCGTCATGCGAGCAGCGACCGCCCGTCGCGCACGCGCTGGCGCAACAGCGGACTCGCCCGATAGCGCTCCTCGCCATACTCGGCGCGCAGGGCCTCGAGACGCTGAAGAATCACCGGAGGACCAATCTCGTCGCCCCAGGCGAGCAAGCCCTTGGGGTAGTTCACGCCCCTGGTCATCGACGTCTCCACGTCCGCAGCCGATGCGACATGCATGTGCACCGCGTCGACCGCCGAGTTCACGAGCATCGCGAGTGTGCGATCGACGATCGCCTGGCCAAGTTCCGCATCGCGCGTCGGCTCGGGCTTCTCGGCGCCATCGCGATAGTCGTAGTAGCCGCGACCGCTCTTGCGACCGAGCAGCCCCGCGTCGACGAGCCGGCGCTGTGTGAGCGCGGGACGATAGCGCGAGTCCTGATAGAAGGCGTCGAACACGCTCACGGTGACCGCATAGTTGACGTCGTTGCCAATGAAGTCCATCAGCTCGAACGGGCCCATGCGGAAGCCGGCAAGGTCGCGCATCGCCCAGTCGATGGTGGCAGGGTCGGCGATGTGCTCCTCGAGCTGGCGCAAGGATTCGCTGTAAAACGGACGCGCAATGCGATTGACGATGAAGCCCGGCGTATCGCTGGCGACGACGGTCGTTTTCTTCCAGGCGGCGACGAGCCTGGTGGCCGCATCAAGCACGGCGGTTGACGTGGTGATCGCCGGCACGATCTCGACGAGCGGCATCACGGGCGCGGGATTGAAGAAATGAATCCCGACGACGCGCGCTGCATTCGCGCATCCGGCAGCGATGGCGGCCACCGACAGTGACGACGTGTTCGAGGCGAGGATGCAGTCGCCGCGCACGACGTTCTCGAGCGCCGAGAACAGTGCGCGTTTGACGCCGAGCTCTTCGATGACGGCCTCGATGACGAGGCCGCAGGCGGCATACGCCTCGAAGCCGAGCGAGAGGTCACCGGCGTCAGTGATGTTCGCCAACACCGCGTCCGCGGCACCCCGATCGAGTCGTCCCTTCTCCACGTCGCGCGCGAGCGACTGTCCAATGCTGGCCAACGCCTTGGAGACACCGGCCGGATTCGCGTCGCCCAGAACCACGCGATGGCCAGCAGCTGCCGCGACCTGCGCGATGCCGCTCCCCATGGCACCGGCGCCCACCACACCAACAGCGATTTTCGAGTCAGGCATCAGCGTCCCTTGAAATTCGGCTTCCGCTTTTCCATGAAGGCGCGGACGCCCTCGGCATAGTCCGCCGTCTGACCTGCCTCGCGCTGCAGTGTCTCTTCGAACAGGAGATGAGTCTCGAGATCGTTCGAGAAGCCCGCGTTGAACGCGCGCTTGGTGAGGCCGAGGCCGCGCGTCGGCATGGCAGCGAGCCGCTTTGCCAGATCGAGACTCACCTGCATGAGCGCCAGAGCCGGCACGACGTCATGGATGAGACCCCACTCCTTCGCTCGTGCGGCATCGAGCTTGTCGCCGAGCATCGTGAGCGCGGCCGCGCGTTGGGTGCCGATGAGCCGCGGAAGGATGAACGTCCCGCCGCTGTCGGGAATAAGGCCGATCTTCGCGAAGGATTGGATGAACGTCGCCTCCTCCGCCGCGAGCGTGATGTCACAGGCGAAGGCAATGTTGGCACCCGCACCAGCGGCCACGCCATTCACCGCGCAGACGACTGGCTTTTCCAGCGTGCGAATATCGCGGACGATCGGATTGTATTGCCGCTTGACGACGTCGCCGAGGTCGGGAAGCGGTTTGCCTTCAACGGGGAGGACCGCGGCAAGGTCCTGCCCCGCACAGAATGCGCGGCCCGCGCCGGTGAGAAGGACGGCTCGCACCGCCCCGTCGTCGGCGGCGCGGCGCAACGCGCTGATCAACGCGTCGGCCATCGGGCCGTTGAAGCTGTTCAACACATCCGGCCGGTTGAGCGTGATGGTCATCACGCCATCGCTCACCTGCGCCAGTACGAGATCGGAGTCCATCGGGCGGTTGCTGGATTGAAGACGAAAAGACACGCCGTTCCAATATACCGACCTCCCGTTCACGGCGTCCCGAGGCCACATTTATCGCGATGCCGCACACCGACTCCGCGCCGCCGACAGGACGCAAGCAGCCCGCCGCCAAATCCACCGATCCCCGGTTCGATTGGCGGCGCATCGCGTACCACGTGCTGGTGTCGCGCGCGCTCGACGACCTCGAGGAGGCGACGAATCGGAATCGTGCCACGGTCCCGCGCGAGCATCTGGTCCTCTATCAGTTCTCGGCGCGCGGGCACGACGTCGCGCAGGCGATCCTCGGCTCGATGATCGACCATGTGCACGACGGCGTGGGCGCGTACTATCGCTCGCGTCCGCTGCTCCTCTCGCTCGGCCTCTCCATCGAGGACGCACTCGGCAGCCCGCTCGGCCGAGCCGGTGGGTTCAGTGATGGTCGCGACATCGGCGTCGTCTGCAACATGCCCGGATGGGCCGGCGCAACGGTGCTCCCCATGTCCGGCGACGTCGGATCGCAATACACGCCCGCCGCAGGCTGGGCGCAGGCGGTGACGTATCGGCGCAGCACGCTGGATGAGAAGGAATGGGACGGCGCCATCGCTGTCGCACTCGGTGGCGAGGCGAGTGTCGCGACGAACGGCTTCTGGTCGGCGCTCACCATGGCGACGACGTTGAAGCTGCCAATGCTCTTCTACATCGAAGACAACGGGCTCGGCATCTCGGTGAAGGGGGAGATGCAGACACCGGGCGGCAACATCGCGACCAACCTCGCGTCGTTCGGCAATCTCTTCATCCGCGACGGCGACGGCTGCGATCCTGTGCAAAGTGCGTCGTTGATCGCCGAGTGTGTCGATCACGTCCGGAGCGGCAAGGGACCGGCACTGATTCACCTCACCGTTCCGCGGCTGAGCAGCCACTCGGGGCCGGACAACCAGAAGGGCTATCGCACCGACGCGGACATCGCGGCCGATGCCGATCGTGATCCTCTGCCGAGGCTGCGCGCGCAACTCGTGCCGGCCGTCATGAGTGAGCAGGACTGGGCAGAGCTCGAGGCCGAAGTCGCTCGCGACGTCGACGCGGGCGTTACGGTCGCGCGCGCTCGTCCGGTGCCCGACCCCTCTGGCGTGAAGCGGTTTGTCTATGCGGAAGAGCTCCGCGAGGGCGACGCACGAACCTTCGGCGGAATGTCGGCGGAGGAACGCGAGACGCTCGGCGGATCAGACGAGGCGGCGAGCGATGGTGACGTCATGCGTCTCGCGGAAGCCGTACGGCGCACGCTCGCATCGGAACTCAAGGCGAATACGAAGCTCATCGTCTTCGGCGAGGACGTCGGTCGCAAGGGCGGCGTTCACCTCGTCACTGAAGGTTTGCAGAAAACGTTCGGCGCCGAGCGCGTGTTCGACACAAGCTTGTCGGAGGAAGGGATCATCGGACGCGCGGTCGGCATGGCGTTGAATGGGCTCGTCCCGGTCGCCGAGATCCAGTTCAGGAAGTACGCGGATCCAGCGCACGAGCAGCTGAACAACACCGGTACGATGCGGTGGCGCACAGCGAATCAGTTCGCGGCGCCGATCATCGTGCGGATGCCGGGCGGCTTTGGCAAGGACGTCGGCGACCCCTGGCATTCGCTCTCCGGCGAAGTGACCTGGGCACACGCGCTCGGCTGGCAGGTGGCGATGCCGTCGAATGCCGCCGATGCGGTGGGTCTGTTGCGCGCCGCCATGCGAAGCGCGAACCCGACGATCTTCTTCGAGCATCGCTCGCTGCTCATGACGAGCGAGGGCAGCGCGCGCTATCCCGGCGACGACTATGTGTTGCCGTTCGGCCGCGCGAACAAGTTGCGCGAGGGCGACGGTATCACCGTGGTGACGTGGGGCGCGATGGTGCACCGTTGCGTCGATGCGGCCGATCGCTTCGCTGGCGACGTCGACCTGCTCGACCTGCGCACGATTGCGCCGTGGGATCGCGACGCGGTGCTCGAATCCGTGACGCGCACGGGGCGATGTTTGATCGTTCACGAGGACACGCAGACGGCGGGCTTTGGTGCGGAGATCGCTGCCGTGCTGGCACGTGAGGCGTTCTGGTTCCTCGATGCACCGATCGAACGGTTGACGGTGGAGGATGTGCCGATGCCGTACCATCCGGTTCTTCTGGATGCGGTGCTGCCTGATGCGGAGCGGATTGCGGCGCGGATTCAGGTGTTGCTCGAGACCTGAGTCTGCGAAGAGACGGTCCTCGGTCGCTGCGCTCCTGTCGGGACGACAATGGTTGCTGCTTTCCTGAGCGAAGTCGAGGACCTGCTGTTTCAGTACACGTCGAGATCCTTCGCCGACACCACCCGCCCCGAGAACTTCGAACGCACTTCCGCAAGCAGCGTCTCGTCGGAGGAGCCGAAGAACAACTGATGATACAGGATCAGCAACTTAGGCTTCGCCCTGGCGGCAACGTCGCTGAGCTGTGTCGCCGAGGTGTGCGCCTGCGCGTGATACGCTTGACGCTCGGCCGCGAGAGTCGCGAACCCAGCGTCGGAGTAGACATCGTGAATCAGCACGTCGCATCCGCCACACTGCGCCGCAATCGTCGGAGTGAGGCGCGCGTCGCCGCTGATGACGATGAGCCGGTCAGGCGTCTGGATGCGATAGCCGAACGCGAACTTCCAACCGGCGTGCGGCACCGCGAACGCCGTCACGGCAATCCGTGCATCCTGAAACACAACGCCCTCGGCGACATCGTGCACCGTCACCTTCACACCATTCGGCGACGGGCCGCCCGACGCTGACAATCGCTCGGCGATATCCTCGGCGTTGCCATCGAGAATCCCGTTGACGAGCCGGCTCGTTCCCGGCGGACCGTAGACGTCGAACGGGATGCGACGGCCCTGGATCCACGGCGTGAGGATCACGTCGGCGAGGCCGAGCGTGTGGTCGGAGTGCAAGTGCGTGAGGAAGACACGATCGAACCGCGGTGAGTACTGCGATTGGGCCGACACAACGCGCGGCGCGAACGCCTGGATGCCATTGCGGCCTGCGGCGGCTGCTCGGCGGACGACACCCGCGCCGGCATCGAACAGATACGCCACCGAGTCGACGACGATCGCCACGGCTGGTCCGGTGCGATCGGGATCGGGAATCGGTGTGCCGGTGCCGAGCATGACGATCTGCGTCCGCGTCGGTTGTGCGACCGCAAGCGATGGGATCAGTGCGATGATGCCGAAGATCGACCGCTGGATTGGCATGGAGGTCTCGCTGAGGATCAACCGCGATGGGTGTCGCTGTGGACGTACAGGCAGGCTCGCCGTCCTGACGCGAGCATCGCGTCGATGCGCGCGTATGAGAATGCTGCCTCATAGGCGTCCACGCTGGCAAGTTCTGCGTCTCCGACCTCGAACACCATGCCGGCGACACGAGCTTCGCGGTCACGCGTGAGCTCGACGTTGTCGTGATGCGTCTTGCCGAGCGTGGCGACCAGCTGCGGATCATCGATTGAGACCGTGGTGCGCGCGAAGCCGACAAGCTCGTCGCTCGCGCCGGCGAGTCGCCTGCCGAACGTCGAGAGCTGTACACTCTCCAGCTGAAGACTGCCGTACGAGAAGAGGAGTGGCATATCCGGGACTAGAGCGTCATCTCCGCCCGCTCGGCAAGCGGGCGTGTATGGAATTCTTACGCTATGTCGCTCTGTTCGCGAAGCCCCATACACCTGCAGCAAAGGCTCGCGGAAGATCGCCGCAGCCGATGAGCCGACGGCGGGGGTGGGCAAGACGTCCATTCAGCCGCGAAAGAGATCAGGGTGCTCGAGATCGTGATGCAAACTTGCTGAAGCGTCTCGCTTCGCGCCAACCGCCGTCGTACCGGACCGTCACGGAGCCTTGCATCGCCGCGGAACAGCACGCGTCCAAGCGTGGCGCCGGCGTCGGTCGTCGGGTTGGACGACGGCGTGTTGTCCGTCGCTGCCACGGTGAGACCATTCACACTCGCGGTGAAGCTCGCGGGCAGTGGAACCCCAGCGTCGACGTATGGCAGTAGCGCGGCGGACAGAATTGGCGCTGGCAACCCGCTCGCAAAGATCGCAATCGCGAATTGATCGCTAACCTACCTCCCGTATGCATCCGTTGCGGTCACTCTGGCCGCGACCACCCCCGGCGTTATCGGCATACCCGTGATCGACCCACTGGACCAGGCGAGCCCGTTCGGCGCGCTCGTGAACGCGACGGAATTCGATAGGCCGGTCGTCCTTGGATTCGAGAAGACCGTCCTGCCCTTCGTCGCATCGTACAGCACCGGCGATCCGACGATCGCGCCGACGACCGCACTCGGATCGATGAGCGTCGCTCTGGGACATTTTACCTGAACGTCGACGGCGCTCCTCGCATGGGGTTGACGAAACTCACAGTCGCTCCTAAACTGCGAAAACGAAGTACGTCCCTTGTCGGAGTTCTTTTGATGACCCTGTGCAACCACGCTGTCACCTTCGTCGCCTCCGATCGCACGGACCCGCGTCCGTCTGCCATCGTCGTCGTCGTCGGTGACACCTCTGTCCGCGCAGGCATTGAACCGATGTAGCGACAACGTCGCCATCGTTTCAGGAGCGACTCATTCGCCCCGCCTGCGCAGCCCCGCAGGCGGGGCGATCTCGTTCCGCCAACGTTTCGTGGCGCCTTGTGACGGGCGACCGCACTCTCCAGTTCAGGATCCATATGAGTACGCGAGCTGAAGCACTGACTCCACCTTCCAACGCGATGCCGTCGCTCTGGTCGGCGATTCGCGAGGCGCTCGCAGGCGCGCACGGACGCGACTTCACTGAAGGACCGATTGGCCGGGCGATCTTCATCCTCGCCGTGCCGATGGTGCTCGAGATGGTGATGGAGAGCATCTTCGCCATCGTCGACGTGTTCGTCGTCGCCCACCTCGGCGCCGATGCGGTCGCGACGGTGGGATTGACCGAGTCGTTCATGACCATTCTTTACGCGCTGTCGATGGGGTTGAGCATCGGCGCGGGCGCGATGATCTCGCGACGCATCGGGGAGAAGGATGCCGAGGGCGCGGCACATGCGGCGGCGCAGGTGCTGTTGTTCGGGCTGTGCGTGTCGCTGATCATCGGCGCGCTCGGATCATTCCTCGCACCGCAGTTGCTCGCGGTGATGGGTGCCTCACCGGGCGCGTTGAAGAACGCGTCGTTCACCCGCATCATGCTCGGCTGCAACGCGAGCGTGGTGCTGCTCTACCTGGTCAACGCCGTCTTCCGCAGCGCGGGCGACGCGGCGATCGCGATGCGCGTCCTCTGGCTGGCGAATGCGATCAACATCGTGCTCGCCCCGGCGCTGGTGTTCGGCTGGGGTCCGTTCCCAAGGCTCGGCATCATCGGCGCGGCGGTCGCGACGACGATCGGACGCAGCACGGGCGTGGTATTCGCGCTGACCCGTCTGTTTCGGAGTGGTTCACGTATTCACGTGCGGCGTGAGCACTTCGCGATCGACCCGACGCTCATCGCGCGCGTCGTGAATCTCTCGTCGGCAGCGACGTTCCAGGTGTTCATCGGGATGGCCAGCTGGATCGGACTCGTGCGCATTCTCGCGAGCTTCGGCAGTGATGCCCTCGCGGGCTACACGATCGGCATGCGCATCGTGATCTTCGCGCTCCTGCCGTCGTTCGGTTTGGCGAATGCCGCGGCGACGATGGTCGGCCAGGCACTGGGAGCGAAGAAGCCCGAACGGGCCGAGCAGGCCGTGTGGACGGCGGGCAAGTACAGCGCGGTGTTCCTGGGACTTGTCGGGCTGCTGTTCGTGATTTTTGCCCGACAGGTGGTGGGCCTGTTCACGCCTGCCGTTGCGGTTGCGATGTACGGTACGGCGACGCTGCGGACGGTGGCCTGCGGCTTCCTGTTCTACGCGTATGGGATGGTGATCACGCAGTCGTTCAACGGCGCTGGCGACACTCGGACGCCGACGTACATCAACATCTTCGTCTTCTGGCTGTTCGAGATTCCGCTCGCGTGGCTGTTGTCCCACGTGTTCGGCTTCGGGCCGCAGGGCGTGTTCCTCTCGGCGACGCTGGCGTTCTCGCTGCTCGCCGTTGTGAGTACGGTGCTCTTTCGGCGTGGACATTGGAAGACGCGGGTCGTTTAACTGCACCAACCGTTGGCCATTCTCGCCGATAGCGAAAAGCGAAATGGTGAAAGAGCAGAAGGCAACTGTAACGGCAGGATCTGATCTCTGTTGATCAGGTTGCGCATCACCTCGTCCGCTGCTCGCGATAGTAGCGCGGCGAGACGAGGCGATGCACTTCCGGCTCTGGGCCGTAGTGAAGCAATAGCCCCACATCCAGGCGGGTGCCACGGAGGTAGTTGGTGAGTTGGCGCCTGTCCGTCGGACCAAGAAGGGCTGTGGCCTTGAGCTCGATCACGACCCGCCCTTCGACGAGCAGGTCGATGCGATGCCATCCTACTTGATTCTTCTTGTAGAACACCTGTACTGGCACTTCTCGGCGGACGCGCAGGCCGCGATCTCGCAGCTCACACGCCAAGGCAGACTTGTAGACCGCTTCCAGAAATCCGAAATCAAGGATGTTATACGTCTCGTAGAAGGCGCCGATGATCGCACCGGTCAATTCCTTCTCGAGAAGCTCACCCGAGTCTGTTTGATCCTGCCGTTTCTGTTTCATTCCGCAGTTTCATCGAAACCGCTGTCCGATGCGTCATCGAATCAACGCAACATGGAGCGAAACAGAGACTAGATCGCCTTGAACCCCTCGAACGGCTGCTGGCAGCTCCGGCACCATTGGACCGACTTGCACGCCGTCGACCCGAACTCGCTCCGCACTTCCGTTTCGAACGAGTCGCAATACGGACACTGCACCGCCGCGCGCGCCCGCATCAGCTGCACGAGTCCACCGCCGTCGGACGAAGGGCCAGGCGGCGCAATCCCATACGCCTTGAGCTTCGCGCGCGCTTCGGGAGCGATCCAATCCGTCGTCCACGCCGGCGCATACGTCGTCCGCACCTGCACGTGCACAATCCCGGCGAGGCGAAGCGCCGACACGATATCCGACTCGATCACCGCAATCGCGGGACAACCGCTGTAGGTCGGCGTCACCGTCACCACGACCGCCCCTGCGTCATCGACGGACACATCGCGCACGATCCCCAACTCGCGCACGCTGAGCACCGGCACCTCGGGGTCCATCACGCCGTCGAGGATCGCCAACACTTCATCACGCGAGGGCAGCGCGCGAGCTACCACGACGCGCCCGGATGCGAGCGAGCGACGATCTGGAACTCGGCCAGGAGATGCCCGAGATGCTCGGTGTGCGAGCCACTCCGACCGGCGCGCATGGCAACCGGCACGTCGTGCGGTAGCGTCAACGTCGCCGTTTCGACGACCTCACGGACGAGTCGCTCCCACTCCGGCTTCAGCTGCGCCAGGTCCGGCGCCACGCCAGCCTGCAACAGGGCACGATCGACATCGTCGACGGCGAACAACTCCGCCGTGAACCGCCACAGCTCATCGAGCGCTCGCTGTACTCGACGATGACTCTCCGCGGTGCCATCGCCGAGCTTGAGCAGCCACTCGCCGCTGTGCCGCACGTGGTATTTGGCCTCCTTGAGCGACTTCGCCGCAATCGCCGCGAGCTCGCTGTTCGTGCTGCAAGACAGCGCGTCCAGCGTCACCACGGCATACACGTCGAACAGGAACTGCCGCGCCATCGTGAACGCAAAGTCGCCCTTGGGCAGCTCGACGAGATGGCAGCAGCGGAACTCGACAGTCTCGCGAAAGTACGCGAGCGCATCCTCGTCGCGGCCCTTCCCTTCGACGTCGCCGGCGAGACGCAGGAACATCGTCGCCTGGCCGAGCAAGTCGAGCGCGACGTTCGACGTCGCGATGTCTTCCTCGAGGATCGGACCGTGCCCGCACCACTCGCTCAAGCGGCTGCCAAGAACAAGCCGATCGTCGCCGAGCCGAAGCAGTAGCTCGAACAGCGCATTCGGCGCGTCAGTCGACGGCGGCGCAACGGGCGACGTCATACGCCGCGCACGCCGCGCGGAATCTTGTAGAACTGCGGATGACGGTACGCCTTGTCCGCACCAGGATCGAAGAACGGACCGTTCTCCCCCGGGCTCGACGCCGTGATGGCTCCCGCGGGCACCACCCACAGCGAGATCACTCCGCCGCGACGCGCATACACGTCTCGCGCATTCTGCAGCGCCTGCTCCGCGTCGGCCGCGTGCAGCGAACCCGCGTGTTCGTGCGGCGCACCCTGCTCGCTCTGCGTGAAGACTTCCCAGAGCGGCCACTGGCTGTCCGGCGCAATCGTCTCCGCCTGGCCGGCCACCGCATCCTGGTTGATCACCGTCCTCGACATCCGCTACGCCGCCGCCGAGGCCTGCTTCGCGCGCTGCTTTGCCGCGTAGGCACTCGCCGCCTCACGCACCCATGCGCCCTCGTCATGCGCGGCGCGGCGCGCCTCGAGCCGGTCCCGATTGCACGGGCCGTTGCCGCGAATCACTTCGTTGAACTCATCCCAGTCGATCGCACCGAACTCCCAGTTCTCCGTCTCGGCGTCGTACTGCAAATCGGGATCGGGAATCGTCAAACCAACCGCGACCGCCTGCGGGATCGTGAGGTTGATGAACCGCTGGCGCAGCTCGTCGTTCGTCTTGCGTTTCACCTTCCAGCGAATCAGCTCGGCCGTGTTCGGCGAGTTGGCATCGCTGGGGCCGAA
Organism: Gemmatimonadaceae bacterium; assembly: GCA_039915865.1. GTDB lineage: Bacteria > Gemmatimonadota > Gemmatimonadetes > Gemmatimonadales > Gemmatimonadaceae > AG11. The sequence continues at coordinate 97,383 of JBDSML010000152.1, read as the reverse complement.
CATCATCAGCGTGGGCCACCACCACCGGTTCACGGCGTCCTGCACCATCGCCTTCTGCGCGGGCGTGCCGTTCGCGAGCGTCGCGACGATCTCGTAGCCCTGACGCTTGTGGAAGTTCTCTTCCTTGCAGATGCGGATCATCGCGCGCGCATACGGACCGTACGACGCCTTTGCGAGGATGGTCTGATTGACGATGGCCGCGCCATCGACGAACCAGCCGATGATCCCCATATCCGCCCACGACAGCGTGGGATAGTTGAAGATGCTCGAGTATTTCGCCCCGCCCACGAGCAGCTGCTGGAGCATCTCCGACCGGTCGACGCCGAGCGTCTCTGCGCCGCAGTAGATGTAGAGTCCGTGACCGGCCTCGTCCTGTACCTTGGCGATGAGCGAGATCTTCCGCTGCAGCGACGGCGCGCGGGAGATCCAGTTGGCCTCGGGCAACATCCCGACGACCTCGGAGTGCGCGTGCTGTGACATCATGCGTACGAGCTGCCGGCGATATCGCTCCGGCATCCAGTCCTTTGGCTCGATGCTCTCGCCGGCGGCGATGCGCGCCTCGAAGGCGGCAACCTTCGCCGGATCGTCGGCTGGAGCGGAAGCGACACGTGTCTGGCTCATGGGAGAAATCTACACCGCAGCCCGCAAATCGGACAATTCTCGCCCCTGCGCTCCCCGTGTATCTTGCGTCATGCTTACGAGGCCAGCGGGTCAGGGGACAGCCGTCGCGGGCGGCGACGTGTCCGTCACGATTGCGGATGGAATCGGCACCATCAGCTTCTCGCATCCGAAGAGCAACTCACTTCCGGGCGCGCTCCTCCGCCGACTCGCCGAGGCGATCTCCTGGCTCGGCAAGGATCCAGGCGCGCGCGTCATCGTGCTGCGCAGCGAAGGCAACGGACCCTTCTGTGCCGGCGCATCCTTCGACGAGCTGGTGAGCATCAGCAACGTCGCTGAGGGCACGGAGTTCTTCTCCGGTTTCGCGCGCGTGATCCTCGCGATGGTGCGAGCGCCCAAGTTCGTGCTCGTGCGAGTGCACGGTCGCACTGCGGGCGGGGGAGTGGGCATCGTCGCGTCCGGCGACTACTCCTTCGCCGTGAAGGACGCGTCGGCGAAGCTCAGCGAGCTCGCTGTCGGCATCGGACCATTCGTCGTTGGCCCAGTCATCGAGCGACGCATCGGTCCCGGACCCTTCTCGGCCATGTCCGTCGACTCTGACTGGCGCGACGCCGAATGGGGCGAACGGCATGCGCTCTATTCGCGAACGTTCGATGACATCGCGTCGATGGACGCCGCGATCAATGCGCTCGCTGGGACGCTTGCCGCATCGAACCCCGATGCGATGGCGGCGATGAAGCGCGTGTTCTGGGAAGGGACGGAGGAATGGGAGACGCTTCTCCCCAAGCGCGCAGCGATGAGCGGAACGCTGGTGCTGTCCGCATTCACCCGCTCGGCCATCGCGAAGTTCAAGTCGCGATAAAGCGTGAGCATGGAGCTCGAGCTTGAAGGTGAGCCACCGGCCGGAGCGCCGAGCGTGAGCGTGAGCCTACAGCGATGAGCACGTCAGAGCACGAGCTGCGGCTGGAGCTCGAGCGCGAGCTCTGGTCAGCTCAGAGCTGGAAGCTTCACGCTCCTGCTCAGGGTTCGCAGGTCTGTCGTACGGCGTCCTCCATGGTGATGGCGTACGCCAACTCGCGCTGGCGCCGCGCGGCCTCGTACGCAATCGAATCGAGCCGCTTGGCCGCATCGTAGATCGTCCGCACGTCGAACGAAACGTCCTCGACGCGGGCGAGATACTCCTCGACGGCCGTGAGGTAGCCCATCATCCCACCGAGCTCCGTGGGCGCAAAGGCCTTCTTCGCACGACGCAATGATTCGCTGCCGGCGTCGTGATCGCGCATGACGAGGTTCTCGGAGCCGCACACCACCCGCAGCCGATCGTTCTCGGCGATCCGCGCGATCGTCTCGGCGTCGAGTGAATCGCCCGCGGCGTTGACGACCAATGCATCCATCGGGCGGCGGAGGAAGTCGTTCTTTTCCTCCGGGGCGAACGTCGGAATGCCGAGCAGGGCGAGCTGCTCGCGACGTTCCGCATTCGATTCCAGCGCCAGCATCGCGGTGCCTTCCTTCCGCAGCCGGCCGATGATGTGCATGCCGATGTTGCCGCAGCCGATGAGGCCGACGGTCGCGCGCTCGACGGCGACGCCCGTGCCACGCAGCATTCCCGCGAGGACGTGATAGTTGCCCTCACCTGTCGGCTTCGACGTATCCGCGACGACGCTCCCCTTGAACCGCGCGTTGAGATACTGCAGCGAGGTCGTGGTGCCGTCGGACATCATGCCGTGGCCGAGATCCTGTCCGGTGGTGAGGTAGAATCCCGCGCGCGCTTCGATGTCCTGAAAGCACGCGATGGCAAAGTCGAGCAGTTCGCGATCGCGTGGCTGTCCGATGCGCGCGTCGGCCGTCGGATGCAGCACGCACTTTCCGCCGACGATGCGACTCGTGTCGCGCAGCGCGAGCGGGCCGCCGACCTTCACCAGCCGAGACCAGTAGACCTTCTCCTCCATGCCGACGGCGAGACTCACCGCCTCGCGATCGCTATCGAAGTCGGGCGACGACGTGCGCTCTTCCGGCGCGATGCGGAAGCCGCCGAGCGAGAGCTTTCGCGAGTCCGGTTCAGCGCAGGTGGCGATGCTGAGACGCCAGCCCGTCGCGGAGTCCGTGTAGCGATACACCGAGATGCCCGGTGTCTGGAACTTGCCGAGGTCGGGATACGCTCGCGCGACGTCGATGGGACGGAGAACCACCGGCGCGGTGGCGCCGAAAATGGGTTGAGTAGCGGTCACTTCAGGTTGTCGGAGGATTGAACGCCTCGTGCTGCCCTTCGACCCAGCTGCGGTGATAGCCGGGATCCTCGATGGACAGCGCGAGCTTTGCCACTTTCAGGGGGCGAAAGGTATCCATCATGACCGCGTATTCATCGGTCCCCTTCGCGTGCATCGACGCTTCGGCGCGCCCCGGATGCGGCCCATGCGGGATACCATCCGGATGATGCGTGATCGAGCCAAACTCGATTCCCTTTCGGCTCATGAACTCACTCGAAGCGTAGTAGATCACCTCGTCGGAATCCACATTGCTGTGGTTATACGGCGCAGGAATCGCTTCGGGGTGAAAATCGAACGGGCGCGGACAGAACGAGCAGATGACGAAGCCGTCGCCCTGGAAGGTCTGGTGCACCGGTGGCGGCTGGTGCACGCGCCCGACGATCGGCTCGAAATCCTGGATGTTGAACGCCCAGGGATAGAACTGGCCGTCCCACCCGACGACGTCGAGTGGATGGTGGTCGAGCACCACCTCGTTGATTCCGTCGTATTGCTTGACGAGGATGCGAAAATCGCCGCGCTCGTCGTGCGTCACGAGATTGCGCGGAATGCGGATGTCGCGCTCGGAGTAGGGTGCGCCCTCGATGAGCTGGCCGAACTCGTTGCGATAGCGCTTCGGCGGACGAATGTGCCCCTTGCCCTCGATGATGAGCAGCTTGGCCTGCTCGCTGCCCGCCATGAAGCGGTACCGGTGCATGATGCCGCGATGGATGACGACATAGTCGCCCTCGTGGAACGGCAGGTCGCCGAACTGGGTCTCGAGCGTGCCCTCCCCTTTGGAGACATACACGACTTCATCCGCCTGTGCATTGCGGTAGAAGTGCTCGTCTTCCGTGGTCGGCTCGACATACGTCATCGCGACGTCGCTGTTGAACAGCAACGGCACGCGGTCGAGCGTCGGACTGCCACCCGCCTTGATCTGCGAGGTGCGGAAGTGCCGATGCTTGAGCGTCTCATCCGTGTCGGCCTCGTACTTCACCTCGGCCAACCGCTTCACCGACTGCACGGTCGTGGGCGGATAGACGTGATACAAGAGCGCCGACGTACCGGTGAACCCCTCGTGGCCCACGAGCTGTTCCGCATACAGTCCACCGTCGTCCTTCCGGAACGCGATGTGCCGCTTGCGCGGAATCTTGCCGAGCGTGTGGTAGTAGGGCATCGTGTCGTCGCGTGGTGCTAGAGGTTGCCGCGCAGTCCCTGTTCGCGCTCGATGGCTTCGAACAGTGCCTTGAAGTTGCCGGCGCCGAAGCTCTTTGCGCCCTTCCGCTGGATGATCTCGTAGAACACCGTCGGGCGATCTTCCACCGGCTTGGTGAAGATCTGCAGCAGGTAGCCGTCGGGGTCACGATCGATGAGGATGCCGAGCTTCGCAAGGGACTCGACATCTTCATCAATCTTGCCGATGCGTCCCTGCAACTCCTCGTAGTACGTCGTCGGCACGCTGAGGAACTCGACGCCGCGGTCCTTGAGCGTGGTGACGGTCTTGATGATGTCGTCCGTCGCCAGCGCCATGTGCTGCACGCCCGGTCCCTTGTAGAAGTCGAGATACTCGTCGATCTGCGACTTCCGCTTGCCCTTCGCCGGCTCGTTGATCGGGAACTTGATGCGGTCGTTGCCGTTCGCCATGACCTTGGACATCAGCGAGCTGTACTCGGTGCTGATCGTCTTGTCGTCGAAGGTGAGGAGATTCCGGAAACCCATGACGTGGGCGTAGAACTCCACCCAGTGGTTCATCTTGCCCAACTCGACGTTGCCGACGCAGTGATCGACGTACTTGAGGCCGACCTCGGCCGGCGCGTAGTGCGGCTTCGTGGCGACATAGCCGGGCATGAACAGCCCGCGATAGTTCTTCCGCTCGACGAGCGAGTGGATCGTCTCGCCATAGATCTTGAACGCGGCCTGCACGATCTCGCCGTCGTCGTCGTGGAAGACGGTCGGCTCCTGCACGGGCTCCGCGCCGCGCTCCACCGCCTTCTCGAATGCGTCGCGCGCGTCGTCCACCCACAGCGCGATGTCACGCACGCCGTCGCCGTGCTCGTGCACGTGCGTCGCGATGCGCTTGGCGTCGTCGCTCAGGTCGGGGCGAATCGCCGTCGTGATGACGAAGCGAATTTTCCCCTGTTGCAACAGGTAGCTCGCGCGGTCGCGTTGACCCGTCTCGGGCCCGCGGTAGCCGACGAGCTGGAAGCCGAATGCCGAGCGGTAGAAGTGCGCCGCCTGCTTCGCATTCCCGACGTAGAACTCGATGTAGTCCGTTCCGTTGATGGGGAACGTATCGCCCGCGGGCGCCGCCGTTTCCAGCGTGGATGTGGCCATGAAAAGTCCTTGGTGCGTGACTGTCGAATCTTAAATATCAGGTGGGGTCGCGCAAAGCGAGCAGCGACACTAATACTGCAGCTCGGCCAGATCCCGGAATAGCTCCAGTGCCTGCGGATTCGCCAGCGCTTCCTGATTTTTCACCTCGCGCCCGTGGACGACGTCCCGCACGGCCAACTCGGTGATCTTGCCGCTGATGGTCCGCGGGATGTCCTCGACCTGGATGATCTTCTTGGGCACGTGATGCGGGGTGACATTATCGCGGATCTCGCGCCGGATCCGGTCGCGGAGCGTGTTGTCGAGCACCAGGCCATCCTGAAGGCGCACGAACAAAACGACTCGTACATCAGTACCCCGCTTGTTCGTGATGGTTTGTCCAATGACGACACTTTCCATCACGTCCTTCAACTGTTCGACTTGCCGGTAAATCTCCGCTGTACCAATGCGTACACCGCCCGGATTGAGCGTGGCGTCGCTGCGTCCGTGGATGATGAGCCCGCCGTGCGCCGTGAGCTCTGCCCAGTCCCCATGGCACCACACGTTGGCAAACCGCTCGAAGTATGCCGCGCGATACTTTGCGCCGTCGGGATCGCCCCAAAATGAAACGGGCATGCTCGGAAATGGCGCCATGCAGACGAGCTCGCCCGCTTCGCCCAGCACAGCCTCACCCGCTTCGCTCCAGACTTCCACGCGCATGCCGTAACCGCGCGTCTGTAGCTCTCCACGATGCACAGGTAGTGTCGGCTCGCCGAGCGCAAAGCATGAGATGATGTCGGTGCCGCCGCTGATGCTGCTCAGCCGCACGTTCGCCTTCACCTGCGCGTACACGTAGTCGAAGCTGTGTTCGGCGAGTGGGCTGCCGGTCGACAGAATTGCACGCAGCGCGGAAAGATCGTGCGTCTCTCGCGGCACCGCGCCCTCCTTCTCCGTGAGCGCCAACCATTTCGCACTGGTGCCGAAGACGCTCACGGACTCGTCCGCGACGAGATCCCACATCACGGTCCGTCCACGAAGGAGGGGCGCACCGTCATAGAGGACGACGGTGCTCCCCACCGCGAGCGACGACACGAGCCAGTTCCACATCATCCATCCGCAGGTGGTGAAGTAGAAGATGCGATCGTCGCGCGTGAGATCGGTGTGCAGGACGAGTTCCTTGAGATGCTGGAGCAGCGTGCCGCCCGCACCATGCACCATGCACTTGGGCAGTCCGGTCGTTCCCGACGAGTACATCACATAGAGCGGGTGATCGAATGGCAGCCGCTCGAAGTGCAGCGGTGCGCCCGCGCCAGCCTCGAGTGCATCGCGCCACGCAATGGCGTTCTCCAACGGCGCCGGTGCTTCAGCCAGATTGCTCACGACGACGACTCGCTCCACACTCGGCAGCGAGGGCACGAGCTCGCGCATGCGCTCGAGCGAGTCGATGCTCTTGCCGCCGTACCGATAGCCGTCGGCGGTGATGAGCACCTTCGGGGCGATCTGCCCAAATCGGTCGAGCACGCCGCGCGCCCCGAAGTCCGGCGAGCACGACGACCACACCGCGCCGATCGATGCCGTCGCCAACATCGCAACGACTGCCTCTGGAATGTTCGGCAGGAACCCGGCGACGCGATCGCCGGCGACGACGCCGGATTGCCGCAGGAATTCGGCGAATCGAGCCACTGCGTCGGCAAGCTCGGCGAAGCTCATGCGTCGTTGGAGTCCCAGCTCCGACCACGACACCAGCGCATCACGATCGTCTCGATACCGCAGGAGGTTCTCGGCGAAGTTGAGCCGAGCGCCCGTGAACCAGCGCGGTCCGAGCGTGGGGTCGGGCGGCGCCATGCGGTCGCCGCCGATGAGAATATCGTCCCACGAATCTCGGCTGATGCGTTCGTCGGCAATCACGCCGGTGAATCGCCAGACGGCGGCCCAGAAGAGCGCAGGCTCGGCGATCGACCACGCGTACAGCGACGGACTGTCGCCGACATTCGCCGCAGCGCCGCCGAGTGGCTGGACAGCCTCGTGAATGAAGCGTGTGACGTTCGCGCGGTCGACGTCGGCCGGTGTGGGCGTCCAGATGGGATTCGTGTCGGTCACGCGAACAATCTGATCTTCAGCCCGGGAGGAGGCCACTCCTGAACGCTGTCGTCCTGAAAACGCTCTACGCTCGGCGCGGGCGTTGCGCAGTTGGGCCTTGTCTGTCGAGACCTACAACGACGCCGACAACTTCGCATACACGAACCGCCCGTTGAACCCGAACGGCGAGATCCCCGCATAGGGAAAGATCCCGAAGTTCGATGTCCCGCCGTTTTCCGCCGACGTGAACACCGGGCCAAGATTGCCGTTGTTGTTGTTCCGGTCCGGATAGATGTCGAACAGGTTGTCGACTCCCACACCGACCGTGAAGCGGCGGAAGCCGTACGAGCCACTCACGTCCGTGACCCACTTGGGACGGAACGTCTGATCGAGTGGACCATAGGCATTCGTCGCCGCCGTACCGAACGACGTGACCTGCCCATAGCGCTGCGTGCGCGCCAGGAGGTCCAGCTTGTTCCACGAGTAGGTGCCGCTCAGGATCAGGTTGTTGAGCGGGTTCCCCAGCTCGATGCGCGCTTGCTCCACCCGATCGAAGAGGCTTCCCTGCAGCCCTGAGATGCTTCCCTGCAACGCTGCGACTCGCGTAACACGCGTGGTGTTGTGGTTGTACGCCGCCGTCAGCTTCATCAGGCTCGTGTTCGTGAAGGCGTATCCGTAATTCAGGATCACGTCGTAGCCGTGCGTCTTCGTGTCGATCGCGTTAGTAAAGTAGCGACCACCGCTGATACCGGTGATGTTGATCGCCGCGAGCGCCGCAATGGCGATCGGACCCGTGAAGTTGTTCGACAGCACGATGCGGTCGTCCACTTCGATGTAGTAATAGTCGAACGTCAACGAGAGACTCTTCACCGGCTCGGCCGCCAGGCCGATGCCGTAGTTGTGCGACTTCTCCGCCTTCAACGGACTCGCGCCCAACGCGCCGGCATCGCGCGAGCCGGCGGGGAAGGTCTTGATGTCGAGCGGCACGCCCGCGACGAAGTTCGTTGCCGTGGACGAGAAGTATTCCTGCATCAGCGACGGCGCCCGAAAGCCCGTGCTCGCCGAGCCACGTACCGCAATGCCGCCCGGCAGTTGATAGCGCGACGACAGCTTGCCGGTGGTCGTCGAGCCAAAGTCACTGTAGTTCTCGAACCGCCCGGCGACGTCGACGAGGAACTTCGAGGTCAGGTCGGACGAGAAGTCCGCATACAGTGCGGTGTTGTTTCGCGCGTGCGAGCCGGCGTCGTTCGCCTTGCCGCCGCTGTCTCCCTTGAAGCCGGGAAAGACCTGCGCGCCCGGTGCACTGAGCCGAGTGGTCGGAGTGCCGGTGGCGTCGATGACCCTGACGCCGCCGTTGACCCAGGAGCCCTGCTCTCCCGCGACGATCGTGTAGTTCTCATAGCGAAACTCGGCACCGGCCGCGACGTTGAGCGGAAACGGGAGCGAACCGTTGAGATTTCGATTGAGGTCGAGACTCGTCGTGCTCTGCTGGAAGCGCAGCTTGCCGGCGTCGAACTGCGTCGCCGACGTGGGACCGAGGGACACGTTGTTCGTCGACTTGATCGTGAAGCCGAACTGATTCCCACCGTAGACCGTGCCGAGATCGTAGTTCCATCCCGACTTCTCGCCCTTCACGCCCACGGCGCCGGATGCATCCCAGATGTCGGATGCGATGAGCGGCAGGAAGCCATTCGGATACAGGTTGCGCAGCGTCCGGTCGTCGTTCGGACGACGCCAGAAACCAGCCGCCTCGCCGTGCCGCTTCGACACACCGCCGAACGAATACACATCAGCGGTGCCGAGCGCGGAACCACCATTCCAGAACCCCTGAAGGTCGTGCGTCGCCGCGTCGCCCTGACGATGATTGATGCGACCTTCGGGAGACGGCAAGCTCGCATTGCTTTCCCGCGGATCGCCGGGAAAATATTGAATGCGCGGATCAGCCAGCGAGCGATTGGTGTAACCGCGATCGCGGAACTCGCCGGCGACGTGGAGAAAGCGATTCTGCGCGCCCGTCCACCCGTAGTCGAGCGCCGAGTGAAAGACCTTGCCGTCGCGCGCCGACACGGAGCCGACCTGGTTCGGATACGGCGTGAAGTTGTCGGCGCGATTGTACGTCGTGACCGCCTCGCCGACGGTCGTGCGCGTCTCGCCACCGTCGCCCTGCTTGAGCACGATGTTGATCACGCCAGCGATGGCATCCGATCCGTATTGCGCCGCCGCGCCGTCGCGCAGGATCTCGATGTGGTCGATCATGCTCGACGGAATCGCATTGAGGTCGACCGGCGCCGAGCCGCGCCCGACGAAACCGTTGACGTTGACGAGTGCGCTGTTGTGACGCCGCTTGCCATTCACCAGTACGAGCGTCTGGTCGGGCGAGAGGCTGCGCAGCGTCGCGGGACGCACGTGATCCGTTCCGTCGCCAATGGACGTGCGCGGAAAATTGAAGCTCGGCGCGACAGCCTGGATCATCTGCGCCGTCTCGGTGCGGCCGGTCGCCTTGATGTCGGCCGCCGAGATGATGTCGATCGGCGCGGGCGCGTCGATGACGGTGCGCGCTTCTCCGCGTGTGCCGAGTGTCGTCACCGCCTCGAGGGTCGCGATGCTGTGCTCGAGCGTGAAGTTCACCGTCTGATTTCCGCCGGCGAGCACCGTCACCGAGTCCCGGCCGGAGGTGAAGCCGACCGCGCGAGCGCGGAGTTCGTGTCGTCCGACGGAAAGCGTGAGCCGATACGTGCCGTCGCTGCGCGTCTGCGTTCCACGTCCGGTGCCCGTCGCGACGACCGTCGCTCCGTTGACCGGATCACGCCCCGCCATGACGCGCCCCGAGACGGTACCGGTGCTGGCCTGCGCGATCAACATCGTTGGCAGTGCGACCATCACGGCGGCACAGCGGAGCGTGCGGCCATCGAACGTGGTGGGAACTCGCATTCGCAACTCCGTTTGTGTTCTCCCGTTGGCTGTGCGGCGGGAGTACAGCGCGGCTGTCGAAAACGTTCTGTACGCTACAGTACCGCGCGCTGTCCGCTACGGATAGTGGTCGCACCGAATGCGAAAGCGGGTGGCGCTCCGAAGAGTACCACCCGCCTTCAACCACGACTTGCCGAACGGCTTACTTCGTCCGCACCACGACGAACTGGAACGGTGTGCTCGGCAGACCGCCGCCAGAGGAGAATGTCAACAGCCCCTCTTTCCCAGCTGGCAACGAGAAGCGCAGATAGCTCGCCGACCCGCCGCGCACCGAGAGATCCTGTTTCGTGCCATCAGCGAGCGAGCTCACAGCCAGCGGATACGGAGGGCTGCCCACGTACGTGTTCGTGAAGATGTCGCGGAAATTCCAGCTCGCGTGCATGAAGCGCGGATCGCTGTTGATGCCGAGATCGTCGACGTAATTCGCCACCGCCCAATCGCGGAAGTACGGCGCCGTGGGTGCGCCGACGACTTGCTGTAGCGTGGCGAGTCCCGTCACCGTCGAGTTGTCGAACCGCTGCCAGAAATTCCCGTCGGCAGGTCCGAGACGATCCGCCAGGTAGCGGAGGAACTGCCAGGTGGCACCGCGCGTCGCGAGCTCGTCGTCATCCGCATACGGTGAATTTCCGCCCGGATTCCGTAGGTACTGGATCAGGCGAGCGAAGTTCGACGACGCGTCGTTCTTCCACAGCGGATAGATCAGCCGATTGTCCAGTCGAATCTTCTGGTCGGTCAGGTTCAGCCGCGGCGTCAGGCCGCTCTCGCGATAGTAGAGCAGTTCCTCCGCGATGTGGCTCAGTCCTTCATTGAGCCACGGCTCCTCGAAATCCGTTGCCGCTGTGTTGATGTAGAAACGGCGGCTGCCATTGATCAGGTGCTGGAACTCGTGGGCGACGATCCCGGTCGTCAGGCTGTCCACGAAGCCTATGGTGTGCTTCACGCCATTGATGCCATTCGGCGCGGGGACCAGCATGTAGAACATCTCGCCTTCGTTGCTACCGGCGCAGTTGTCCGACGGTGTCGCTCCGACCTTGGGGAAGAGGTCGCGCGGATTGAAGAACCCGCCGACGAAGTAGCCAGAGGTCGAGTCGACCATCTCGTTCACGCTGCGCGTGAAGAGGATCGCCACCCTGCCATTGTTGTCGAGATCGGAGGGTGTGCCGAACGCATCGACGTCGAGCGGATACACGAGCGTGTCGAACCGCGCCGCGATCCGCTGATAGTCGGAATTCGCAAAGCCGCCGGTTGGGTTCAGCGTGTCGCCGAGGATGATGGACTTGGTACCGATCGCCTCGACGCGAAGGCCGTGATTGACTGCGCCGGAGCAGATTCCACTACTCACGTTCAGCGTGATGATGTCGCCCACCTTGGCCGACGCGGGAATGGCCGAGTACGACACGGTACCGTTGCCGCTGATGGAACGCGACACCGCCGCACGCCGCGCCATACGGGCGCGCGGAAGGGCTCCCTTGAATTCGCGGTTCGCTTCGGACAACAGGCGCAGGTGGAAGTCTTCGTCGAGCAGCGGCAGCGACGATGTCTTGGTCCCGATCGCCGACCGCAATGCCGCCGTTCCGGTGCTCGCCAGCTTGATGGCGCTCGGCGGTGCGGACAGGCCATTGCCGAGAACCGACGTTGGCAGCGCGCTCGGATCCGCCGAGCTATTGAAGGCGACGAGCGCGAACTCCGCGCCCGCCGTCGCGCCATTGAGGCAAGCGTACTGCGCTCCCGTGAACGTCTGCACGTCGCCGACGTTCATCGGCGTCGCGGTGACGAGGCCGGTGCAGTTCGACGCGCCCGCGGCGAGGACGGTAACGGTCGTCGTATCCGCACGGCTGCTCGATGACGCAATGACGAGCGTCGTACCGGGCTGCCGCAGCACGCGCACGAGACCAGTCTGGTCGACGCTGACGAGCGTGCCGTCGAGGACCGAATAGCTCACGGCACCGGCCGTCGCCGTGTTGCCGAATTGGTCCTGCGCGACGGACGCGATACGCGCCGTATCGCCGACGTTGAAGAAGCGCAGCGTCTTCGGATTGTTGACGATCTTCGTCGTCGCGCCGGCGATGACGGTGACGACCGTCGTCGCCGCAGTGCTGACGCCAGTGACGGTCGCGCGCACGGTACCCGATCCGGCGATCGTGCTCAGCGCGACCTGCGTCGTCGCCGTGCCCGACGCATCGGTAGTCACCGAACCGGGCGACGCCACAACTGCCCCGGTCGACGCGAAGGTGACGGCGATATTCGGCACGCCGGCGCCCTTCGAGTCGACGACCTTCACGGTAAACGCACCGGCAAGGGCGCCAGCGGCACCCACCGCGGCCGGCGCCGTCACGACGTCGACCCGCGTCGGCGTACCGCCACCCGGCGTTGTCCCCGTGCCCGAGTCAGAGCACGCCACGGCGGTGAACAAGACGGCGGCGAACGCCCCCACAAAACCTACGCGATATCTGCGCATCACTTTGTCCTGACGATGACCATCTGAAGGTTGGGATTCACCGCGCCACCCGGCGCGCTGACACTGAGCATTGCGGTGCCATTGGCCGGAATCGCAATCCGATAGTACTGCGCTCCACCGGCGACGATCGTGCCGTTCAGGCTCGTACTCGTCGAGATGAGCGGCATCGGGAGTGGGTAGTTGGAGGCAGGCTGGGACAGGTTTGGATAGATGCTGTGCCAATTCCAGCTGCGCTGTTGGTACTGCGTGTTCAGTGCGGCGACGTCGTCCACCGCGTGCGAGACGGACCAGTCGCGCACGAATCCGGCGAGGTCGCCACCGACGACGCTCTGCAAATTCGCGACGCCCGCCGTCGTTGCGTTCACGAGGCGAAACCACGTCGCGGCGTCCGCTTCCGCGTATGTGCTGCTGGCATAGGCCGATCTGCTGCGCAGCGTAGCGGACACGGGCATCGCCCGCGACGCATACCAACTGCGCGCCATGCCCATCATCGGCGTCAGCTCTGCGCGCTCGCGCGCGCGCAGCCGTGCCTCGAACCGATCATCCCGGCGCAATACCGTCGGGTCGTCCTCGACCGTCGGAATGCGCATCATCGCCGGCACGCTCGTCTGCGCGACAGGAATCGACGCGGTGCCCGCGCCCGGCACCGAGGTGAGCACGAACCCCGTGATGCTGCCGCCCTGCAGTGTCGTGTTCGCGAGGGTGATCGCAAATTCACCCGATATCGCACCAGCGGTGAGCGTGACGGTGCCGGGCGTGGTGACGGCCTGACCATTGCCGGCGGTGAACCCGTCCGTCGCGTTCAGGCGATCGACCGAATAGCGCAGCAGCGACCACGATGCGCCGCGCGTCGCCAACGAGTCGTTGAGCGAATACGGCGAGTTCTGTGACGGGGCGCCCAGGTACGACCGGTAGCGCGACGCATTGCCGCTCATGTCCGCGGAGAACAGCGCACTGCGCGCGAACGACTGCCGCACGGCGGCGATGTCGAGGTTCGAGCGCGGGTTGTAGCCCGTCTCGCGGTAGTACAACAACTCCTCGGCGATATGTGCCAGTCCCTCGTCCAGCCACTTGTCCTCGAACACGGGCGCGTTGTTCACGTAGAGCCGGCGGGTCGCGTTGATCAGGTGCTGGAACTCGTGCGCCAGCACCGCCACCGTCGCCGTGTCGACGAAGCCCGCCGTCCGCACGTTGCCGTTGACGATGCCTGTAGGATCCGGCGCGAGCATGTAGAAATACTCGCCCTGGTTGCTGCCCGCGCAGGCCTGCGCGCGCGGTGTCGTCGTGTTCGGGAAGAGATCGCGCGAGTAGACGAATCCGCCGACGTAGCTATTGGCCCGCGGAGGCGTCAGCTCATTGACGGCGCGCGTGAAGAGGATGGCGATGTGGCCGTTCTTGTCGATGTCGAGCGGCTCGCCGAAGTTCGCGACGTCGAGCGGATACACCAGCGTGTCGAACCGCGTCGCGAACCGCTGGTAGTCGGCGGTGGTGAAGCCGTTCTTCGGGTTGAGCGTGTCGCTCAGGATGATCGCCTTGTTGCTGATCGCGACCACACGTGCCGTGTGATAGATCGGGGCGCTGCAGGAGCTGTCGCCGTTGACGTTCAGCTTGACGAGATCGCCAAGTGCCACCGGGCCAAGCGGGTGGGGGATGAAGTCCGTGCTGTCGCCCGGTTTCGTCGGCGACTCCGACTTGCAGCCGGCCACGACGGCGAGCGCAAGACATCCACACGTCACGAGCAGATGAGAGATCCGAGCGTGCATTCGGGCGTCGTCCTGAGTGGTGTCCCCAAATAGCGGGGGAAGCGGTGGGAGGAACGGCTGACGTCGTTCAATCTAGACACGCAAGGGCGACGATACCCGATCCACTGTGTTAAACCACGCGGGAGGCGCGGTTCCAGCGAGAGGTTGCGACCACCGGGGAGGCGGTCTCAGCGCTGCTTCGGCAATGCTACGATGCCACGCGCTCATCCATGGCGTGGTGCCGGCCGCTGATTCGGGCGGTCGCAAATAACAGCTTCTCGCACTCGACCGCTGTGACTGGGCGCACAAGCAGATAGCCCTGCCACTCGGCACACCGCTGCTCGACGAAAAACGCCAGCTGCTCCGGCCGCTCGATGCCTTCGGCGATCACGTTGACGCCGAGCGTAAGACCGAGCGTGATGACGGCCGCAGCAATGGCGCTGTCGTCCGTGTTATCGGGAACGCCCTGCACGAAGCTGCGGTCGATCTTCAGTGAATCGATCGGAAAGAGCCGCAGCGCACTGAGCGAGGAATAGCCCGTGCCGAGATCGTCGATCGACACGCGGACCCCCTTCGCCTTGAGCAGGCGAAGGTTGTCGATTGCGCGGCCGCTGAACCGCATCGCGATGCTCTCGGTGATCTCCAACTCGAGGTATTCCGGCGGCAGGCCCGCCTCGACGAGAATCGCCTCCACGCGATCGACCAGCTCCGGGGTCTGCAGTTGCCGGACCGACAGGTTGACCGCCGCGCGCAACTGTGTCTGGCCGCGCGACCGCCACTCCTGCACCTGCGCGCACGCCGTACGCAGCACCCAGTCGCCCATCGGCACGATGGCACCGGTCGCCTCGGCGAGGGAGATGAATTCGGCCGGCAAGAGCAGTCCGCGCGTGGGATGGTTCCAGCGCAGCAGCGCCTCGACCCCCGTCACGAGCCCGGTGTGCGACTGCACGATGGGCTGGTAGTAGAGCTCCAGCTGGTCCAGCTCGAGCGCGCGCTGGAGGTTGCTCTCCAGCCCGAGCCGTTCGAGCGCGGCGTCGCCGACCTCGGGAACGTATCGCTCGACGAGATCCCTGCCCTGCGACTTCGCCCGGTACATCGCGGAATCCGCGGTCTTGAGCAGCCCCTCCGGATCGTCGGCATCGGTCGGGAAGAGGCTGATGCCCAGGCTCGTCGTGACGAACAGCTCCTGTCCATCCACCACGATCGGGCGCTTCACTGCCGCGATGATTCGCTCGGCCAGCATCACGGCGTCCTCGGGGCCGAACACTTCGTACGCCAACACTGCGAATTCGTCACCACCGAGGCGCGTGACGGAATCTTCGGCGCGCACCGTCTGCTTGATGCGCTCCGCAATCGTCTGCAGCAGCGTGTCACCCGCCGCGTGGCCGAGGGAGTCGTTGACGATCTTGAAGCGGTCGAGATCGAGGAAGAGAACCGCCGCCATCGTGTCGTTCCGGCGCGCGTGGTGCAGCGCCATGCCCAACTGGTTCAGAAAGAGCTGGCGGTTCGGCAGGCCGGTGAGCGAATCGTGATAGGCGATGCGCTCGATGCGCGCGGCAGCGTCCATCGTCGCCTGGCGCTCCTCCTCCAGCAGCCAGATCACGAGCCCCATCGCCAGCGAGACGTAGAGCACGACGTCGACGAGGCCGAGGCTCGCGAGATAGACCGGATAGCGGCTGCGCATTTCCGGTGTGGCGACGAGCGAGAGGAATTGCAGTTGCTGCGCTCCCAATCCGAAGAACGAGGCCATCACGACGCGTCGTCCGATGCCCCGCGCGATGCGCGGCGCCCGCGTGATGGCCACGCCGCCGGCGAGGAACGCGGCAGCCGCTGCACACCGACGCACCGAGACGCGAAGCGCGAACAGGAGCTCCGTACGGGTGGGATCCCAGGCGTAGGCCATCACGAGCAGCGCGCCCATGAGGGTCACTACGGCGATGATCCAGCGCGTGGTGCGCGCCGGCAGCGCTCGGCCAGACGCCAGCTCGGCTGTGCCGAGCAGCAGCCACGCGATCTGGAGATACCCGGCGATGCCCGCCGCCAGGGCGAGCGAAAACCGCAATGGATCGTTGATCGGCCGAGAAACGCCAAGGATGATCGCGCCGGCGCCGGCGCCAGTGTGCACGGCGAGCGCGAGCCAGCTCCACGTCCAGTGTCGCAGAAAGGGCCGCCAGTAGCGCCGGAGGAGTCCTCCGAGCACGAAGGCGATGAGGATGGCGACTCCGGACTGCGCGAGCAGCCCGGCGACGGAGAGAACGGTAGACAGCGCCATCCAATGGGGAAACGAGAAGCGGAAGCCCGAGGCTGCGGCCTGGCGCCCAGGGTGGTCAGGGCCGCCTATCCGTGCTCATCGACAGACAGCCTGGTTGGCCGTTGCGGCAGAGTACGACGACGGGGTAAGGTAGAGTTGTTGGCCCACTGGCGCGACCCCGCGCCCGTTCGGGTCTTACCATACAGACGATGCCCATCTCCGGACGCCACGACGATCCGATGCTGGACCAGGTCGCCCGCGACACCTTCGCGCTCTTTCCGCACTGCCACCGGTGCGGCCAGGAGATCGCGAGGTTCGAGGATGCCGACTACCGGGTGCACGTCCAGCGGGTCGTCCACCGGGTCGCCTGTCCGGCGCTACCGGTGGTCGAGCGACTGCTCCCGCCGGAGAACGCCGGCTGATCGCCCCCGCTGCACTTGCCGTCTCTCGATTGACTACTGTCGCAGCGCGCCCAGCATCGTGGGCAGCGCGCCCACGAACCAGATGACCACGGCCGCGATCATTGCCTTGGAGCGCGGAATCTTGCCGGTGACGGACAGGCCGATACCGATGAGGATCGTCACCCAGATCGTGAACACGTCCAGTCGGCCGAGCGCGGCCAACAACACCGGCGACGCGGTGTCGGGGTCGACGAACCGTCCGAGTCCCAACGAGAGCCTGAAGCGCCCGTTCATCGAGGACGGATCCAGTACCAGCAGCTGCACGGCGTTGATGACGGATTCCACCACCTTCGGGAAGTACGCATAGCACGCGATCATCAGCGCGGCGCCCAGTGTCTCCTTCGCGTCGAAGAACTTTCCGACCACCCAGGTGGTGAGTCCGAGCAGAAAGAGCAGGATGGGCATGACGACGGCGATGCCGATGATGGCGAACTTCTCGTTCATCGAACGCGCCATCTGCAGCTGCTCGGGCGTCATCTTGGCGCTCTGCTTCGCCATGCTGCGCGTGAACTCTGCGTCCATGATCGGCTGCATCAGGCCGCGTGACGCGTAGAATATCAGCCCGATCAATACAACGACGACGAGCATCGGGATGCCGAATCCCGAGTTGGCGCGCCGCGCGAAGACATCCGAGGGGGCGTAGAAGATGTCGATGAAGTCCTCCCACAATGCTGCCTTCTTGGGCGGCGCAGGAGCCTCGTTGGCGGCGGAGATTGGGTCGCTTTCGCTCATGGAGTCAATCGGATTGGAGGGAATTCCGCGTAAAGTCTGGCCTCTGTTGCCTGTGAATGCAAACCCGTGTGCCGCACCGCGCGGTCAGACGGGTTCGATGTAGACCGCTGTGCCATAGCACAGCACTTCCGTGATGCCCGGCATCAGCTCCGTCGCGTCGTAGCGAAGCCCGATGACCGCGTTGCCACCCAGCTCCGCGCCGTGCGCCACCATGATCTGGAACGCATCGGCCCGCGCCTTCTCGCACAGATTCACCAGCAACGTGATGTCTCCGCCAAAGAACGCCTGAAACCCCACGCCAATGCGTCCGATCACGGAGCGCGAGCGCACGGTGATGCCACGCACGACGCCAAAGCTCTTCACGACGCGATAGCCCGGCAGCTCGAACGCGGTGGTGGTGTACGGCGTCTCGTATTGATGGACGGGACTCATGACTTCCTCCCTGTGAAGGTCGTTTGACAAACCTACGAGTCAACTCTAGCATCTGCTTCAACGCTCGACTTTTCCGGAGTGATGAATACATGAAGTCCGCACCGCTTGCCGTCACCGCGCTGGCCCTTGCACTCACGCTGTCGGCAGTCGCGCCGGTCGCCGCGCAGAAGCTCGCCTATCCGCAGGCCAGGAAGGTCGACCAGGTCGACACGTTCTTCGGCACGACGGTCCAGGATCCCTATCGCTGGCTCGAGGAGGAGACCTCGCCGGAGACCGCGCAGTGGGTGGAGGCCGAAAACAAGCTGACCTTTGCGTACCTCGATCGCATTCCGTATCGCGACGCGCTCAAGGCCCGGCTGACGAAGTTGCAGAACTACGCGCGGTTCACCGCGCCGTCACGCAAAGGGGAGTTCTACACCTTCTCGAAAAACGACGGTCTCCAGAACCAGGGCGTCATCTACATACAGAAGGGCCTCGACGGCACGCCGGAAGTACTGCTCGATCCCAACAAGTTCTCGGCCGACGGGACTACGCGACTCGCGGGCTTCGCGCAGTCGAAAAGCGGCAAGTATGCGGCGTATGGGATCTCGAGCGGGGGATCCGACTGGACGGAATTCCGCCTGATGGAGATCGCGTCGAGGAAGCCATTGCCTGATGTCATCAAGTGGGCGAAGGTCACCGGCACTGCATGGCAGGGCGACGGCTTCTATTACAGCCGCTACGATGCGCCCGACTCGAGCACGGCGCTCACGTCGAAGAACGAAGGGCACAAGGTCTATTACCACAGGGTCGGTACGCCGCAGGAGCAGGACGCACTCGTCTTCGAGGACAAGGCGAATCCGCAGCGCTTCCACGTCGTCTCGACGACGGAAGACGAGCGGTTCGCCGTGATGACCGTCTCCGATCGCGGCAAGGGCAAGAAGGGCAACGCGCTGTTCGTCCGCGATCGCGACAGCGGTAGCGCCGAATGGAAGCCGCTGATCGCCGACGTGGGCGACGACGATTACACCGTCGTCGACAACGTCGGCTCCAGATTCCTCATCCAGACCAACCGCGGCGCGCCGAATGGCCGCGTCGTGCTGATCGATCCGGCCAAGCCAGCCGAGAAGAACTGGACGACGATTCTCGCCGAGCGCCGCGAGCCACTCGAGGGCGCGTCGACGGCGGGCGGGAAGCTGTTTGCCTCGTACATGAAGGATGTCACGACGCGCGCGTACGTCTTCAACCTCACTGGAAAGCTCGAGAACGAGATCGTCCTCCCGGGGCTCGGCAGCGCGGGTGGGCTCAATGGGAACACCGATGACAAGCAGATCTTTTACACCTTCAACTCGTTCACCTTTCCGCCGTCCATCTACAAGTACGACATCGCGACACGGAAGTCCTCGCTCTTTCGTGCGCCGGACATTCCCGGCTTCCGGCCCGGCGACTACGTCACGAAGCAGGTTTTTTACACGAGCAAGGACGGCACGCGCGTGCCGATGTTCCTGACATACAAGAAGGGCCTCAAGCTCGATGGCACCAATCCATCGCTGCTCTATGGCTACGGCGGGTTCAACATTTCCACCACGCCGTCGTTCAGCGCGATGCGACTCGCGCTGCTCGAGCAGGGCGTCGTTTACGCGTCGGCGAATCTTCGCGGCGGCAGTGAGTACGGCGAGAAGTGGCACGAGGCCGGCATGAAGCTGAAGAAGCAGAACGTCTTCGACGACTTCATCGCGGCAGGTGAGTACCTGGTGGCGAACAAGTACACATCGCCGGGCAAGCTCGCGATTCACGGCGTGTCGAATGGCGGCTTGCTCGTCGGCGCGGTGGCGAACCAGCGTCCCGACTTGTTCAAAGTGGTCATCCAGCAGGCGGGCGTGATGGACATGCTCCGCTTCCAGAAGTTCACCATCGGGTGGAACTGGATCGCCGATTACGGCTCATCAGAAGCGAACGAGGCCGAGTTCACGGCCCTGCGCGCGTATTCGCCGATTCACAACATCAAACCCGGCACCGCCTATCCGGCGACCCTGATCACGACCGCGGATCACGACGATCGCGTCGTGCCGGCGCACTCGTTCAAGTACGCGGCAGCGCTGCAGGCGGCACAGGCTGGCGACAACCCGGTGCTGATTCGCATCGACACGAAGTCGGGGCACGGCGCAAGCAGCACCACCAAGGCGATCGAGCAGACGGCCGATCTGTACGCATTCGTGTTCCAGAATCTTGGCATCGGGCCGACGTTCGTGCCGTAGGAAACTCGGTAGCGCGGAATCGGCGTCCGGCGCGATGGAGAGAAAGGCGGGCGAATGTCCTGTTCTCGCTGTCCGTTGCATCCGCGCGACGAAACTGTCGGCGACGAGGACATCAGGACTGGCGAGGGATGGCAGCATTAGTTATTTCAAATAACAATCCATGGCCGAGCTATCGCTTTTTGCCGACCGGCAGGAAACTTCGCCTCCGCGAGCGCGTAGTCCGAAGTGATCGTTCGAACCCTCAGGAGTGACCCATGGATCCCGATGTCATCACGTTCGCTGCCGTTTCGTGCGTCATCGTGGGGCTCGTCGGCTCGCTCGCCGTCATCGGCGTGGTCACCATCAGGGTCCTGACGGGCACAAAGGGTCCGTCGAAGCAGTTGAAGCGCGAAGAGGACGAGCGGCTCGAGCACCTTCAGCAATCCGTCGACGCCATCGCCATCGAGGTAGAGCGCATCGCCGAGGCGCAGCGGTTCAGCGCGAAATTGCTCTCCGAGCGGATCGAGCCGGCGCGGCGCGGCTGACGCTATTTCGCCCCGCGCGCAAAACTTTGGGTACGAAAGCGGACATCAAGGCCTCCGAGTAGTGTACGTTTCTGTACTGCGACGTACACACCAGCGCAGACGGCAGCTTCGCTGCCACCCACCCGGCGCTTCTGGCGACGCCCTCCTCATTCAGGGCGTCCACATGCGTTCAGTCACATGATCGCGAATCCAGTCGTCGAGCTGGGAAACAGGCTGCTGTGCGGTCTGTCCCTCCGCGCGCAGGAGCTGGTCGCGGCAGATCTCGAGCAGTTCGCACTCCCCGCCGGGCACGTCCTCTATGCGCCTTTCACGCCGATCGACTTCGTGTATTTCCCGGAGACGGCCGTGGCATCGATGATCCGGCGCATGTCGGACGGTGCTGGCGTCGAAGTCGGAACGATTGGCCGCGAAGGCGTCGTCGGTGGCGCCGTCGCACTGGGCGCCGTCGCGACGCCGACGGAGTGCGTCATCCAGGTCGCCGGCAACGTGCAGCGCATGTCGACCGGTGCGCTGCGCACCCTCATCGGGCTTCCACGTGATGATGACGACGACAGCGCGACGCTGTTCGATCTCATGCTGCTTTACGCCCAGGCATTGTTCGAGCAGTGCGCGCAGACGGCGGCCTGTAACCGCCTCCACGCGCTCGAGCACCGGTGCGCCCGCTGGCTGCTCATGATCCACGACCGCGTGAACGGCGACGAGCTCCTCCTCACCCAGGAGTTTCTCTCCTACATGCTGGGCGTGCGCCGCGCGGGGGTCACCGAGGCGTGCGGGACGCTGATGCGCGCGGGACTCATCAAGTATCGCCACGGCCGCATCACTGTCACCGATCGCACCGGCCTGGAAGCCGCGGCGTGCGAGTGCTACCAGGTGGCGGTCGACGCATACGACAACTTGCTTGGTTCGTCGCTCGTGACCTGCGTCTAATTCGACACGGTCTTCCGCGCCACGCCCTTCAACTTGGTGTCGTACCACTCGACCATGCGACGCTGCATGTCGAGGAAGTCCGCCACGGTGGCATTGCCGCCGCCGTGGCCGCCGTTCATGTAGTTGACCCACACGACTTCCTTCCCGAGACGGCGGAGTGCGTAGTACATCTCGCGCGTGTTGTCCGCCGGAACGTTCGAGTCCTGCGCACCCGTCATCAGCATGAGCGGCGTCGTGATCCGGTCGGCAAAGAAGATTGCCGAGTGCTCCACGTACTTCTGCGGCTGCTGCCACAGCGTCGCCCCGATGCGATCCTGGCTCTTCTCGGCCGCGTGGACGTTTCGCACGCCGAGCCGCGGGCTGTCGGTGTAGAAGGAGACGAGGTCCACCTTCCCCGAGATGTTGATGGCCGCCTTGAAGCGATTCGTCTGCGTCACGAGCAGGTTCGTCGCATAGCCGCCGTAGCTCACGCCTTGCACGCCGAGCTTCGCCGAGTCGGCGATGCCGAGCTCGATCAGCTTGTTCGCCGCTGCAGTGACGCCCTTCACCCAGGCCTCACCCGGGTGGCCGACCTCGAAATCCACTGACGGCTTCACCACGACGTAGCCCGCACCCGTCAGGATGCCCGCCGTCGCATCGAAGCTGTCGTCGAAGAAGTCCTCGTAGACACTGAACACGGTCGGATAGGATCTTGACGACTCGTAGTTCGCCGGGAGGTACACCACGCCGTATTTGCGGTGGCCATCCGCGTCGAGGTAGTCGATGAGGCGCGTCGCCCCGAACGCGACCTGCTGCAGCTGCGGATTCACGTCGCTGATGCGGCGCAGGTTCCTGAGCTCTCCATCGCCGGCATAGAGTTCCGCCGGGCGATTGCCGGTCGCGATCGACAGCACGACCGACTTGCCGTCGCGCGACGGGCGGATGCCCGTGTAGATGCGGTCGTCGCGCACGAGCTCACGTGGCGCCGCAATATCGCGGACGTCATATCGGAGAACAGCGCGCGACCACTTCGTCCGCGACGCCGACGTCAGGTACAGCGCCGAGCCATCCTCGGTCCATGCAGTGACGGCAACGCGCGGCATCTCGGGATTCGAGTCGTTCGAGGCGATGATCAGGCGCTTGTCCGGCTTCGCCGGATCGACCAGCCACAGCCCTTCCTTGTTCGACGCGACAACGGCGTCGCCAGTGGGGCTGAAGCGCACGAGGGAAAACCGCTCCTTCTCTCGCTGGTCTTTCGCCGCCTTGCTGGTGTCGGTCTCGGTCTTCTTCGGATCGCCGACCGGACCCGCGACCTGCCGAGGCTCCTTCTCATCGATGGAGCCGACGAACACCTTGCCGTCCTTCGAGTATGCGTACCGGCGTCCGTCCATCGCCCACGCGAGCGTCATTCCCTTGAGCGATGGAAATACCGTCTTCACCTCACACGGCGCGGCGCAGACGACCGGCCGCACGACCAACTTTTCCTCCCGGCCGAAGATCACGTCGTAGTCGGTCTTCTTCGTGATGTCCTCACGCACGGCAACGTCGCGCCCATCGGCGGTGAGGTCGAAGTTGCCGAGCAGTGCTTCTGGAAGGACTTCGCGGACCTGCTTCGTCGCCACGTCGATCGACACCACCGAGCGCACGAAGCCATCGCGTCGCAAGCCGTCCCAGTCGAGGAATGGGTCCACGCTCGTCTGTACGAACACCGGTCCGCGCGTCATCGAATCGAAGCGCGCCTGCGCACGCGTGCGCCACGCATTCGTGTGCAGCGAGACGAGCACGGATGCGCCGTCGCGCGACCACGCGAGCTCACTCGCCTCCGCTACGTACCTGCCTGCGGGAATCGGCAGCATCGTGACCTTGCCGTTCGCACGCTCGAACACCACGGGCTCATAGGCGTCGCCGCGCAACAGCAGCATGCCGAGCTTCGCCCCGTTGGGCGACCAGCGCATGGCGCGCACGTTCCGCTTGTCGGGGAACACGGCCTGCTGGGTGCCGCGCTCCGCATCGATCACGACGAGGCGCGCGGAGGACGGCCGCACGTACGTCGGGTCGCCGTCGCGACGATAGTCGATGCCGAAGTTGTCGCGCCGGGTCGCCGCGGTGGCCGCGACCCAGCGTCCGTCGCTCGAGACGTCGGCAACCGAGAGCGTGACGAGATCGAGGGCGTCCTGTGCGGAGAACGCATGTCGCGCCGGGCTCTGCGCGCCTGCCGCATTCGTGAAAGCCAGTACTGCGAGGGTGACGATGGCGAAGCGGCGCATGGGCGGTGGAGTCAGGGTCAGGTGCTCGGGAGGACAAAGTAGCCATCCGAGGCCCCGCGCGTAACTTCGTCCCGCCATGCGCCCCGAGCTGCAGCGTTCCATCGGACTCACCCGAGCGACCGCCATGGTCGTCGGCATCATCATTGGTGCCTCCATCTTCGTGCAGCCGTCCGCCGTGACGGCCCAGGTGCATTCGGCAAAAGGCGCACTGCTCGTCTGGGTCGCCGCCGGCCTTCTCACCCTCATCGGATCGCTCGTCATCGCCGAATTGGCCTCCGCGTTTCCGCGCACGGGCGGCGTGTACGTCTTCCTTTCCGAGAGCTACGGGCCGGCGCTGGGATTTCTCTGGGGCTGGGCGATGTTCTGGACGATGCACAGCGGCATCGTCGCCGTCATCGCCATGGTGTTCGGTCGCTACCTCGGCACCTTCATCGACGTCGGCAGCATGGGCGAGCAGTTGTTCGCCATCGCGTCCATCGCGCTGTTCTCGTGGGTCAACTATCGCGGGGTGCGATACGGGAGCGCCGTGCAGGTCGCGTTGACGGTCATCAAGGTGCTCGCACTCGGGTTGATCATCCTCATCGCGCTGGCCGTCGGCTCGGGATCGCTCGGCGTGGCGCGTGAGGCGGCCGCGATCATTCCATCGCCGCGAGAGTTCGTCCTTGCGCTCTTCGCCGGACTGTTCGCCTTCGGCGGATGGCACATGGTGTCGTATACGGCCGAAGAGACGATCGACCCCACGCGCACCATCCCGCGCTCACTGCTCATCGGCACGCTCACCGTCACGGCGCTCTATGTCGGCGTGAACTGGGCATACCTTCGCGTGCTGCCGCTCGACAGCGTGGCGACGTCGACGCGCGTCGCCGCCGATTTTGCCGACGTGGCCATCGGTGGATCCGGCCGGGAGATCATGGCCACCCTCGTCATTCTGTCCACGCTCGGTGCGATGAACGGTGTCATCCTCGCCGGACCACGCGTGTATCTCGCCATGGCCAACGACGGGCTGCTGTTCACGTGGGCCGGTGCGGTGCACCCCGTCTATCGCACGCCGCATCGCGCGATCGTGCTGCAGGGCGTGTGGTCGTCCGTCCTCGTGGCGACCGGAACGTATCGCGCGCTGTTCACGCGCGTCGTCTACACCGAGTGGATCTTCTTCGGCCTGCTCGCATTCGCGCTCGTGCTCTTGCGCCGCCGCGCCGACTACACCCCGCGGTATCGGATCTGGGGATATCCGCTGCTCCCAACGATCTTCATCCTGTGCACGGCGGCCATCGTCATCAATCAGGTCATGCACGAGCCGCTGTCGAGCGCCGTGGGGCTGGGCCTCGTCGTCGCGGGCCTGCCGGTGTACTACGTTTGGGCGCGACGACAACCTTTGTCACCCCCGTGAGCCAGCCTGTGAGAATCATCGACGTCCACAATCACTTCTATCCCCCCGCCTACATCGACATGCTGCGCTCGGGCGAGAGCGTCGTCACCGTGACGGCGGACGTTGATGGAAACCCGGAGATTCACTATCCGGGCGATTATAACGTCGCCGTCGCTGGCCATCGCGACATCGCCTATCGGCAAGATGTGCTCGAGTACGAACATGTCGACACACAGATCCTCACGCTCACGACGCCGGGCACACACGTCGAGTCACCCGAGACAGCGGCGCACATGGCGCGTCTCGTCAACGCGTCCTTCGCGCAGATCGTCGCCGAACGCGGCCCACGATTCGCCGCGCTTGCGACGCTGCCGCTGAACGATCCGACTGCATCAGTCATCGAGCTGCGGCGCACCATGGACGACTACGGCTTTCCGGGCGCCATGCTGTTCAGCAACGTGAATGGCGTCTCGCTCGCCGATCAGCGCTATTGGCCGCTCTACAAGCTCGCGAACGAACGCAGTGCCGTGCTGCACATCCACCCCACGAATCCCGTGAACGTGGACGCCATGCAGGAGTACTGGCTGATGCCGCTCGTCGGGTTCCTCTTCGACACGACGATCGCCGCATCACACCTCGTGTTCAGCGGCGTGCCGGAGCGATTCCCCAACATCAAGTGGGTGCTCAGCCATCTCGGCGGCGCCATTCCGTATCTCGCCGAGCGACTCGATCGCGGCTACGCGGCGTTCAAGGAATGTCGCGAGCACATCTCGCGTCCGCCCAGCGAATACCTGAAGACGTGGTACTACGACACGGTGAACTTCGACACGAACGCCCTCGAGCTGGCGATCAAGTTCGCCGGGGCGGACCACATCATGGCCGGCAGCGACTATCCCCACGCCATCGGCAGCATTCCGGCCATGAAGACGGCACTCGGCAGCCTCGACATCTCCGAGGACGATCGCCTCGCGATACTCGGGGGCAACGCCCAGCGCGTCTACGGGCTCTAGCGCTTCGGCCGCGGGCGGCTGCTCAGCTTCGAGACGGCAAGCAGCGAGCGCAACTCGCGCTCGGCCAGTTCCTCCCAGCCGTCGGGCACCGGGATGACGCGACGGCGCTCATTGCTGCTCTGGAACGCAAGCCATCCGCCGAGGATCTGGCGCGGCAGCGTCGCTCGTCCCACGAGCTCGTGCCGGCGATCCGTCGTTCCACGTCGGAGCGCTCGCCGTTCTCGCATGAGGCGTCGCTCGAGGAGCCGCGGATACACCTCCCACACGATCCACTGATTGCCCTGGACGTCGGTGAACTCGCGCGTGTCCGAGCTGAGCGGAGCAGATGTCGTCATGCCAATTCCTTCTAGCAATGTGAGGACCATCACAACCTCGGACGAACATATCCCGCAAGAAAAAAAGGGCGAGGCCAAATTTTGGCCTCGCCCCTCTAACCTCTCCTGGAGCCGTTTACGCGCGGCGGCGGCGACGAGCGACGAAACCGACGCCGAAGAGGCCGGACGCCATCAGCGTCAGCGTCGCCGGCTCCGGCGTCGCGGTGACGACGTCGATCGCAACGCGGCCGACTTCCGCCTGGTTCGCATCGAACTGCAACAGCGCGAACGTGTAGCTCCCACCCGCGTTCGGGTCGAACGACGCGTACGTCGGCTGGACACCGAGCAGGTTGGAATCGAGGAACGCCATGCCGAGGTTCCATGAGTCCTGCGAGTTGCCGGGCAGCATGATGTGTCCGTGATCCGAAACCATCGTACCGGCGGCGGGATCGAAGTCGTAATAGAGGACGTAGCTGTAGTTGTTCGCGTTCTGCCCGCCGATGAAGAAGTCGAAGTTCCACAGGGCATACGTGGCGGGCGTACCGCCGCCGATGCTGGCGTTGTACGTGCCGGCGCCGTTATTCGTGACGGCCGGCGCGCTGAAGCGCTGTGTGGCCGTAAGGCCTAGCGTGACACCGTCGAACGTGTTGCGCATGACGGCGTCGTTCGGGATGCCGCTGCCGCCAAATGTCGCCTGCGGAAGGGCGCCGAAGCTGCCGGTCGGGGTGAACTGGGCCTGCAGCGGAGCGGTGGCAAGCGCCAGCGGCAACACTGCGGCGAGCAAAGGAAAACGCATTCGGTAACTCCTCAATTGGGGGGCGCGTGCAACATCGCATGGCCTCGCGAATCGGCTGCTGCGACGACGCGCCAGTCTACGCTTCAAACGTCTCGGGCACAATGAAACGCAAAAAGTCGTGACGGCAGTCACGACTGCATGCGCCTAAAGCGTAGTTGTCAATCCAGTTACGCCCTAGATAGGAACCTGGCGTCCGCGTCTTGCTAGAGCATGCGTTGTCGCCGCATCTGTACAAAAACCAGGAAGTGCCGCGCCCACACCGCGGAGGTGTTGCAGCATCGCAACGGCATTCTGCCTAAACGCGCTGCCGCGACGTCATCCTGTTGAAGATCCAGACGAGCAACGCGATCGGCAGCACGACCATCAAGGCGACCTTGAGCACGGACAGCATGATCGCCATGAGCGCCGACGCGAGCCCAAATACGATGCCGAAGGCCGCCATGGCCATGACGAACAACACGAACGCCGCCGGCAGACCGATGCAAAGAATGAAGACCGACCAGAGCAGAAATTTGACGATGCGCATAGGACCGTCTGAGAGAGAGGTGAACACCACTACGTGGCGACGCTCCGCGCGGTTCCAGAGCGTCGAATGCCGAGAAGGGTGTTCGTGAGCAGCTTCACAGACCCCGCGCCGCTGGCGGACAGATCGGCCCGTGGAGTAATCTCTCCCATCCGGAAACACTCGCCTTCGATGGAGCCTTGCGTGCCCGATTGTCTTCCCCGCGTCGCATCTCGTGCGCGCATTGTCCTCGTCGCTACGCTCGTCACACTCGGCTCGGCGCCGGGTGTCGTTGCGCAATCCATCATCGGTCCGCCGGCCAGGTCCGAGCCCGCGCGCGTCGCGCTCAAGACGCCAGAGGCGTTTTTCGGCTTCCCGATGGGCGCCGACAAGAAGATGGCCCACTGGAACGACATGGTTCGCTACTACGAGCTGCTCGGCAAGACGAGCAATCGGATGAAGGTCGTGAATATGGGACAGACGTCGGAGGGACATCCCTTCCTCGCGCTGTTCATCTCGTCGCCGAAGAACCTCGCGAAGCTCGAGCAGATCCGGGGCATGAACGCGAAGCTGAGCGATCCGCGCGGTGTGCCGCAGTCAGTGCTCGACGCCATCGTGAAGAACGGCAAGGCGGTGGTGCTGCAGTCCATGTCGATGCACAGCACCGAAATCGGCGGAAGCCAGATGGCCGTGGAGCTCGTGTACGATCAGCTCACGCGCAACGACGACGAGGCACTGCGCATCCTCGACAACGTCGTCTCCATCATCGTGCCCTCGTTCAACCCTGACGGAGAAATCATGGTCACCGAGTGGTATCGCAAGACGCTCGGCACCGAAGCAGAGGGTACGTCGCCACCGTGGCTCTACCAGAAGTACGCCGGCCACGACAACAACCGCGACGCATTCCAGCAGAACCTCCCCGACTCGCGCTACATCTCGAAGTTGCTCTTTCGGGACTGGATTCCGCAGGCGTACGTCGACCACCACCACATGGGCAGCAACGGCGCGCGCATCTTCCTGCCGCCCTATGCGGACCCCGTCAGACCATCAGCAGATCCCATCGTCTGGCGCGAGCTCGCCTGGTACGGCGCGCACATGACGACGAAGGAAGAGGAGTACGGGCAGTCGGGCGTCATCAACGACGCCGTGTACTCCGGGTGGGGCCACATGGGCTTCCACTGGATCACTCCCTTCCACAACATCGCCGGCATGCTCACGGAGTCGGCGAGCGCGCGACTCGCGTCGCCGATGACCATCACGAAGGATCAACTGCAGGGCAACACCCGCAACCTGCAGAAGTACGAGGAGCAGACCAACTTCCCGAATCCGTGGCCTGGCGGCGTCTGGCGTCTGCGCGACATCGTCGACCGGCAGAAGATCTCCGCGTGGGCAGCGCTCGATCTCGCCGCGCGACACAAGGAAATGGTGCTGCGCAATGCGTACCTCAAGGCACAGCATCAGACCGAGCGCGGCGCAGCGGGCAAGCCCACCGCCTTCATCGTACCGCTCAGCGAGCAGCACGATCCGCTCACCGCAATGAAGATGATCGACAAGCTGCTGGCGCAGGGCGTCGAGGTGAAGCGTTCAGCCACCGGATTCACGCACGAGGGGAAGAGCTACGGCGCGGGAGCGTATGTCGTCTCCATGGCGCAGCCGAAGATGGGCGTCGTGCGGTGGATGCTCGGCCGCACCTTCTATCCCGACAACGCGTGGACACGCGACAACGACGGCAACCCGATTCGTCCGTACGACATGTCCACCGACGCCATGACGGAGTTCATGGGCGTGCGCTCGGATCCGGTCGACACGAAGGTCACCGCCGAGTTGGCGACAGTGACGAACGCGGAGCCGCCGGCGGGCAAGGTGTCGGTGGGCTCGAACGGGTACGTGATCGACGGACGGTCGAACGATGCATTCCGCGCCGCCAACCTGCTCTTCGACAAGGGGATCTCGCTGCGACGCGTGGACAAGAGCGCCGCCGCGCTCAGGCTCGGTGATTTCCTCCTGCCGTCGAATACGCCGGCCGACCTCGTCTCGTCCATCGCGAAGCAGACAGGCGTCACCTTCGCGCCGAACGACGTCGATGCGGCCAATTCGAGTCGCGCGATCAAGCGCGCGCGAGTCGCGATGTATCAGCGGTACAACGGCGGCAACGCTGACGAAGGCTGGACGAGACTCGTGTTCGAGCAGTGGAACCAGCCGTA
This sequence comes from Gemmatimonadaceae bacterium, assembly GCA_039915865.1. Classification (GTDB taxonomy): domain Bacteria; phylum Gemmatimonadota; class Gemmatimonadetes; order Gemmatimonadales; family Gemmatimonadaceae; genus AG11. Next base: position 66,955 of record JBDSML010000152.1, on the reverse strand, counting down.
CACGTCGCTGTTCGATCCGGAGTTGAAGGGCGGCAACCTCGCGCAGAAGTACGACGTCATCATCCTGCCGTCGGACAATCCCGCGACGCTCGTCGGCCGAGGTGGTGGAGCGGGCCGCGGCGCCATCGCCACCAATGCACCGGCAAACGCGGCGAACGCGGCGCCGGCGACGGAAGGCACAATGCGTCAGGCGGCCGCGCGCGATCCCAATCCGCGCGGTGGTGGAGGCAACGCGCTGCTCGGCGGACCGGGTGGGCTCGGCGGTGGACGCGGCGGTGGTGGCGGTGCTGGCGGTGCTGGCGGCAACACACCGACGTACCCGCTCGAGTTCCGCAGCGGCTTCGGCGACGACGGTGTGAAGGCTCTCCAGGAGTTCGTGCAGGCTGGCGGCACGCTCGTCACGTTCGCCGACGCAGGCGCGCTCGCGATCGAGCGCTTTCAACTGCCCGTGCGCGACGTCGTCGCTGGACTTCCCTACAAGCAGTTCTGGTCGCCCGGCTCCACGCTCAAGATCACCGTGGACACGGCCAATCCGCTCGGCTACGGCATGCCGTCGTCCGCGCTGGCCATCTTCCTGTCGGGCAGTCAGGCATACGAGATCTTGCCGGCCGGTGCGCGGACGGTGCAGACGATCGCCAGCTTCGCCGACAGCGACGTGCTGCAGAGTGGCTGGCTGCTCGGCGAATCGGTGATCGCGGGTCGGGCGGCGATGGTGTCCGTGCCGTATGGCCAGGGACGCGTGGTGCTCATCGGCTTTCGGGCGCAACACCGTGCGCAGGCCCATGGCACCTACAAGCTGTTGTTCAATGCGTTGATGGCGCGGCCGTAGTTGAAGACGCGAGTCCTCATCGCGACTGTACTGCTCAGCGCATGCGGTCCCGCCACCAAGCCGACGGCCGTGGCGGAGTTGCGATGGGGTGGCGATGCCGAAGGCGGTGCGCCATTCGTCGAAGCGGATCCGAGCAACCCCTCGCGCGTCCGCGGCTTCGATGTCGACATCGCGGGAATGATCGCGCGCGGCCTTGGCCGGGAGCCGACGTTCGTGCAGGTCGCGTGGGCGTCGATCGAGGCGTCAGTGGAGCGCGGCGATTTCGATGTCGGCATGTCGGGCGTGGAGGATCGCCCTGAGCTTCGCGCGCGACATGCCGTGAGCATTCCGTACTTCGAGTTTCGCGAAGTGCTCGCCGTTCGCGCCGCTGACCACAACACGTACCGTACACTCGCTGATCTCGCCGGTCGTCGCGTCGGCACCCTTGGCGCGACGCAAGCCTACCAGATGCTGGTGGACGAAGGTGCTCGCTCCGGCCTCGTCCCGGTGTCGTACGACTACGACGTGCATCCGTACTCCGATCTCGTCGCGGGTCGCCTGGATGCGGTGCTGCTCGATCACATCATCGCCGAGCGGAGCCTGCGGCGCCTCGGCGGGTTCGTGATTCAGCAGACGCCTGTCGCGGTTGGGCACTACGTCGCCGTGTTCTCGCAGAATCGCGTGGCGCTGCGCGATTCGGCCAATGTCATCCTGCTCGCACGCATGCGCGACGGCTCGCTCGAGAAGGCGTTTCGCGCGTGGAACGTGTGGGACGATGAGGAGGCGGCGTACTTTGCGCGGACGACGGCGCAGGCGCCCGCCACAGCGCGGAGCGTCGCGCACACTCGATCGGTCGCGGCCTACGCACCCGGTCTATTGCGCGCCGCGGGCATCACGCTGCTCCTGTCCGTGTTGGCGATGGCCATCGCCGTCACGGCCGGCATCGTCGTCGCGGCGGGTCGCATCTACGGTAACGTCGTCGTGCGGGGTGCACTCACGGCCTACGTCGAAGTCGTGCGTGGGACGCCTGTGCTGCTGCAGCTATTCGTGCTGTACTATGGCCTGTCGGGCGTGATCCGTCTGCCGGCGTTCGCCGCCGCCGTGATCGGCCTGGGGCTCAACTATGCCGCGTACGAATCGGAGATCTATCGCGCGGCACTGGAGGCGATTTCGCGATCGCAGCTCGAGGCGGCGCGCACACTCGGCCTCTCCGAGTTGCAGATCCTCCGCTTGATCAGGGGCCCGCAGGCGCTGCGACTCGCGCTTGCACCGATGACGAACGACTTCGTCGCGCTGCTCAAGGACTCGTCGCTGGTCTCGGTGATCACGGTGGTCGAGCTGACGAAGCAGACGGCGATCTACGCGACGAACGTCGGCAGCTGGGTGGTGCCCGGGCTGTTGTGCGCGGCCATGTATCTCGCGATGTCGTTGCCGCTCTCTCGCTTCGCCAAGCGGCTCGAGCGGCGGTGGAGCGTCAGATGAGCGATGCCCTGATCGTCCGCCACCTGCACATCGCGCGCGGGAAGGAGCGTGTCGTGCGCGGCGTGGACCTGCGGGTGGAGCCCGGCGAGATTTGCGTGCTGATGGGCGCGTCGGGCGCGGGAAAGTCCACGGTCCTGCGCGCCATCGTTGCACTGCAGCCATTTCATGCGGGGAGCATCGCGCTGGGCGACGTCGAGTTGGTGCCCGGTCCCTTGCCGCCACAGTCGAGACTCACCGGCCTCCGCGAGCGCGTCGGCATGGTGTTTCAGTCGCACTCGCTGTTCGAGCATCTCACCGCACTCGAGAACGTGACGATCGCGCCGATCCATGCACTGGGCTGGACGCGTACAACGGCGGAGGAGGTCGCCATGAAGCTGCTCGACTCGCTCGGCGTGGCGCATCGCGCTTCGGCGCTGCCGAGCCAGCTGTCCGGCGGCGAGGCACAGCGAGTGGCGATCGCACGCGCGCTCGCGCCTGATCCGGGAACACTGTTGATGGACGAACCCACGTCCGCGCTCGACCCCGCACGTCGCGGCGCGCTCGGCGAAACGCTGCGTGCACTCGCGCGCGAAGGCCGTGCGCTGCTGATCGCGACGCACGACGTCGAGTTCGCGCGCCAGTACGCGGATCGCACGTTCATGTTGGTGGAGGGTCGGATCGCTGAGGAGCAATGACAGCGGAGGGCGGAAGAGCAGGTCCCTCGACTGCGCTCCGACGACAGTGGAATCCCGATTGACGTAGTCGGCATTGCAGTATAGTCTGCTCGCCGGAAGTCTCGAGTCGTGGTTCGCCCTCATCACTCCGCCCGTGAAACTGTTTCGCACGATCCTGTTCTGGTGCCATCTCACGGTGGGCGCGTGCGTCGCCGCAGTAGTCGTGATCATGTCCGCGACGGGCGTGTTGCTCACGTACCAAAAGCAGATGACGTCGTGGGCGGATCGGCGTGCCGTCGTCGCGGGTTCGTCTGTCGCGGGGGCGGAACGTTTGCCGGCCGAAGAACTACTCCGTCGGGCGCGCGTGTCAGCAGGCGCGCCGCCGACGGCGATCACGCTGCGCTCCCGTGCGGACGCGCCAGCGGAGGTGGGTTTCGGGCGCGACCGCCGCGAGCTCGTCAACGGCTACACTGGCGAGACGCTCGGGCAGGGATCCGTCGGCATACGACGCTTCTTTCGCGTGGTCACGGCGTGGCATCGCTCGCTCGGCGCAACAGGCGACAACCGAGCGATAGCACGCAACATCACCGGCGCCGCGAATCTCGGATTCCTCTTCCTCGTGATCAGCGGCTTCTATCTCTGGTGGCCGCGTAACTGGACGGCAGTCTCGCTGCGGAACGTCACGCTCTTCCGCCGGCAACTGTCGGGCAAGGCACGTGACTTCAACTGGCATAACGTGATCGGCTTCTGGAGCGCGTTGCCGCTCGCAGTCATCGTCGCGTCGGGGGTCGTGATTTCATATCGCTGGGCGGGCGACCTTGTGTATCGCTCTGTGCGCGAGGCACCACCGGGAGCAGCAGCAGCAGCAGCTGCTGCTCCCGCTGCGGCGCCAGAGCGCGTACTCAGTGCGCCGTCAATCGACGGTCTCAACGCGCTTTTTGCGCGCGCAGAACAGCGCATGCCTGGTTGGACGACGATCACCGCGCAGCTGCCTGCGGATGACGCGAAGACGATGTCCTTCTCGCTCGATGGTGGAACGGGCGGACAGCCGCAACTGCGCTCGACGCTCGTGCTCGACAGAGCAAGCGCAAACGAAGTGCAGTGGGAGCAGTTTTCGACGCAGTCGTTGGGTCGTCGCCTGCGGACGATCCTTCGCTACGCGCACACTGGCGAAGTGCTGGGCATCGCGGGGCAGACGATCGCGGGCCTCGTGTCGCTCGGCGTCCTCGTGCTGGCGTGGACGGGTGTGACCCTGTCGCTGCGGCGCTTGGGCGCGTGGCGAGACAGGCGCGCGTCGAGAGCGCCGACGACGACGACCCCCAGCGGGATCGACGTCGCGGCGTAGTTCAGACTCTCGGCGGTCTTGCAGCCTACCGCTACACCGTCGCGAGTCGGGCCACGACTCCGCGACGACGGACAACGCCAAAAAGCGCGACGCAGCCGAATGCGAGCAGTCCGAGCGTCGCCGGCTCTGGTGTGGCTGTCACGGGCACCGCCGCGCTGGCGCAGTCGTCCGACGAGATGACATTGGTGTCCATCGACACCTGCCCGACCATCGCGATGGCTCGCCCGCACGTGATTCGCGCTCCACTCAGGATGGAGATGCTCTGGTCCGCGATGATGGTGCCCTGGAAGGTCGAGCCAGTGCCGAGCGTGGCGGAGCTGCCGACAAGCCAGAACACATCGGCGAACGGTCCGCCATTCAGTGCCGACACGGTCGATCCGCTCGCCGTCGTGAGCGCCGAGCCTATCTGAAACACGAAGGTGCTGCCGGCGCTGCCGAGAAAGTCGAGGAAGAGATTTCCCGTCAACTGCGCCGTCGACGAGAAGAAGTAGACGCCAGGCGTCAGCGTCATTCCGCCGAGGTTCTGTCCCGACAAGTCGGTCGTGAACGGCAGCAGGCCAAGCGCGGTGTACGCAGTGCGAGCGTCACTCTGCGCTTGCTGGGCGACGGCGTCACCCAGGTGCACCGAACCACCGACGGTGATGCTCGACAGTCCCGTGATGGCGAGTCCCGAGTAGACGCCGAGACTGCGATCGATGGTAGTGGGGCCGGTGTTGGTGACTGTCGATGCACCGAGGACGCCGAACTGCTGCGCGGTTCCCAGGGCTGTCTGTGCACTGGCCGGAGCGACAACGCCGAGCACGAGGGCGATCGCGAGCGAGATGCCGTGCCACGAGCGTGATGCGTGCTGCGCGAAGGTCATCGTTCGTCTGTTCGACATCGGGAGCTCCAGCGTAGAAGGGGGGCGTTCGAGAGCGTACCTGTATCCGGAGACTTGGCTGCTGCCACTGCGGGCGAAAGAGGGTCAGTCTTGCGTCGGGAACAGTGAAGTAGGAGTGGCCGTGACGGCTCGGACGTCTCGGCAAATGTGGGCCACTTGCCGAAACGTCTGCTTGTAACGTATGCGTCATGGGCTCCGGGCGCGAACTGTGCGCTACCGTACAGTCTCCAGGGTGCGACGTTCCCGATCGTGCAGACCCGGAAAAACGACGATCGCCTCGCGCGAATCCAGCACGCGACCGAGGCGATCGACATCGAGATGGAACAGGTAGGCGAGGGCGCTGGGGCCCGCTTACCTACCGCACCGAGGGAGCGCTAGGGGCGCTTCGACTTCAGCGCGTTGAGCACTGCGCACAGCGCGGTCGCCTGGACCTCGGCTTCTTCCTGCGTGCGCTCGGTGCGGGTGCCGTAGTAGACCCTGTGGATGAAGCGACTGCGCTGATGCCTGACGTTGATCGACCGGCTTCGTACATCAGGTACGACCTTCCACGGACCACGGCCCGGGTTGGTACAATCGAGGCGCTTCAAGTCGACGAGTTGCATAGTCCTGGGGAGGCAATGGGAATCGGCCCGCTGGGAACGATTAAGATATTCTAAGCGGCGCTATCGCATAAGGACCCATTGATCTCCAATTGCCCTGCGCCGGCAGTCTCCCGCTGGGTTAACGAAATCGATTAGGATCTCAAAGCCAAGTACCCCGACCGCCCAACGCCGTCACCGCAGGCGGAAGCGATCGCACGCAGCCTCGAACTTGCGCACCACCCGGGCGAGACCACCGGCCTCCCGCCAGCTGGACGGTCGCTCCCTCGCATAGCGGCGGCAGGCGTTGCGGAATGCCGATGGCGACGCGAATTCCAGCGTCAGCGCCACCTGCTCTACCGGTTGGCCGGTGCGTTCGAGAATTGCTGCGGCCAACAGCAATCGACACCACATGGCGAGTGTGCTCGGCGGCGGCAACTCGAGCCGATGCGAGTGATTCAACAGCGTCTTTCGGTCGACGCCGAGCGCTCGGCCCAGCCCTTCAACGGAGTGGTCCTCCTGTGGATACTGCAGGCAGAAATCAACCAGAGGGCGCAGAGCGCCTGGTATCAGGTGCTCGATCGCTGCGCGGACGGTGCGCGCCGCGCACGCTTCGATACTCCCGCTGAAGGCCGTGCGCAGCGCGATACCTTCGTCATCGATGCCTTCCTGGACGAGTTCGTCGATGCCGGCGCACGCGAGGTCGAGGATGTCGGCCGATGCGGATCCAGCGTGGCAGTAACCAATGATGGCGGTCGCGGGCCGCAGGACGACGATCTCGCGCAGCAGCGGCGCCGTCGGCCCTCCCGTCTCGTCACGCGCCTCCGCCACGATGGTCACAAGCACGGTGGCGCCGAGCACTCGTGCACGCAAGTCGGCAAGCGTGCTGACGAATTCGAGCCGATCGCTGCGACCGACGGCCTGCTCAAATCGCGCACGTGCTACGCGCCCTAGCACCAGCGCTACGACCAGTCGCGTGCGCAGTTTGGCGGCGATCGCGGTGTTGGTCATCGTTACGTCCTCGTAGCGTGACTGTCGACCGCCCAGGGTGACGGGCTCGTGATTCCGGCGCAGGTACATCGGATCTCCTCTTTTAAGTGGAGATTTCGATGTTCATCAACCGCGCTCGCCTGCTCGCCCTCACGCTCGTCATTCTCGCGCTGGGTGCCTGCAGCGCGACCGACGTGGCCGCACCCGCCAGGACGCTTCGTCCGACGAAAGCAAGTTTCGATGGAGACACGGTTCCGAATGCGCTGTGCAAGAGTGGGTACTCAGGCGTGAACGGCCGGTGTACGGACGAGCAGTAGCACGACACGCCGTCAGATATTGGCCACGAGCTCTTCCCAGTTGCTGAGCGAGTCGGCGTCTTCGAGGACTTGTCGGACGGTGTCGGAGGCGAAGACGGTGGAGCGACGCTCCGCCGTCTTCGGCCGTTCCAGCTCGAGGCCAAATGCGATCTCGTGGAAGCCAGCGCGCGTCGCTGCCTGCAGGGCGGCGAGCCGGCGAGTCTCGGCGTCCTCGTCACCGATGAGCGCGGAGGCCATGGCAATTTCGGCGAGGGCAGCGACTGCATCGTACTTGAAGTCGTCGCCACCGACGGCCTGATCGGTACGCCGGACAATCCGGCGCAGCGTCTCGTGGTCACCGATTGCGGCGGCGGCCATGGCAGCACCACCGAGCGCGGGAAGCTCCAGACGCTTGGGTAGCGTCTGCGAGAGCGCGGTCGCGAAGGTGTGGAGCGCGACGTCGGGATGTCCGAGGTCGAGCGCGGCCTGCGCGACGTTGAGCAGGGCCTCGCCCTCGCGCACGCGATCGCCCCTTGCGTCACGAAAGGCGTTCCAGGCGTGCACCAACGCTTCGTCGAACTGCTTCGCCGCGGCGGCGGCCAGCATCATTCCGTGGTGCGCCTGCGCGATGAGGTCACTGGACCTACAGGCTCTCGCGTGCTCGAGCGCGCTGAGGAAATGCGCGCGCATCGCTGGGATGTTGCCCCTCTCGCGTGCGAGCATCGCGTGGCCGATATCGGATCGCGCCTGCAGTTCAGTGATGCCGCCACCCCACGCGCGCACTTCGTCATAGAGCGCCCCTGCCGCCTCGCGATCGCCCAGCTTTCGCGCGATGCGGGCGCGCTGTGCGAGGACCCTGCCCTGCTCCAGGACGCCTGCCTCGACGCCGAACTCGCGATAGGCGAGCAGCATGAGGGCGTCGGCCAGGCGAAGGGCTCCGCCGTCCTCTGCCGCATCTGCCACTTCGCGGAGCATGCCGACGGTCTCCGGCGCCGATGCACTCGTGGCGTCGGTGGCGCTGTCGATCGAGCGATCTTCCTGCGCCAGGATCTTGAGGGCGAGGACATGACACTGGCGGCGGAGGTCGGCAAGCTTCTCGTGCCCTGTGTCGCGCCGGCGGACCTGGAGGCAGCGATTCAGCAGTATGCTGAGCGCGATGAGGTCGTCGTCGCTCCTCGTGAGGCGCGCGCGTTCCGGGTACTGCGCCCGGTCGGCGCGGTACGCCGATAACGGCAGGGAGGGAGTCAGCATGTGCGCCTCGGGAAACATGCGTCGATCTGGCAACGTGATGACTAACGATGCGTCGCACAAGGGGAAGGTGGGGAAGATGATTCCCCGTCGCATGACGGCCTTTGCGCACGCGTTTCGCAATTTGTTCGTTCGTGCTTACGCGCCCCGTAGTACTCATCGGTCCGGCCCGCCCAGACAGCACCGAGGCGCTCGCGCGCGTGTTGCGGGAGTGGTGGCGGGTGGAGCACTCGCCGGATCGTGCGACGTTCGCCCGCGATCTTCGGAGTGCGCATGCGCGACAGGTCGTATTGTGCGACGTCGACCACAACGGCGTGCCGAATGCCCCGCTGCTTCAGCACTGTACGCGCCGCCGAATGATCGATCTCGTCGTCCTCGTCCATGAAACGCCCGTGGTGCGCCTGTCGTCCTGGGCGAATGCGAGTTTGGTCGTCGGGCACGTGATGCTTGGCGGCGACTCACTCACGGCCGCGAGCGTCAGGGTCGCGGAGCTCCTGCGCAGGGACATGATCTGATGCCGGTGAGACACGCGATCGACGACGAACGCGATCTGCTGCACACGGTGTTTGCGGGGGAGTTCACCGACGACGATATCCGTGCGCACTTCATGGCGCTGCGCGCGAATCCGCGCTTTCACCGCATGATGCGCGAACTCGTCGACCTGCGAGGCGTCACCGATGTCCTCGTCTCGTCGGCGACGCTGAACGCGAGCGCCCACTGGTTGCTCTACGCGCCAGAGGCACGCCGCGCGGTCCTCGCCCCCACCGACTTGTTGTTCGGCCTGGCGCGCATGTACCAGACGCATCTCGGTGAGGTCGGTGCGTCACAATTCGGCCCGTTCCGTGAGCTCGAGCCTGCGCTGCGGTGGCTCGGACTCAGCGATGAGGGCGAGCTTCCCTCCGGGTAGCGTCGATCTGGCGAGCGAAGCGATCCGCTCCTTCGCGTACGCGTCCGCGTGGCTGTGACAATTCGCTTACAGCGCGACGGCGGCACATGGCGTACTCTTCATGCCTGCTCACATTGAGCCCAGGACGAACCCGACGATGGGAACGCTGAGTGACGACGGTGAATATCAAACATCCGCTTGGGGACGCGCGCTCGCGCCGTCTCGAGGAGCTCGTGAACGAGCTCACCATGTTGACCACGCGACCGCCTGACATGGCGGACGCCGTCTTCACCGACATGATCCGGCGCATGGCGATGCACCAGCTGGTCGACGAGGAGCTGCGCCGGCGCGGTCGCTGACCACTATCGTCCCGTCCGAATGACCACACGCGCGGAACTCGTCATCTGTGGGGCAGGCATCGCCGGTGTCGCGGCGGCATATCACCTGGCCGTCCGACAGGGAATTCGCAACGTCGTCCTCGTCGATGAGCGCGATCCGCTCACGCTGACGAGCGACAAGGGGACGCAGGGCTATCGCAACTGGTGGCCGGGTCCGGACGACACGATGCTGCGCTTCGTCTCGCGCAGCATCGACCTGTTCGAGGAGATCGCGGACGAGACCAACAATCTCCTTCGGCTGAATCGTCGGGGCTACCTGTTCGCGACCGCGGAAGACGATGGCGTCGACAGACTGCGGACCACGGCGCGCCAGGTGTCGAGCTTTGGGATGGGTGCCCTGCGCGAACACTCCGAGCCTGATGCGTACGCAGCGGCCCTCGCCGAGGGCTATCGCGCCCAACCGATTGGTGCCGACCTGTTGCTCGGCGACGAGCCGTTGCGCGCATTTCCATTCCTGTCGCCCACGACCAAGGCGGCGCTGCACGTTCGACGCGCCGGATGGATGAACGCGGTCGCACTCGGCGCGTGGATGATGACGCAGGCCGTCGCGGCTGGCGTGAGCTTCGTGCGCGATGGCGTCAGTGCGATCGACACGGCAGGCGGGCGTGTGTCGCGCGTGCGGCTGGCATCGGGCGCGTCGATCGACACGAATCGCGTCGTGCTGGCCACCGGGCCGATGCTGCCAGAGACTGGCCGGCTGCTCGGCATCGACCTTCCACTCTTTCACGAGCTCCATGCGAAGGTCACCTTTCCCGATACGCTTGGCGTGATTCCGCGCTCGTCGCCATTCACGATCTGGATCGATGGGGTGGAGGAGTTGCCGGGCGGCGTTCATGTGCGCCCGATCGATGGTCCTCGCGGCAACGAGCTGATGTTCATCTGGACGTATCACACCGAGCGGTGCCAGGCCGTGTGGCCACCGCCGTACGATCCGCGATACGGCGAGACGTGTCTTCGCGGACTCGCGGCGATGGCGCCGAGCATGTCGGCGTACGTCGGCGGGACGGAGCTCGGAGTCGTCGACGGCGGATATTACTGCAAGACGACCGACAACCGTCCACTCGTGGGTCCGCTGCCGGTGGACGGCGCGTTCATCATCGGCGGGCTGTCGGGCACGGGAATCATGACGTCGCAGTCGGCGGCCGAGCTTCTCGCCGCGCATGTGACGCAGGGTGCGCTGCCGTCCTGGTCGAACGCGTTCCTCCCATCGCGCTACGATGATGCGGCTTACGTATCACAGGCGCTGCGAGCCGGAGCGCTCACCGGGCAACTCTGACCGCGCGACGCATCGACCGGTTGGCGCACGGAATGTGCGAAGTGGCGACCGCGGTGTTGCAGGACGAGATCGACCCGACGCTCTCCGACCTCACCGACATGCGTGGCGCGGACGTCGCGGCGCGCGCGTACCTGGCGTGCCGCGATGCGATCGACAAGCTCGACGGGCTCGCCGCGCGATTGCCCGGCGAGACGGTCTTCGAGCGCAAGAAGCGCATGTACTTCGCGAGCAAGAAGCGGCACCGGAAAGTGACGGCGGACGGATGCGTCGTACGAGCGGATCACCTCGTGTTCGCCACTGGCGACGAGTCGCATGCATTCCTCAAGCGCAAAGTCGCGCCTCATCAGCACGTATGCCGCGGCCAGCGAACCACTCGGGTCGTTCAGCGGTTGGGGTGAAGACCGGTGCCTGATCTGGGAGCACAACCGCCCGTCCCTCTACGTCCGCACGACTGCTGACGGACGCGTCATCCTCGGCGGAGAGCATGAGGACTTTCGCAATCCGGAGCGTCGCGATCGTCTCATCGGCAAGAAGGCGGAGCGGCACACGGAGCGATTTCGCGAGCTGTTCCCGACATCACGTTCAGTCTCCTCGCCGCCGAGATCATTCGCGATGCGGTGCTGGGCAAGGCCGATGAGAACGCGGACCTGTTTCGCTTTGGACGGTAAGAGCGCGTCCCTCGCTACGCGCGGAACGACAACATGGCTCGCTCCGCACCGTCATTCAGAGGGGTTCGAGCGGCGCCTCGGCAGGCCCGCCCAATACGAGACCGTCCACCGTGAAGCGCGAGCCGTGGCAGGGACAATCCCAAGTGGTCTCCGCGCCGTTCCACCGCACGAGACATCCCATGTGCGTGCACACTGCGCTGACCTTGATGAGCTTCCCCGCCGCCGTGCGATGACAGGCGACGCGCTGTCCGTCGATCGTCAGCACCTTCCCGTCACCGCGGTCGACGCTCGCTACATCGCCCTGCTCTCGATGGCGTAACCGATCGGCGATATAGTGATACGGATAGTCGACGTTCTCGGCGATGTAGTGCGCGGCCGCTCCGAGCGACGTCGCCTTGCGATTGGGATCGAACAGGTCGCGCCAGGGATTCTGCAGGCCCATCACGGCGTCGTGGAGCATCATCGCCGCAAGTGTGCCGAAGGTCATGCCGTTGCCGGCGTAGCCGGTCGCCATGTGTTGATGGTCGGCGGTCTGGCCGACGAATGGCAGTCCATCGCTCGTCTCGATGACTTGCCCCGACCAGCGCCGCTCGATCTGCGCTGATGGGATGAGCGTCCGAAATGCGTTCTCGAGCCGGGCGAAGCGCGATTCGGTGTCCTCCTCCTTGCCCGTCTTGTGATCCTCTCCGCCGAAGATCGCATAGCGCTCACCGCGCTGTTCGTGAACGCGGAGGTAGTAATAGGGATCCGACGTGTCCGAGTACAATCCCGGCGCGGGCGCATCGCTGCCGACGCGCGCACCGAGCACGTACGAGGAGTACGGATAGAGCTTCGTCTGGAAGAGCGTGGCGTTGATGAGGCTCGCGCTGCCCATGATCGGCACATGCGTCGCGATGATCACGTCATCGCAGGCGATCGTCTCGCCGTTCACGATCACCGCGAGTGGATCCTGGATGACCTGGCCCACCTCCGCCATGTCGCGAACAAAGGAACCGCTGCCGTCCACGGCGAGCGCGAGCCCTGTCACATAGTCGAGCGGATGGAAGAGCGCCTGGTCGGCGAACGACACGGCGGGACGCCCAGTGACAGGACCGCGCTCGACGTAGCGCGCCGCAAAACCAAGCTCCGTCGCCAGCGCCGCTTCTTCCTGCAGCTCTGTCCCCTGCTCATCGGTGCCAGCGAAGGGCGCGCACAGAAAACCGGGCACGCGTTGAAAGCCACACGCAATGCCTCGATTGCCTGCATTCGTCTCGATGAGATCGATGGCGGCGGCGCCTCCCCGCCAGATGCGCCGAGCGGCATCGCGCCCAAAACGCGTCGCGAGCTCGCTCAGCTTCATGTCGGTGACGTACGTGAGATGCGCCGAGGTATTCCCCGTCTCACCAGCGCCGATGCGCTCGCGCTCGAACACGGCGACCGTCCTACCCGACTGCTTCAGTAGCAGCGCCGCGGTGAGCCCGGTGATGCCGCCGCCGACGACGACGACATCGACCCGGTTGGGCAATGCCGCGCCGCCGAAAGGCGGCGCGTCGTGTGTACGCCAAAGCGATTGACCGAGCATTGACTGATCTCCGGACCTGATGACAATGGGCTGGGAACATTTGCATTAGGCAGGCCAGCCACGGGGCGATCAGCACGTACTAAAGACTTACGTCAACAGGCATGAGCTAACACATTGTTCTGTATGAACTTGTACGCTAGCGTGCAATGGCTTTCGTGCGTAACGCTTCGTACCTTGCCATCGCGTTGGGCTCCCGACTGCAAACGGCCTGAACCGGCCAGCGTTCAACTGACGTCGCGCCCGCATTGCGCACTCCGGTGATGCCTCCCTGCCGTCAGTTGGATGTCAATGATGGTTGAAATTCGAACCGCAGAATGGCGAAAGACAAAACTCGAACAGAGTCCACACGTGCTTCTATTCCAATTGCCAACCGCCTGTTGCGTGCGCTTTCGCAAAGCGATTACGAACAGCTCTTCCCACACCTCGAACCGATAGATTTTCCGTTGCGCCTGGTGCTGGGCGAGCCGGGCGTGGAAATCACGCACGTGTATTTTCCGGTGAGCGGCATGGCCTCGATGGTGAACGAGATGAAGGACGGCACGGTCGAAGTGGGCACGGTCGGCAACGAAGGCATGGTCGGAACACCGCTGCTTCTTCGCTCCACGTCGCTGACGACACGTACGTTCATCCAACTCGTCGGAGCGGGATATCGCATCGCCGCCGAACCGTTTCTCCAGATGATCCGGCAATCCCCGGACGCGGAGCGACTGTTCTTCCGCTACACGCAGGCGATGTTCGATCAACTCGCGCAGTGGGTCGCCTGCAACCGGCTGCACTCGCTCGAGTCGCGATGCGCGCGGTGGTTGCTCATGGTGGCCGATCGCGCCGAGGGTGACAGCTTCATGCTGACGCACGAGTTCCTCTCCTACATGCTCGGCGTGCACCGTCCGGCTGTCTCGCTCGTCGCGAGCGAACTCTCCGAGCGGGGGCTGCTCAGGTACCGCCGAGGCGCGGTCACGGTGATCGATCGCAAGGGCCTCGAGACGACGTCCTGCGAGTGCTATGCGATTGCGCGACGAGCGACGGAACAGGTGTTCGACGTCGTCGAGCGCTGAGGTTCACGTCCACCGATAGGAGTCGACATCAGGGCACACTCGGACGCACCGCGGGGCGCGCGGGAAAGACCGCGCCTTGCGTGGCACCGTGGCGCGTCTCGGCGTCGTATTGGGCCTGCTCTTCGCGCATGCGGGCGAGAATGCCGTCGGTGATGTGCCGGCGCTCGGTGTCGAGTGTCGAGCAGAATCCACTCAGATTCTGAAGCGCGCTGAGCATCGCACGCGCATTGCGCGCCGAGATGTCCTTGTGCCCGATCTCGTGCGTCTCGAGTGCGGTGAGAAAGGTCTTCCACTCCGCATAGAGACCAGGCACGGTGTCCGCAGGTGGTGTCCATCGCGGCAGGGCAATCTCCGAACGCAGGATGACGCTGGCCGTCGACGTCCGACAGCCCGCCGCATCCGTCCTGGTGCGCCAGGTCCAGCGCAGCGGAGATTGCGCCTCGCCGAAATAGCGTCCGTTCTGCGGTCCGAGCCGACGCATGTCGGCGACGAGCTCGCGCGCGGTGCGACCATGGATGTCGTAGTAGGCGACGTCCGTCGATCCGACGATGCCGGGAGGATAGACATCGAGTGCCGGGTTTTCAGGATGTTTCGTGGCGCAAGCGGTTCCGAGCGTCAGGCTGCACAGTACCGCTGACACGACTCCGAGGCGCGCGTTCGTCATGCGCTGGAGTTTACGGCGGACACTCGGCGACCGCCACGGCGTGCGGCTCGGTCGATGCAATGCATGCCGCATCCTGATACATGAGCACCAACGAGGAGACGATGACGATCTTCAAGGTGGGCTACTTCGTCGGCAGCTTGTCGTCGAAGTCGATCAACCGGAACCTGGCCGCGGCGCTCGTGCGCCTGGCGCCCGAGGGTCTCGCATTCACGGAGATTCACTTCAAGGATCTTCCGCTCTACAACTCCGACTTCGACGCGGACTATCCGCCGGAGGGCCGAGCGTTGAAGGAGGCGATTGCGTCGTCGGACGCGGTGCTGTTCGTGACGCCGGAGTACAATCGTTCGATCCCCGGCGGCCTGAAGAACGCAATCGACTGGGCGAGCCGGCCGTATGGGACGAATTCGTTGCGGCGGAAGCCGACGGCAACGATCGGCGCGTCGCCAGGCGCGATCGGCACCGCGATCGCGCAGCAGCACCTGCGCAGCATCCTCAGCTTCTGCAACTCACCGCAGATGAGTGCGATCGAGGCATACATCCAGTTCAGGCCGGGGCTCATCTCGGACGATGGCCAGGTGACGGACCCGACGACCGAAGAATTCCTGCGGAACTTCATCACGGAATTCTACGGTTTCATCGAGCGCGTCTACATGGCCATCCCCCGCAATGCCTAGCGCTTCGCTCCGCTAATCGAGGCAGGTGTCATGCACGCCGACGACGAACGGTGCCGACGAGCAGCAGCAACCCCGTCGCGACGAGCGGAGTGGTGCCTGGCTCCGGGGTTGCCGTCGTCGTCTGGCCGAGGCCCGTGAACGTCCAGTCATCGACCTCGGCGAGCGGCGAGGCAGCACCCGACGACGCCGTGAAGCCGAGGCGAACGGTGGATCCCACTGACGACACGTCGATGGCGTGTGCCGCCGTGAACGTTCCGGCGCCGTTGCTCGGCGTATAGGTCAGCGACAACATGCCGGCCCCATCGTACGCGAGCAGAGCGTCGACGAAGAAGTCGCTCGCCGGGCCAGTGGGAGTGATGCCGAGACCCGCTGGATTGCCGACAAAGGGGGAGCTGCCATCCAGCGTGCCGTCCTGTCCGACGAGCACGTCGTCCCAGATAAGCGGAAGGCCACCGCAATGCTGTTGTTGATGCCTTCGTAGCCCATCGAGGCACCACCGATGCCACCGGCCGTGGCCGCACCGCTCTGCATCACGAACGCGATGCCGTCGCCGCCGTTACCGAAGCCGTTCTGGTCGGAGGTGAACGCGTAATGGAGCCGAAAGGAAGTGGACGCCGCCATGATCCGGAACCTGAACCCGCATCCAGTCGCACTGGTGCTCGAGATCGTACCCGAGCAACCGCGTTACGTGGATGCGGCACTGCTGTCACAGACAGTGGCAGGTGATGCTGCACGCCGCGGGCGGAACGCAGGATTCGTCGATCGCGATGCTCAGCGCGCGCGACGTACCGGGCGTCGCGGTACACGATGTGGAGACATTCCAGGCGACGTCACTCGTGGCTCAGGGCGTACGCCTGCATCAGCGTCGAGTACTTCACCAGCATGTTCGGCACTTCCCACGCCGGCAGCTTTCCCGCACGGAGGTAATCGAGGAGGTTCGCCGTGACTTGCCCGAAGTGGGCCTCGTGCCCGACGTCGTACTTCGCTGGCGCAGTGACCACGAACGCAACGCCGTCACGACGGGCCGCGACGCCCGGCAATTTCGTCTGCAGCGACGCAATCGTTGCGGTGACCGCGGACTCGAACGCCGCCTCGCTCACGGACGGCGCACGCGTGACGTAGAGCATCGGCTTGTACTTCTCCGCCGCGCCCTGACGGATCTCGAGCGTCGCCTTGGTGCCGCGCAAGACCGAATGGTGCGTGTCGCCCGAGCCTGGCGGCGCCTCGAAGTCCCACGTCGCCGCGACGCGCGCATGCACACCCCGGATGCGATAGGACACCTCGCCATTGCAGTAGTACTGCAGCACGCCGTCCTTTACATCCGGCGCGAGGTACATCGGAAAGCTCTCCGCCCCGGTGACGAGCTTGAACTGCGCCGGCGTGATCGGGGTCGCCCACCGGCGTGAGTTGCTCACCACGACGTCGGACTCGCGCAGCGTCCTGTTCGGGAACGCCTCCCACTGGACGAGGTCGATGAGATGCGTGCCGACGTCCTGCAGCCCTTCCCCTTCCTGCTTCACGTCGAAGAACCACTGCGGACGTCGCAGTGGCATGCCGGCAACCACCTTGGACAGGAAGTGCACGCTCTCCATGCGAATCGCCGGGTCGTCTGGCGTCCCCTTCCGGAGCGCGCCGAACAAGGCGGGGGACATCGAGAGCTCGCGCTGCAACGTGTTCGTGATCTCGTTGCGCTCCGTCATGATGTCGTAGAGCAGTACCTTCTTCGATTCGGCATTCTTGAATGCCTGCCGGAGCTTCACCAGATCCTTCGGCGTGACGACCATCGGCTTGTCGCCGAAGACGTTGAGCCGAGCGTCGATGGCGCGAGCGATGTAGTCGGTCTTCTGGGCGTTGTTTCCGGCGATCACGACGATGTTCCCTGCCCGCTCGGCGAGCATCTTCCGGAAGTAATCCGGGCCGGAGTAGACGACTTCCTTCCAGTGCGTCGGCTGGTCGGCGCGGGTGTTGAAGGCGGCGATACGCGCGAGATGTTGGGCGAGGTCGTCGCCAGCCGGCGCGTACACGTGCACCACGGAGTCGACGTCGGGCGACATGAACTTCTGCACGAGCGAGGCGTGGAAGTGTCCCGGATCGAGGGTGATGAGACGATAGGCGGGTTGCGTCTGAGCCACAGCGACGTTCGCGACGAATGTGAGCGCGGCACCGATGAACGCGGGCCGGAGGAAGTAGCGAGACCAGGTTGTCATGCGGCGGAGCGGGTTGTGAGTCGGCAAGGCGTGCTGCCTCGAAAGTTGCGCCGCGTCACGGGCAGGGCAAGCGAGCAATGCCAACTTGTCCGCCGACACGTCCATCTTCGCAGCACGCGGCGCTTCGACTCATACTCGTGCGCGATCGCTTCGATGGCCGGCGCCATCACGCGACACGGCGGACACCAATCGGCAAGGCGAGTGATCAGCGAGTGCGTGAGCGTGAGCCTCGCTCATGCTCTTGACGTTGACCTCGAGCAACGTCAGCATCGTTACATCTCCATCCTCATTCTAATTCCGTGACTACTCGCGTACGCCCTGGCATCCTGTTCGGCGGAGTCGGCCTGTTGGCCGGCTTCATCCTTGGGCTCCTCACCGCCAGGTACAACCATGCGCAGTACGTCGAGGAGGAGCCGCCGGCGAGCGCCAGCGCGGCGAGTCCTCCAACGGCCGCCAGCTCCGCGGAGTCCGTCGCCGAACCGCTGGACACCACGTTCCATCTCGTCGTGACGACGGGACGTCCGGCGCGCGGCCCGGCAACCGCGCCCGTCACCATCGTCGAGTTCACGGACTATGAGTGCCCGTACTGTCAGGAGTATTTCATCAAGACACTCCCGCTCGTCTTCGCGCAGTACGGCGATCGCGTGCGGTACGTCATCATGAACCTCCCGATTCCCCAGCTACACCCGGACGCACTCGGCGCGGCGGAGGCCGCAGAATGCGCTGCCGATCAGGGCCACTTCTGGGAGTATCACGACCGACTGTTCGTTGAATCCGGGCTGAACCGCGCAACGCTTGGAGACATTGCCGCGCAGGTGCACCTCGATAGCGCCGTGTTCGCGCGATGTGTGGATACGCGAGCGACAGCAGAGCGAGTCCGTGGCCACGTGGCTCAGGCCAAGTCGCTCGGCGTGAACAGCACGCCAACCTTCATCATCAACGGACGGATATTCCACGGCGCCTATCCGTTCGACTCCTTCAAGCTGATCATCGATTCCGCGATCGTGCGGGCGAGTCACTGATCGGTCATCCGGTGCTCGCCAGCGGCCGGCTGACGACGCGGAAGTCGTCGGCGCGCGGGCACCATCGGCGCGCTGCTCGACGTCACGATCGAACTGTGGTCGAGGAGGTCTAGTCAATCCTCGCCGACCGGCGCGACTGTCAGCCTATTGCTTCGTCGACAGCAGGACGATCACTGGACCGCCGTTGGCATTGATGCCGAAGCGCGCCTGCGCGGCGACCGCATCCAGGTACCGGATCTCGACCAATGTGCGGGTGTCGATGCCGGACAGTCCCGCAAGCGCCTGCAGCGGGCCGAAGTCCTGCGAGATGTGCACCTGGCCCGGTGCCGATGCCGGATCCCCACCGCTGCGCATCGTCTGCGAACCACGCGTGCGAAAGAAAGCCGGACGCAGTTGTTGAATCGCGTAGTTTGCATTCTGGCCGGCGATCGCCGGATCCTGCAGCTCCGCGCGGCTGATGACGTTGGGATCCTTCACGATGCGATCCGACGAAACGGCGGGGGCGGGAGATGTCTCTGTGGCCGACGTCTGTGATGCGCAGGACGTCGACAGCAGCAGCATGGCAGCAGCGAGGCTGCGAATTGCGTGCAAGATGCACCTCTTCAGGAAAGGGCGTTCGGCCCGTGCAGGAGCCGGAGTGTAGCCGCGCCGACGGCGTGACACTAGAGGGACCGGCGCCAACGTCGTGAGGACGCCATCCTTCGGATCGAACCAGCACGATCCTCTCGTTGTCCGTTGGCAGGAACCCCTCGAGCATGTGGTCTCGTAGGCGATGCACCGCGGCCGGACTCGCCGGACGGGCCGTCCTTGCTCGAGCGGCGGCCGGCAAGCCAGCAACCATCACCCAACCGGCGCTTTTACAACCGGCGGGCGTATGATCTCGACCGTGTAGCCATCGCGGCTGAGCAGTTCCGAGAGCACGCGCGCGGCGCTCTGGTCGGCGTGCTCGAGGATGCCGGACTGGCGCGCCGCCTCCAGCACCTGCGCGCGCACGCGCTGCTGAATCACGTCACGGTCTTCGGCGCGAAATGGATTCCAGAGACCGGCGCGCTCGTCATACGTCGTCACGTTGACGACGTCCACGCTCATGATCTGCGCGGGCGGCACGGCGACGGTGATGCGCTTCGTCGCCGAGTCGATGCGGACGTCCGTGCCGTGCGCGAGGTCGATCCCCGCCGCGACCTTCGCCGTGACCACGAGCAACGTGCGCTTGGTAGATCGGAACTCCGTCTGTTCGTATGTGACGACATCGCGCAGCGTCATCTCGGTGGCGACGAGCTTCGCGACCTCGCGGAGGCGCTCCACTACGAACTCCTGCGTCATGCGCGGCGCCGAGCGCTGGCTCAGAAACGATCCACTGACGGCTCGGCGAACGAGCGCGATGCTCAGCGCCGCACCCATCGCGAGCCCAACGACGATGACGCCCCAGGTGACGATACGCCGCTGTGCGGTGCTGAGGAGTGGGCCTGTCATCCTCGTTTCCGGTAAAGCTTGCTGTCCTCGGCGCAGCCGCTGAACATGTGCCCGCCAAGCGCGTTGTCCAACCGCCGCATGGCCTTCTGGTCCTTTTCAGGATTGTGCGCGCGCGCCGAGGCCTCGCTGATCCATTTGTGAGCGGTCTTGGGGTAGACCATGTTAAGCCGCTCGATCTCGCACTCCAAGTCGACGAACGACTTATGCGCATCCTTCGCGACAAGTCCTTCGCGCAGGATGTCGTACAGTCGCTTCGTCTCCGCGCGCGGCATGAGTTGCGCCTTCGCCAGGATCCCGCTCAATCCGTCGACGACGATCGAACCCTTCGCCGCGGCAGCGGTGTCACCCGTCATCACCGTCAGAGAGTCATAGCCTTCCTCGAGTTGCGCTTCGTAGCGCACCGTACTCCGTCGCGCGCGGAGAAGGATCTCCGTGCCGATGAGGGGATCTTCGCTGGAGCCGCGCACGACGACCGTGTCCACACGCAGCGTCACTCCGGCACTGGCCACCACGATCACCGAGTCGATCGCCGGCGCATCGCCCTCGGCGCGTCTCTTTGCGAGCCGTTCGGCAAGAGCCGCGCGGCTCACCGAGTCCTCCGCGGCGCGCGAATCCTCGCAGATGGCCGCTGTCTGCACCATCATCGCAACGCTGCTCCATACCGACACTTGATACGGCCAGCGTGATTCGCGGGCGAGCCGAATCGCCGTGAGTTGCGTCCCGATCGCCACGTCGCGATTGGTCCAGGTCGGACTCGGCCAGTCGGTGTTGGTCGAAGGTTCTAAAGTCGTGTGGTTGGCAAGCAGCGGATTGTGCACGCTTACCTTCCCTTCGGGCGGCAGGTACGGGATGATCCCGCGAAGAATCGAGTCGAGCTGCGCCACATAGTCCGGTGGCACCGTCGTCGCACAGCGCACTCGCGACAGCATCGCGTACGTCTCTGCGTATGCCGCACGAAGCTCCTCTGCCGATGCAGCGGGGATGTTGATGGCGAGGTTGACGAGACGTCCCGACTCTCCGAACATCGCGATGATTTCCGCCGGCCGCGCGCCAATCGCTCCGCTGTACAGCGAGGGCTTGCCAATGTCCGCGATGGAATCCGCCACCTGCTTCCACCCGCGCGCGCCGAGAAATTCACCGAGCGCGCGACGGTTCGTACCCATGGCGATGCCGAGTACTGGCTCGGCTGACGTCTGTGCTTGCAGGACGAAGGCCGGACTCAGCAAGAGCGTCAGGGCGATCGCGGAGCGGCAGTGGCGAGGAATGCGGAGCGGCGACATCAATGGTGGGAAAGGGTCTGGTATGATGACGATTCACCGTGTCCTTCCGTCCCCGTTTGCCGCCGCCGCAACCACGGCCGTGTCGTGGGACACCCTTACTTCGCGGGCATCAGCACCTTGTTGACGACATGGATCACGCCGTTCGACTGGTGTACGTCGGCGATCGTGACCATCGCGACTCGCCCCTTCTCGTCCTTGAGCGCGATCTTCTTGCCCTTCATCATCGCCCACAGTTTTCCGCCGTTGACCGTGGTGAGCTCGGCCGTTCCCTTACCGGCCTTGATCGCCTTCGCGATCGCTGCGCCGTCCATGTTTCCCGCGACGACATGATAGGTGAGGATGCCGGTGAGCATAGCCTTGTTCTCCGGCTTGAGCAGATTGTCGACCGTTCCGGCCGGCAGTGCGGCGAAGGCCGCATTCGTCGGCGCAAACACGGTGAACGGTCCCTTCCCCTTCAGTGTCTCGACGAGCCCGGCCGCCTTGACGGCAGCGACGAGCGTCGTATGGTCCTTCGAATTCACGGCGTTGTCGATGATGTCCTTCGTCGGATACATCGCCGCGCCGCCGACCATCTTCGTCTGGGCCGACGCAGCTGACGGCATCGTCATGACCGTCGCAAGCGCAACAGCGGTGAGAATCGCGCGCATTGGTAGAGCTCCTTAAGTGTGTGGAGGTTTGGCAAGAGCGTCTGGGCTCCGTATGCGAGGGTACGCCACGCGTGCGCGATTGGATTGCTCGCGATCATGCGCACTCGTCGCCCCGTGCCGCGACGAACTGATGTAGTACTTCGTCGGTTTGTGCTGGTGCCGTCAGGCGAGTACGCCGCGCATCGCGCTTGGTGTCGCGCCGAAGTGGCGGCGCGCGGCCCGCACGTAGTGAGAGTGGCTGGCGAAGCCCAGGTCGCACGCGATGGCCGACAGGCGAGCTACGTCGCCACCCACTACTTCCAACCGCTCCAGTGAATGACGCACGCGAAGCTGCGTGCGGTATTCGTGCATCGTCTGCCCGGTGCATTCGCGAAACACCCGGCACAAGTGGAACGGAGACGTTTCGAGCCGGCGAGCGATGTCGTGGACAGACTCGTTGGCGTGCAGTGCACGCGCCAGCTCGACCCGCGTCGCGGCGACCAGTTCGCGCCGTCGCGCGCCGGTGACCGTCCGTCGTATCGGCGTCACCGGCCGTCGATACGCCAGCGCGAGCACCTCGGCGACGATGTCCATCACACCCTCTTCCATCGCAAGCACGTCGAGCGCGCCGCGTCTGACGCGAGCCAGGAGCGCGCGCTGCCGATAGTAGAGGTCCGGCGAAGTGGCTGTCCACTCGAAACGAAAAGGACGACAGCTGTCTCCAGCGTCGGGATCGAGGTTGCCGGCGATCTCGCGCGCCAGGTCGTCGTCGACGCTGAACCAGTCGCAGCGGTCGCCGTCGTCTGCAAGGGGAAATCGTTCATAGAGCTGCCCGCGATTGTAGATCGTCGCAACCGTCGAATCGGCGAGAAACGGCTGAGAGCCTTCGTGGCGGATCCACACACTCGTCCTCGGGAACACGACGAGACACTCCGAGATCGGTCCGGTGTCGCGAAACGATGGGTGATCCGTCGGACAGCGAAACTGTCCGATTGCCGTCCGCGGCCCATGTGCCAGCACGGAGTCGACCGGCTCATGCCCGCCAGGTGAGCAATGGCGTTGTAGCGCGCGCGCGCGACTGGTGGCTTCCTTCGCCTCACCCATCTCGTCGGAGCCAGTCCGTGCCGTTTTCATTTCGTCGACTCCTCGCGGTCGTCACTCTCATCGTCGTCGCGCTTGCCGCCCCGCAGAACGCGTCGGCCCAGCCATCGAATGAGCAGTTGCAGCGCGCGAACGCGCTGTTTGCGCAGCCCGATTGGCAGGGCGCCTTCGATGCGTACTCCGCGCTCGCGTCCCAGTTCCCGCGACATCCACTATCGCGCTTCCGCGTCGGCGTCACATTGCTCGAACTCCGCCGGTACGCCGAGGCTGAGACCAACCTACGCGACGGCGAACGGCTTGGTTTCCCGACCGCAACGGCAGCGTTCCGTCTGGGACAGTTGTTCGCCGAGACAGGCCGCGCCGACAGCGCCATTGCCGAGCTCGCGCGTGCGGCGGCGGCGGGCATGTTCACCACCACCGCTGCGCTCGAGGGCGATCGCCACCTCAGCAGGCTCAGATCACACCCCAAGTGGCCCGATGTCGTCGACGCGTTCGACGCGGTTCTGCAGCCGTGTCACCACGACGCCCGGTTTCGCGAGCTTGACTTCTGGCTGGGTGACTGGGACGTGCGGCCCACGGGCCAGCCAGCGAGTGCGGCAGCTGGTCCCCCGGCGCGCAACACAGTCACGCTCGAGGACAATGGATGCGTCGTCGTCGAACACTGGACCGCGCCCGGGGGGTCGCGCGGGCAGAGCTTCAATCTCTTCGACCGGTCGGTGGGCAAGTGGCGGCAGACGTGGGTCGACAATGCCGCCGGACAGCACGACTATCGCGGAGAGTTGAAGGACGGCAACATGGCGTACGTCGGCGACACGCCCGCGCCCAACGGCCAGCTTGGGCGCGTGCCGACGCGGCTCACGTTCTTTCGCCTGGGAAACGACTCCGTTCGACAGTTTTCGGAGATCTCGAATGACAGCGGCCGTACGTGGCAATCGAGCTATGACCTGATGTACGTTCGGCGGGTGGCCGACCGGGCCGCCCTCACGGATGCCGACCGCGCAGCGATTCGCGCACTCAATTCCGCGTTCGTGCGCGGTTGGCTGAAGGACGACACGGCGGCGGTGCTCAGCCTCTTCGCGTCCGACGCCGTCCTCGTACCACCGGGCCATTCGCCCGTCGTCGGACGGGCGGCGATCAAGGCATACTGGTGGCCGGCGGACGGATCGCACACGCGCATCACGTCATTCACCCGCACGATCGATGACATCGGTGGAGGCGGTGGTGATTTCGCGCTCGTCCGCGGTACCGCAAACCTCTCCTGGCAATCCGACAAGGGCGGACAGACCACGCGCCAGACGACACGGTCTACCGAGCTGCTCCTGCTTTCGCGGGACGGGGGTGGTCAGTGGCGAGTGATTCGGCAGATGTGGGATCCCGTACGCGATCGGTAGCCGCGCCGGCGTATTCCAGATTCTGCGCATCGTCCTCGGCGCGACGTTCTTCTGGTCGATCTGGCGGCTCGTCGAGGTTGGACGCCGGCGCTCATGCACACGAATTATGCGCGGGCGATGCCGGCGTCACGTTCGCTTGTTCCACTCGGTGCGCGTCTCGTCAAGGTGCTCGTGGCGGCGCTCGCGTTGGTCGCGACGTTCTCGGCACTCGGCTATCCAGTGGCGAGCCTGCTCGCGGGACTCGGCATCGGCGGACTTGCCGTGGCGCTCGCCGCGCAGAAGACCGTGGAGAATCCGTTCGGTGCCTTCTCGATCGGCAAGGATCGGGTTGGGCCTGGCGCAGGTATTCGTGCTTCAGGAGCTCGAAAGGCAGCCAGCGAGTTCGCTCGAAGATCACGCGGTAGCCGCTCCGCGGCTTGCGATTCCACGAGCCGTGTCGTCCGACGAACAATCCCGTGTGCGAACGGCTGTGGCAACATCGTGCCGAGAGCCGATGTCAGGCCGAGTGATGCGGTGTGTGGGCCGAGCGCGTAGTCGGGTGCAACAGCAGTCGCGACCGCGTTCGCAGACTCGACGCATAGATCCGGTGCGCACCGCTCGGCGGGTCGATCTCCCAGATGGCGGCGCGTCGTTCCTCGCGGACATCTTCCGTTCCCGCGACCGATGGGGAACGAATCGCGGCGGTCGCGACTTACCCCCCCGACATGGCTGACGACTTTACCGAGAAACGAAGAAAGGACGAGCGCTTCCACGAGGAGGCGCTCCGGTGGCTACCCGAGGTCACGCGGTTCGCGTTGTCGCTCACGCGAAGCGAACCCGATGCCGACGACCTCGTGCAGGAGACATTTCTGCGAGCCTATCGATCCTGGAGCACATACGCGCCGGGAAGTGCATGTCGAGGATGGCTGTTTACCATCTGCCGCAACACCTATTACCGGAACCAGCATCGCGAGCGGCGGATGGTGTCTTGCGACGATCCGGAGTTGGAGTCGCTCGCCGCCGCCGCGGTACACATGTCGGCCCAGCAGTCAGGCTTCGGCGACGTCTTCGCGCAGATCGACCTGCGCGACGCGCTGGAGCGCGCGCTGAGCGAGCTCCCTCATGCGTTCCGTGAGGCCGTGCTCCTCGTCGACGTCGAGGACCAGTCGTACGATACGGCGGCCGCGGTCGTTGGAGTACCGATCGGCACGATTCGCTCGCGCCTCTATCGCGGCCGACGTCTGCTGCAGGAGCGCTTGCTCGCCTACGCCAAGGACCTTGGCCTGGTCACTCCCAGCCTTTCCACCACCCGGACGGAGGTTCGCCCGTGAATCCCATGCTCGACTGCCAGGCGGTGATGCGGGAGATCTGGGCTTACCTGGACGGAGAGCTCACCACTACTCGTCTTGCCGAGATCGAAGCGCACATCGCGATGTGCGAGCGGTGTTATCCGCAGTACCGGTTCGAGCAGACCTTTCTCGGCCAGATCGCGCGTGTGCGACGTGAGCATTCGGATTTTGGAGGACTGCGGACCCGTCTCGTTGCTGCGTTGACCGCGGAGGGCTTCGCTGCGCCTTGATGGGGACAAGATGCTCGCCTTCGATCCTGCCTTGCGATCGAGGCGTCTGCTCATCACGCGATCAGGGAGACGAACGGTGGTGAATCACCTGGAAGGAGCCGAGACCCGCACCGTGCCGGCGCGCTCGTCAAGCGATTGGGAGCGGCTGCGCCTGGGGAACGTGCATCCTCCGCAGTGGCAGAATCCGAAACCCGCCGAGCGGTATCAGCTCGTCGTGATCGGCGCGGGCACGGCCGGCCTCGTGAGCGCGGCGATCGCCATCGGGCTCGGCGCGCGAGTGGCGCTGATCGAACGTCACCTGATGGGAGGCGACTGCCTCAATGTGGGATGTGTGCCGTCGAAGGGATTGCTCCGCGCAGCGCGCGCCTCGCACGACGCGCGCACGGCAGCAGAGCGGTTCGGTGGCCCTCGCGTGTCTGGCGACGGCGACTTCGCCGCCGCCTTGGGCCGCGTAAAGCGCGTGCGCGCATCGCTGAGCCGTGTCGATTCCGCAGCTCGCTTCAGGGACCTGGGCGTGGACGTCTTTTTCGGCGAGGCGTCCTTCACCGCGCAGGACGCGATAACGGTGCGCGGAACCGACGACCGGGTTGCGGCACTCCACTTTCGTCGCGCGATCATCGCGACGGGCGGCCGAGCAGCGGTGCCGCCGATCGCGGGCCTCGCCGACGCCGGATTCCTGACGAACGAGAACGTGTTCGACATCGACGCATTGCCACCGAGGCTTCTCGTCATCGGTGGTGGCCCCATTGGCTGCGAGCTCGCACAGGCGTTCGCTCGCCTCGGCAGCGCGGTCACGATCCTCAACGCCGATTCGCAACTGCTTCCACGCGAAGACGCAGACGCCGCTCGCGCGGTCGAGAAATCGCTCGTTGCCGACGGCGTGGTGATTCAGCACGGAGCGAGGGTGCGTGCCGCGCACCGAACGGGCGAGGCACGCACACTGACATACGATGTGGACGATCACAGCGCCGACATCACTGGCGACGCAATCCTCGTCGCTACCGGACGCGTGCCGAATGTCGAGGGACTTGGCCTCTCGGCGGCTGGCGTCACGTGCGGGCCAAAGGGCATCGACGTCAACGACCGCTTCCGCACCACCAATCGTCGCATCTTCGCGATCGGGGACTGCGCGTCGAAATATCAGTTCACGCACGCCGCCGATGCGCAGGCACGGCTCGTCGTACCGAATGCGTTGTTCTTCGGATTCGGCGGCGGCAAGGCGACTGACCTCGTGATGCCGTGGTGCACGTACACGAGCCCCGAAGTGGCGCATGTCGGGATCACGGCGAAGGAAGTCGAGGCCGCCGGTGACCGCATCGTATCCATCTCGATTCCGTTCACCGACGTCGACCGCGCGGTGCTCGACGGTGACGACGACGGATTCCTGCGCGTCCACCTCGCGCGAGGTTCGGACCGGATCCTCGGCGCCACGCTCGTCGCGGATCACGCCGGGGAGATGATCAGCGAGGTGACCGCGGCGATGGTCAATGATGTCGGGCTGGGCGGACTGGGCAAGACGATACATCCCTATCCCACGCAGGCCGGGGCGATCCGCAAGGCCGCTGATGCGTATCGGCGCGGGCGACTCACACCCCGCGTGAAGCGACTCTTCGGGCTCTTCTTCCGCGTGACGGCGTGAACGCGAAGAGGTCGTCTGAGCGCACGACCACAGTCCCTCCGTCGGCGCAGTCGAACGGACCGCTGCGCTGGGTCAAGCTCGCCATCCTGGCGGGGGTGATCGCCGGCGCGGCCTTCGGCGCGCAACGACTGGGATTCTTCGACCTGCGCGATCCGCAACGACTCGCTGAGGCGATCCGGAAAGTGCGCCAGGTCCGCGGCATCGTGCCGCTGTTCATCGTCGCGTATGGTCTCATTGCCTCACTCGGCCTGCCGGGGTTCCCGCTCACACTGGCCGGGGGAGCGATCTTCGGCCTGGCGCTTGGCTCGGCGCTCAGCTGGCTTGGTGCGCTGCTCGGCGCGTGCGGCGCGTACTGGCTCGCGCGTGCGCTTGGAGGCGAGGCCATTCGGGGACTACTGGGCAAGGCGGCCGGGAAGCTCGACGCCCTCGGTGAGCGCCACGGATTCGCCACGATCCTGCGCCTTCGACTCATCACCGTCATGCCGTTCAATGTCGTCAATCTTGCTTCCGGACTCGCGCGCGTTCCGTTCCGGGAGTTCGTGGCGGGGACGGCGCTCGGGATTATCCCGGGCACCATCATCTACACGTATTTCGCTGACAGCCTGGTCGCCGGCGCGAGCGGAGCCGGTCGCACGGCCTTCGTGCGGGCGACGCTCGCCGCTGCGCTGCTGCTCGCACTGTCGCTCGTCCCGACGCTCGTGCGCCGACTGCGGGGCCGCCCCTCCGAGAACGCCTGAGCGACACCGGGAATCTTTCCGCACGGTCGCGACTTGCCGGGTCACCGTGACGGCGTCCGCCGTCGATGATCTCTTTTCAGTGAAGGTGGCTGTGAACAACGTCCGACTCCCGACCGTGCTTCCGATGTGCCTTTCAGGAACATGATGTGCCGACACATCGGGCGCGCGTGGCGCCGCGTTCTCTGCGCTTTACTCGTGGCGAGTGCGGTGCGTATCGCGCACCCCGTCGTCCTGAATGCGCAACAGCGCGCTGCGGACACGGCGGTGCTCACGGGTATCGTCCGGGAGCAGAGTGGTCGTCCCGTCGCCGGCGCGCAGGTCACCTTCGAGCCGGGCAAGTTCTCCACCGCGACCGACTCGAGTGGCCGGTTTACGCTGCATGTCGCCGCCGATACCAGGGGGACGCTCCTGGTGCGCCGTCTCGGGTTGGACCCCGTCGCCGTCCCGATCGTGGCGCTTGCCGCAGGGTCGGAGCGAAACGTGGGAGTGACGTTTCACAGCCGCACACAACTGGACGTCATGAGTGTCGTCGCCACGCGCGAGCGTCCGCTCCTGAATATTCGGGACGCCAACACCGGCGGCACGGTGGAGCGTCGGGAGATCGAGCGGTTGCCGACCGACGCGCGCGATCCGATTGCCCTCGCCTACAACATTCCGGGTGTGGCTCAGGCCACGGGCTTTTTCGGCGATGCGCCCAGGCTCTCGATCAACGGTGCGAATTCGCTCTATACCCAGTACGCGCTCGACGGACTCGAGAACAACGAGGGCTTTCTTGGCGGGCCGCGCGTCGAGCTCCCATTGTCCGCGTTGGCACGACTCGACGTGCTCTCGACCTCCTATGGCGCGGAGTTCGGGCGCAGCTCGAATGGCGTCGTGAACATGGAGACGCGCTCCGGCGGCGATCACTGGAGCGGCGAGGCATTCGTGTATGACCGGCCCGGCCTGCCCTTCGATGCCAAGGCGTCCGTTGTGCCGAACGGAGAGAATGCGGCGGATTTTCGGCAGGCGCAGCGAGGATTCCGTCGCACGCAGCTTGGAGGCGCTGGAGGAGGACCGTTGCGTTCCGCACGCGCCGACGGCAGTGGCGCGTATGTCTTCGGTGCCATCGAGTACACGAACGAGAATGACGAGCGTGTGAACTCCACCGCGAGCGCGACGTTCCTCGGACGAGAGCTTCGCGAGACGACCAAAGCGTTTGGTCGCGTGGACCAAGGGTGGAGCCCGACGCAGACGACGACACTGCGAGTCGCCGTCAGCCACGTCAATCGCGCTGGGGACGGAACCGGAATCATCGCGCCCGAAGCCGACGTCACCGTGCAACGCATCGGCACCGCGACGGCGCTCATTCACCGCAGCGCGTTGCGCGACGGCCGATGGGTCAACGAGGCGAGTGCGCAATTCAGCACGTTCCGCTGGAGCTACCCGCCCACCCGGAGCAGCGTCGACGCACCCCAGGTGACGATCATGCAGGTGCAGCCTGGCGGCAGCGACACCGTTGCCGTGGGCGTCGTGGGATCGAGCAATTTCGTGTTCGACGAGAGCGAGCGTCAGTTCCAGCTTCGGAACGTGTTCCAGGCGAGCCTCGGTCGCGACCACCAGCTCCGACTCGGCGCCGACGCATTCCGCTCAGCGTTCCGACTGACGGGCTCACAGACCAATCCGATCGGTGCCTACGTCGTGCTCGACGACGGCAACATCCCGCGCCAGGCCGACGGTCGCTACAGGTTCTCGGACATACCGGCGAACGTGCGCGTCCTCCGCTACACGATCGACGCGGCACAAAAGCAGGTCGACCTCGGGCAGACGCTCATCGGCGCGTTCGCCGAGGATCTCTGGCGCGTCAGCCCCGATGTCACGCTCACGCTGGGACTTCGCTGGGACTATGATGATCTCACGTCACGCGGTGCGAGCCGTCCCGACCTGCGCAACATCCAGCCCCGCGGCTCCATCAACTGGCTCGCCACGCCGACGAGCGTCGTCCGCGCCGGCGCCGGCATCTACACCGGCAAGCTGCCCTACGCCATCTACTCCGACGCCGTCCAGTTCGGCCCGAATGGCAACCAGACGGTCACCTTCGCGGGCGCGCAGGCTCCGGCGTTTCTCCAGGGACCACGCAGTGCGGGGCTGGACCGTTCCCAGCTGCCACCGGGCGAGATCCGTGAACTGTTCGCGCTCGGTATCCGGGATCCGCGGAGCTACCAATATTCGCTCGGCTACCAGCGCCAGTTCGGCGACCGAGTGGCCATGAGCGTCGACGGTGTCGTCGTCACCACGACGCACCTGCCCAGATCGTGGGACCTCAACCCTGACACGCGCGGCATCGGTCCGTTGGACACCGTTTCGCTGCCACCAATTGTCGGCGACGCCTATCGGCCAGTACCTCCCGTCACGGGGAGCTACCGCCGGCACACGACGAGCGAGAGTGGCGGAGAATCCACCTACCGTGGACTCTACACGTCGGTGCACTACCGGGCCGGCGACCAGTTGCTGATCGACGGCAACTGGGTCTGGTCGCATGCGCGGAACAACACCGAGGACATCAACTTCAACGCGACACAGGGGAACGACTTCGACCTCGAGTGGGCCGATGCGGTGAATGACCGCCGGCACAAGGCGACGCTCCGCACGACGTTCACGGGCATCAGCCATCTCGCGCTCGCGACGATCGCCGACTATCAGACCGGACAGCCGATCAACCGGATCGCCTTCTTCCGCGATCTCGATGGCTCTGGCGATACCTTCGGCAACGGATTCCTCGGCAACCAGGACCGTTTCTCCGGCGTGCCGCGCAATGGCGAGCGCCTGCCGGGTACATTCCTGCTTCACGGAAGCGTGGCGTACTCCATACCGGGCACCACCTTCCTCAGCGGAGCGCTCGAGCTGCGTGCCGACGTGTTCAACGTTCTGAACTCCACCGTCGCGAGCGGCTACGCCAACGGCATTCCGGGTGGCGGTTCGCGGACGCAGGTCGGCAAGCCCGGCGATCCCATTCTCCTCTCGAGCGCGGGTCCGCCGCGACAGCTGCAGTTCTCGGCGCGATATGCGTTCTGACAGCGCGCTGCCTCGCGGGAGAAGGCTGCCCGCGACGGCGATTCTACGCGCGACGGCGATCGCTGTGCTCGTGCTGCTGGCCGCGTGTGTGTCGCGTCGCGACGCGCCGTCGGGTCAGGCTGGCGTGGATTCGCTCGCGGGCCTGCCGTGGGACAGCGTGCTCGCGCGGGCGCGTGGCACCGACGTTGTGTGGCGCATGTGGCGCGGCGACCCGTCGATCAACGCCTACGTCGATGGCTGGGTGGCCCAGCGCCTGCGGGACCGCTACGGTATCTCGCTGCGTGCCGTCGAGGGTCAGGGGCCGGAGCTCGTCAATCAGCTCGTCGTCGAGCGCGAGGCGGGACGACGCACGGGGTCCGCGAGCCTGCTGTGGATCAACGGCGAGACGTTCGGAAACCTGCGGCGCGAGCGACTGCTCGCCGGTCCATGGTCGGCGCGGCTCCCGAGCGCAGCGTACGTCGACAGCGCGTCACCGATCGTCATGCGCGACTTCGAGCAGAATCCCGCCGGCTACGAGAGCCCTTGGGGACGCGTGCAGTTCGCGCTCATCTACGACTCCATCCGCACGCCGGAACCGCCGCGCAGCTTCGCCGAACTCGCACGATGGATCCGCGCGCATCCCGGGCGCTTCACGTACGACCAGGGATTCACGGGTACGACCTTTCTCAAGATTCTCATGTATGCCGAGGGTGGCGGCGCCGAGCGGTTCGCGGGCGGCTTCGACTCGACGCGCTACATCGCCGCGCGCGATGGGGTCTTCGCATGGCTCGATTCGCTGCAACCGGCGCTCTGGCGCGCCGGTTCGACGTATCCGCTCGACGTTGCCACGATGCACCGCCTGTTCGCGAACGGAGAGATCGATTTCTCGATGTCCAGCAACCAGAACGACGTCGTGACGAAGGTGCGCCAGCACGTGCTGCCCTCGACGGCCCGGGCGCTCCTTCTGCGGGATGGGACGATCGCGAACAGTCATTACCTGGGTATCCCGTGGAACGCGCCAAACGCGGCGGGCGCGATGGTGGTCGCGAATTTCCTCCTGTCACCCGAGGCGCAACTGGAGAAGGCGCGGCCCGACGTCTGGGCCGACGGCACGGTGCTCGACGCGCAGCGGTTGCCAGCGGAGTGGCGCGCCCGATTCGACGCCCTCGAGACGGACCCTCGCCAGGTGCCGCGCGATTCGCTGGCGAAGTACGCACGGCCGGAAGTGTCACCGCGCTACCACGAGCGGCTCGCTGCTGACTGGCGAAAGCACGTGCGATCCGCGGTGCCGCAGCGGCCGGGCAGCGGATGATGAAAGGACGTGGTGACCAACACGCCGGCCGCGGCGGGCTCGTCGGCGTCCTTCTCGCGCTCATCGTCGCGGCACCGGTGCTCGCCGGCATCGGCTACTCTGCCGCGGCGAGCACGGGGCTCCTCGGCGCCGGCGCGGACGGCGCATCCACCGCTCGCATCGCACGTGTGCTCACCGATCCCGCCACCTGGGCGGGGGTCGGATGGAGCATCGGCGTCGCCGCGATGGCGACCGCCATCGCGACGGTGGCCGCCGTGACCGCCGCTGTAGTGTTTCGGGGCTCACGACTCGCGGACCGTATCGGCCTTGCGCTCGCTGCCCTGCCCCTTCCGTTGCCGCAGCTCGTCGCGGCGGCGCTTGGCGTCTGGATCCTCGGACAGAGTGGCCTGCTCGCGCGCCTGGCATTCGCTGGCGGCTGGATCTCCGCACCATCGGACATGCCGGTATTGGTCTACGACCGGTGGGGCGTCGGTCTCGTGCTGACGATGGCATGGAAGGAGACGGCGTTTCTCACGGTGGTTGCGAGTGCGCTCCTCGCGACGCGAACCAACGCTGCGGAAGAAGCGGCGCGTACCCTCGGCGCAGGTGCATGGGCGACGTTTCGACGCGTGACGTGGCCCGTGCTGTGGCGCGGCCTGCTGCCGGCCGTCCTCTCGGTGTTCATCTTCGTCGCGGGGAGCTACGAGGCGGCCGTGCTGCTCGCGCCGAGCGCGCCGCTCGCGCTGCCGCTCGCCATCGCCGATCGTGCGGCTGATCCCGACCTCACCCGGCGCGGCGACGCCTACGTGCTCACCCTGTTGCTGCTCGGGATCGCCGTCGTCGCAGTCGCGGCGCACGAGTGGGCGCGCGCACGATGGGAGCCGCTCGCCGAATGAACAGTGTCGTCGGCAGAACCGCCTCGCGCTCCTTCACAGCGTTGCGTTCGGTGCTCCTCGTCCTTTTCGCGCTGACGAGCGCCGCGCCCCTGCTCATGTTGGTGGTGCAGTCACTCGGGACGGGCTGGTTCTTCCCCGCGCTGGTCCCCGGGCATTGGACGCTCGACGCATGGAATCTCCGTGAGGGTGCGGACGCCATGCTCCGTGCGCTCGGCACAAGCGTAGTGCTCGCGATCGCGACGGCGATCCTTGCGTGTGCGGCGGCCATCCCGCTGGGCCGGTCGCTCGCGCGATTGCATGGGTGGCCGCGGCATCTGGCGGCCGCCGCAGCGTTCCTTCCCGTCGCCGCACCGCCGCTCGCCCTGGGAACCGGACTCCAGGTCATGCTCATCCGACTCGGACTCGGCGGCACAGCCGCCGGCGTGCTCGTCGCGCACCTGGTGCCGGCGGTCGGCTACCTCACGCTGCTCTTCCTGGGCACGTTCACCCTGTTCGACGCCCGCGTGGAGGAAGAATCGCGTACGCTGGGCGCGACGCGCGCGCAGACCTGGCGACGCGTGACACTGCCGCTGCTTCGCCCGCAGATCGCGGAGGCGCTGATCGTCGGGTTCCTCGTATCGTGGACGCAGTTCGCGCTTACGCTCGTGGTCGGGGGCGGTGACGTACGTGCACTTCCGATCGAGGTGTTCGCATACGTCCGCGCCGGCCAGGACCAGCCGGCGGCCGTGGGCTCACTCCTCCTGGTGATTCCACCGGCGATTGCGTTCGTCGCGCTGCGGTGGGGCGCACGTCGTACCGCGATGTCATTCGCATGAGGCACATGGCGTCGCGCCCTGCGTTGGGACATGCGCTGCACCTCGACTGCTTGTCGCTGCGCTTCGGCGATGGGCGCGGCATCGTCGAGCTGTCACTCAGTGTGGCGGCAGGAGAGCGGGTCGTCGTGCTCGGGCCGTCGGGAGCCGGCAAGACATCGCTGTTACGCGCCGTGGCTGGCCTCACCCGCATCGACGGCGGAAGTGTGCGGGTGGGGACGGCGGATGTGACTCGCCTGCCGCCCGAGCGCCGCGATGTCGTGTACCTGCATCAGTCGCCAGTGTTGTTCTCGCATCTGAGCGTCGCGGAGAACATAGCATTCCCCCTTCGCGTTCGAGGACAACGAGGTCAGGCCGTCGACGCACGCGCGCGCACCGCACTGTCGGCGATGCAGCTGGAGGAGTTCGGCCCGCGGGCCGTCCACACGTTGAGCGGCGGACAGCGTCATCGCGTCGCGCTGGCGCGCGCCATCGCAGCGCGGCCGGCGGCACTCCTCCTCGACGAACCGCTGTCGGCACTGGATCCGACGCTGCGCAACGAAGTGCGGGAGGCGATCGTCGCGGCGCAGGACGAGTACGGACCCGCGATGATGCTCGTCACGCATGACCTCGACGATGCAGGCCTCCTCGCGGATCGGGTGGCCGTGCTGATCGACGGACGTATCGCACAGGTGTCGACCCCAGCGCAGCTCTTCTCGCAACCGGCGACGCTCGCCGTTGCGCGCTTCCTCGGCCTCTTCCAGGAAGTCCGCGGACGCATCCGCGCCGACAGGCGCGTCGAATCCGCGCTCGGCATCCTGGAGTCGACCACGCTGCGTGATGCTCCGCCGGTCGTCGGACCAGTGATCGTCGTCGTTCGCGCGGAAGAACTGCGCGTCGGCCCTCCCTGCGAGGGAACCACCCCAGGCACCATCGTCGCGTTCAGGCAGCGGCCTCGCGGGTCGACCGTGGTCGTTCGTCTCGCGGACGGGGACCAGGGCTTCGAGCTCGAGGGAACGCTCACTTCGAGTGAGGCATCGGCGAACGTGGGGGACGTGGTCGGCGTGTCGTTCGACGCCCGCAGTGTGCGTGTCTTTCCCGAATCGGCGTTGCCGTGTTCGACGTAGTACTGCGACCGCTGAAGGAACGGGTGTTCGCGCCGGTGACGCGGGCGATCGGGCAGCGCGTGTCTCCGATGACGCTGACCCTCGCCGGCTTCGTCGCGGGGCTCCTCGCGGCGGTGCTCGTCGCGCGCGGCGCCTATCGAGCAGCGCTCGCCCTCTGGGTGATCAACCGCGTACTGGATGGCCTCGACGGCTCGCTCGCGCGCGCACAGGGATCGCAGACGGACTTCGGCGGTTACGTGGACATCGTGCTCGATTTCGTGGTGTACGCAGCGATCCCGATCGCCTTCGTCCTCGCGTCGCCGGCTCTTCCCCTCGCGATCGCCGCGCTGGTGCTGCTCGCCAGCTTCTACGTCAACGCGGCCTCGTGGATGTATCTCGCCGCGATCCTCGAGCGGCGCGATCTCGGCGCGCGCGTCCATGATGAACTGACGTCGATCACGATGCCCGAAGGCGTGATCGGCGGTACGGAGACAGTGCTCCTCTACACGCTCTTCTTTCTGATTCCCGATCGCCTCGTCGTGCTGTTCTGGATCATGTCCATGCTGGTCATGACGAGCGTCGGGCTGCGGCTCGTGTGGGCGGTACGTCGGCTGTGAGCGATTAGCGGAAGAGACCCCGCCTTGTGATACCTTGTTGTATGCCCTGCCCGTGGGCGACGCGAATGGCACAGCAACACTCAACGCGCGAGCGGTCGATGGATCACAACCACGCAGGTCACGACGTCAAGGTCGCGCCCGACCCTGCCGACGACCGCGCTGGGCACACGAGTCACGAGGGGCACGACAAGCACGCGGGGCACTCCGTCGCGATGTTCCGGAACAAGTTCTGGATCACGCTGCTCCTGACGCTCCCGACGCTCGTCTGGGGTGAGATGATTCCCGGGCTGCTGCACTTCACGCCGCCTGCGGTCCCCGGTGCGCGATGGATCCCGGTCGTCTTCGGCACTGCCGTCTACTTCTACGGCGGCTGGGTGTTCGTCAAGGGCGCATGGGGTGAGATCGCCGAGCGGAAGCCGGGCATGATGACGCTCATCTCGCTCGCCATCACGGTCGCGTTCGTGTTCAGCGTTGCCGTGACCTTCGGATTCAACGGCATGTCGCTCTGGTGGGAGCTGGCGTCGCTCGTGACGATCATGCTCCTGGGCCACTGGATGGAGATGCGTTCCATCTCGCAGGCACAGGGGGCGCTCGCGGAGTTGGCGAAGCTGCTGCCTGACACGGCCACTCGCCTCGAGAACGGACAGCCCGTCGACATTCCGCTCGCCGAGCTGCACGACGGAGACCTGATTCTGATTCGACCTGGCGCGAGCATTCCCGCGGATGGCGTGGTGCGCGAAGGCAAGAGCTCTGTGAACGAATCGATGATCACCGGCGAATCACGGCTCATCGAAAAGGCCCCCGAGGCGACGGTAATCGCCGGAACGGTGAATGCCGAAGGTTCGCTCCGCGTCGAAGTGACGAAGACGGGCGACGGCACCGCACTCGCGGGCATCATGCGGCTGGTCGAGCAGGCACAGCAATCGCGCTCGCGCGCACAGGTGCTGGCCGACCGCGCTGCGTTCCACCTGACCTTTGTCGCACTCGGATCCGCCGTACTGACGGCGATCGTATGGGCGATGCTGTCGGCTCCGACGTCGTTCATCGTCGAGCGCGTCGTGACGGTGCTCGTCATCGCGTGCCCGCACGCACTCGGACTCGCGGTGCCGCTCGTCGTCGCGATCTCCACCACTGTCGGTGCCCGTAATGGCCTGCTCGTGCGCGACCGGCGTGGGCTGGAGGAGGCGCGCAACGTCACCACGGTCGTCTTCGACAAGACGGGCACGCTCACGCGTGGCGAACACCGCGTCGTCGCCATTCAGGTGACCGAAGCACTCACCGATGCGGACGCGCTGCGATTCGCCGCAGCCGTGGAGCAGGATGCCGAGCACTCGGTGGCGAAGGCGATCGTCAACACTGCGGCCGAGCGCACGATCACGTTGCCTCCCGTGAGCGAGTTCCAGGCGATTCCCGGATACGGCGTGCAGGCCGTCGTGGACGGCCGACATTTCGCGGCGGGCGGACCGAATCTGTTGAAGAAGCTCAGTGTCGAACCGCCGCCCGCGCTGCGCACGTTTGCGGACGCAGCGGCGGGGCGCGGGGAAGGAGTCGTGTATCTCGTGGAGAATGGCCACGCACTCGCCGCATTCGCGGTGGCTGACGCGATTCGCCCCGAAGCGGCGGAGGCGGTGCAGCGTCTCCACGACATCGGCGTGGATGTGGTGATGCTGACTGGCGACGCACAGGCTGTTGCCGATGCCGTCGCGAAGGAACTGAAGATCGACACCGTCTTTGCACAGGTGCTTCCGGAGCAGAAGGCCGACAAGATCAAGGCGTTGCAGGCGCAGGGAAAGCGCATCGCGATGGTCGGTGATGGCGTGAATGACGCGCCCGCGCTCCTCACGGCCAACGTGGGCGTTGCGATCGGAGCGGGTACCGACGTCGCGGTCGAGGCGGGTGACATCGTGCTCGTGCGTAACGATCCCCGCGACGTACCGAAGATCATCGCGTTGAGCAAGGCGACATATCGCAAGATGATCCAGAACCTTTGGTGGGCGGCGGGCTACAACGTCATCGCCATTCCTCTTGCGGCCGGCATCCTGGAGCGTTGGGGAGTCGTGTTGAGCCCGGCCATCGGCGCCGTGCTGATGTCGGTCAGCACGATCGTCGTCGCGCTCAACGCACAACTCCTTCGACGCGCCCGGCTCTAGCGCGCGCACAGCCGTTGCGCGTCTTCGATCGATGCGCCGACGCCATGGTTGACCGCCGCGATTCGTGGCGTGCGGTCTTGCTGACTGTCTTGCGAATGAAAACGATCGTCGACTACAGCAACGCCGCCTTCGTGCTCGGCGGCTGGACGCCTGTGCTCAGCAGGTAGCTGCGGAGATCAGGTGGGATGCTGTGCACCCACGAACGTTGGATCGCACGACCGCATCAACCCGCGCACGGCGCTACGAGAAACACCGTGGCGGCGTGTGCGACGCACGCGACGAGGAAGGTTGCGCTCGCGATCATCCCGGAGAGCGCCATGAACCGCATGCGTCCCTCGCCCGTCTCCGCCAGCGCGGTGCTCGGCGCGTGTGCCTGCCCGACCCCCGTGCTCTCCTGCCGAGGGCCGAGTCCTCGGCAATACTGTGCTGGGCGGCACGGTGTCCGTCCCCGCACTCAAGGCATTTCTCTCCGGCGAACGTGCGCTCCGTGACTGGCGGTTGGACGAGGGCTGATGGCCTATCGCGAAGCGGTGCTCGATTCGGCCGGACATCCGGAGGTGCGCTACCACCTCACGCAGTTGGCGATGGTCGGCGACGCTGCCGATACGAGCGCACTGGTGCGCATGCTGCGCGAGCTGTGGGCAAACGACGTCGCATCGATGATGCGGCTCAGCATGTTCTCGGCAGGAGTGACGCCGCTCGGGCGGGCACTCGTGGATTCGCTCAACGCCAATCGCCTTGGCTTCATCATTCTGGTGTGGCTCGCGTTCCCCTCCTCTCGCGGTCGGTGGCTGCTTTTCTCGGCACGGTGTTGCACCTCC
Source organism: Gemmatimonadaceae bacterium (assembly GCA_039915865.1). Lineage (GTDB taxonomy): Bacteria > Gemmatimonadota > Gemmatimonadetes > Gemmatimonadales > Gemmatimonadaceae > AG11. The sequence continues at coordinate 27,757 of JBDSML010000152.1, read as the reverse complement.
CACTGTATTGACATCCACGCCGTCAGCCTCAGCCGGCGTTGGTCATTTCCCTGTGCTTGACGCTTCCGGGCTCGAGCAGATCCTCCTCGTCCGGCTTGCGCGTCCGGCGCGCCTGTTCCTCGATCACCGCAGCCTCGCTATGGAGCCCCCCCTCGGCCTTCGTCGAGATGACGTTGTGATCCGGCGCCGCGCTGGGCGCGGCCTTCACTGGCGCGTGGTCGGGCGCCTCGCGCGCGCGCGGAATGCCTTGTGGAAAGATGATCTCACGGGCGGAATCCGGCATCGAGATGCCATGTTGCTGGAATTCTCGCTTCACCAGCCGAATGACGGAGGACCTGACCTTGAGCCAGCTGTTCTGCTTTCCATCGATCCAGAAATACACGCGCAAGTTGACGGTCGAGGCGCCGAGGCTCTGGGCGAGCACGGACGGCTCGGGATCCTGGAGCACGGCGGGATGTGCATCGAGCACGCGGCGCGCAATCTCCTGGGCTTCACCAATCGCATCGTCGTACCCGATACCGATGTCGAACACCTCACGACGATTGCAGTTCGTCGTGTAGTTCCTGAGGTTGCTCTTGTAGACTGTCGCATTCGGGATCTGGACGACGTTGCCATCGAGATTCATCAGGACCGTCGTGCGCATGTTCAACTGCTGGACGTATCCCGTGACGCCGGCCACCTCGATCAGGTCCGCTGGCTCGAACGGGCGCTGAATGCTGAGGAAGATGCTCGCGAGAAAGTTCTCGGTGATATCGCGAAAGGCGATGCCGACCGCGAGTCCGATCAGGCCCGTTCCACCGACGATGGTCAGCGCAAGCTGCGTGAGTCCCATGACGCGCAGGATCACATACACGCCAAGCAGGAGGACGAGCGCCCCCATTGCACGAGCCATTACGGTGCGCAACAGTTTCACGCGGACTCGCTGGTGCAGCACACGTCGCGTTCCACGCGCCGCTCCAATGGCCGCGAAGAGCGACAGCGCAAACACGATCGCTCCAAAGCCGATCGAAGGCAGCGCGCCGATCAGGTCGCGCCAGAGTACCGCGAGTCCGCGCGAGGCGGGACCGAAGTCCCAGATGGACGGACTGGACACCGTGATCCGATTGACGACCGCCACCACGTCCTGCGTGTTTCGCGCGAGATCGCCGGCCCACGTGCGACCTTGCTGGGTGTCGGCGCTCCCCTCGAGGAACACCACGCCAGATTGCACACGCACGCGCGATGACCTGAACCATCCCGTGGCCTCGAGGACATTCTGCAGGCGTCGGCGGATCTCCTCGTCTCGCGCCACGGGGTTGACGTCAACCTTGGTCGGTGCGAGCGAGAGATCAGCGCCGTTCACCGCCGCATTCGCCCGCGTGACACTGTTCGACGAGGTGTCCTGCGCGGCCACCACGGTCGCGGTGGCCATCAGGCACAGTGCGGCAACCATTGCGGCGATCAATCCCATCCGGACCGCTCGGCTCGCCCGCCCAGCAGCGTCGCGCAATTCGGCACTTGTGCGTGGGCTCAACCCGAATGCCTCCAGTCGGGAGTGTTGCGTTATCACCTGAAGTGGCAAGAAGTGCTCCAGCGACAGCCGCTAGCGCATCGCTTTCATGCCGGTGTGGTGTGTCACCGCGATCGGCTGCCGACCTGCGAGACGGGCGTCCAGCGTGCAGCGGATGTCGTGCGCCGCAGTGTCGGTGGTCGCGCTCACCATGGCCTCGTTTCCATCGATACTGTGGCCGGTGTCGACATGGATCTGCATGTGTTCTCCTGTTGGCGTGGTCGGGATGCTGCTGCTTGGCGCGAAACGCGCCGGTCACCGACTATCTCGCGATGATCTTCGCGCGCGCTTTCGTGTGTGCCTCGATTCGGCTGCACATGTTGTCACAGAGCTGGGAGACGCTCTTGTCGGCGAGCGCATAGTAGACGAACAGCCCTTCCTTGCGTCGTCGCACGAACCCCGCCGTGTTGAGCACCTGCAGGTGCTTGGACACGTTGGCCTGGCCGAAGCCGGTCTCCTCCACGAGCTCGCCGACCGTCATCTCCCCGGCGCGGAGAAAGTTCAGGATCGAGAGTCGTGCCGGCTCGGCGAGCGCCTTGAACCGGTCTGCGAGCAGCTCGAGGAGTTCCGGTGTGAGCAAGTGCGCTGGTGGCGTTTTCATCGTGGACGCACGGAAAGATGTGACCCGTTGGGGTTGAACTGTTCATCATGCACTATCGTTTCAGGATGAGACGCTGGCGTCCTTTCCCGATCAGCGCCGCGCACCGTCATTATCGGTCCTCGAGCGCCCGCTTTCCGGAAAACGGCGCGCCGATGATGGGCGCGATGAGACACACGTTGAACACCCCCGCGAGCAAGGGCGCCACTCCGACCAGCATGAGGATCATTCCCGTCGCGGTCTCGTGATTCGACCAACCCCACGCGATCAAGGCCAGTCCTGCGACCACACGGATTGATCGGCCCGCTGGTGACGCCATGAACCGTGCGAACGTCCCGGCTCCGTTACTCATGTTAGTCCCCGCGATTGGTTGTGTCGACGCTCGACGGATTGTCCGCGGCGGTCCTGCACCAGCCCTTGCACCGACCAGCACCCGGGTTCGGTGTGGGTGCCGGGTACGAGACATTCAACGTCCCGCCGCAGCCCGTCGCCGGCAGCCAGGAAACCCCAGTGCACCGAGCACCCGCTCGAGCGGGCAAAAATTGGTGAAGCTCGACTGCAGCAAATTGAGTCCAACGAACGCGGTGAACAAAAACCACGCCGGATTCACCCAGTGGCCCAGCGCAAGCGACGCGAGGATGAACGCGCCGGCAAAGCGGCGGATGACGCTGTCGAGACACATGATGATGCTCCGATTGAGTGTGTGTGGGTCGAGCAACTGCGTTCCATCCCGTCTCCATGACCGTCTGCCATTCCATTCTGCGCACAGCCGAGGCGCCCTACGCAGCAACGTGATCCGGGACGGACGGCGCCAGCAGGACACGCTCATCAACCGTGGCAGGCTGCGGGACCACCACCGGCCCACGCCGACGCAGCTCCCAGTAGAGAATCGGCACCACCACCATCGTGAGCACCGTGGCGACGATCGCGCCGCTCATCAATGCCACCGCCAAGCCCTGGAAGATCGGATCGAGCACCATGACCAGTCCGCCCACCACGACAGCCGCCGCGGTGAGCGCGATGGGCCGGAAGCGCACGGCGCCGGCCTCGAGCACTGCGTCGCGTAGCGATCGCCCGCGCGCTTCGGCAAGCTGAATGAAGTCCACCAGCAGGATCGAGTTTCGTACGATGATGCCCGCCAGCGCGATCATCCCGATCATCGATGTCGCCGTGAAGAAGGCACCGGTGATCGCATGGCCCGGCAGGATGCCGATGAGTGTGAGCGGGATGGGCGCCATGATGACGAGCGGCACCGTGAAGGACTGGAACCAGCCCACGACGAGCACATAGATCAGCAGCAGCACGATGGCGAACGCGAGTCCAAGATCGCGGAACACCTCGATCGTCACCTGCCACTCGCCGTCCCACTTGATCGCCGTCTCCGCAAGCCGCTCCGGCTGCACCGCATTGTACCGCGCGATGCGCGCGCCGTTGACGCGAACCTCGTCGAGCTTCGCGTTCATCGCCATGATCGCATACACGGGCGACTCTATCACGCCGGCGACATCGCCGGTGACGTAGATGGCGGGGCGCAGATCCTTCCGAACCCGACCGCTCACGCGCGTGCCTGAGACCACCGTCACGAATCGCGCGAGCGGCTGCGGTCCTGATGCGGTCGCAATGGGAAGCGCGAGTAGCGCGTCGACCGACGATCGCTGATCGAGTGGCAACCGCGGTACGATCGCCCGGCCCTCGCGCGCCGTCGGCGAGCTCATGATACCGGCGGACGCACCGGCGAGCGCCAGATAGAGCGTCTGCGTGATCTGCTCCACGCTCGCGCCGGCTTCTGTCGCGCGCACCCGGTCGATGCTGAAGGTTCGCTTCTGCTGCGGTGCTTCGACCGTCCAGTCGATGTCCACCACGCCGGGTGTCGATTCGAACACGTGCTTCACCTGCCGAGCCGCCTCGAGCCGCGTCGAATCGTCGGCCGCATAGACTTCCGCGACGAGCGTCGAGAGCACGGGTGGTCCCGGCGGTATCTCCGCGACCTTCGCCGACGCATGGTATCGCATCGCGATGGAGTCGATGCCGGGACGCACCGCAACGGCGATCGCGTGACTCTGGCGCGACCGCTCGCCCTTGGCCAGCAGGTTCACCTGCACGTCGCCGACGTTCGGCCCCGTGCGCATGAAGTAGTGGCGCACCAGCCCGTTGAAGTTGAATGGCGCAGCCGTGCCCGCGTACACCTCCGTGCTCGTGACTTCCGGCACATGGCGCAGATAGCCGGCGATCTCCTGGCCGAGCGCATTCGTGGTCTCGAGCGTGGTGCCTTCGGGCAGGTCGAGGATCACTTGAAACTCGCTCTTGTTGTCGAAGGGCAGCATCTTGACCTTCACTGCCTTGACGGCGAGCAGCCCGACCGACACCAGCAGCAGTGCGACCACGCTGCCGTAGAATGCATGGCGCAGTGGTGCACGATCCATCAGGCGCGTCATGAGACGCGCGTAGAACCGGCCGAACCGCGAGGTCTCTTCGTTCTCGAGCGCGCGATCGCGCCCATGTCCCACCGCCGTCACGTGGCCCTTGAGCAGCCGATACGCCAGATACGGTGTCACGATGAATGCCACCGCCAGCGACGCGAGCATCGCGACCGACGCGCCAACGGGAATCGGACGCATGTACGGCCCCATCATGCCCGACACGAATGCCATGGGCAGGATGGCGGCGATCACCGCGAACGTCGCGAGAATCGTCGGATTGCCCACTTCGTCGACCGCCTCCACGGCGGCGTCCTCCGGAGTGCGGTCGCCCATCCTGAGATGCCGGTAGATGTTCTCCACCACGACGATCGCGTCGTCCACCAGGATGCCGATGGAGAAGATGAGCGCGAAGAGCGTGATGCGATTGAGCGTGTAGCCGAGCGCGTAGTAGGCGAACAGCGTGAGTGCGAGCGTCACGGGAACGGCCACGAGCACGACCGCGGCCTCGCGCCATCCGAGAAAGATCCAGATCAGTACCGTGACGGAGAGCGTTGCAATCACGAGATGGAGGATCAGCTCACTCGCCTTGTCGCCCGCGGTCTCACCGTAGTCGCGCGTGACATCGAGCGTGATGTCGCGCGGAAGCAGGCGACCCTTGGCCTCGTTCACGCGCTCCATGATCGCATGCGTGACCTGCGTGGCGTTGGCGCCCTTGCGCTTTGCCACGGCAATCGTGACGGCGCTCTCGGAGGCCCCTGTGCGGCCGGTGTGCGACACGTAGGTCGTCGTCTCGCCAAAGTCATCGACGACGTCCGCCACATTGCGGAGCACCACGGGCGATCCGCCGCGCTGCGCCACCACGACGGCGTTCACGTCGGCCGACGACGCGAGGGTTGCGCCGACATCGATCAGGTACACCTCGTTCGACGCCGTGAACTCGCCGGCTTGCAGGCGGGCGTTCGCGGCACGAAGGGCCTGCGCCACTTCCCCGGGAGTGACGCCGCTCGCCGCGAGTCGCGCAGGGTCGAGCGTAACCCGCAGCTGCCTCGCCTGGCCACCGACCACGAAGGTCTCGGCGACATCGGGAATCGTGCGAATCTCGTCCTCGAGATGCACGGCAACCTGGCGGATGGCATTCGCGTCGTACACCGAGGAATGCAGCGTGAGCGCCAGGACAGGGACATCGTCGATCGAGCGCGCCTTCACGAGTGGGGGCAGCGCACCGGCGGGCATCTGGTCCATCGCGCCAGCGAGCTTCGCCTGCACCCGCGTCACGCTGCGCTCCTGGTCCTCACCCACCTTGAAGCGCACCGTCGTCATGGCGTAGCCGTCGCCCGACATACTGTACACGTGATCGACGCCAGGGATTTCGAGCATGCGCTGTTCGATCGGCCGCGCCAGCAAATTCTCCGCCTCACTGGGCGAGGCGCCCGGCATCGCCGCGATCACGTCGATCATCGGCACCGAGATCTGCGGCTCTTCCTCTCGCGGCGTGGCGAGAATGCCAAGCAGTCCGACGCCGAGTGACGCGATCGTCACGAGGGGAGTGAGCTTGGAGCGGAGAAACGCCTTGGCAATACGTCCGGAAATGCCCATGGTCAACTCCCCGCTGGAGCCACAGGCACGGTGACGACGTCACCTGCGCGCAGGCCCGAACTCACTTCCGTCATCGTGCCGTACACGCTGCCAGCCCGGATCCACCTCGTGCGATCGCCATCGGCGGTGCGAAGCATGACACCGACGAGGTCGCCTTCACGAACGAGCGCACGTGTCGGAACGAGGATACCCGCTCGCGCGCCGAGCGAGAGACGCAGCGTGGCCGTGCTTCCCGGCAGGATCGCTCCTCCCGGATTCGCGACGAGCGCGTTGATCGTGTAGAGATTGCCGGCGGCCGCGGGAACCACGCCCTCCACGATCGCGTCCACCGTTCGGCCTTCCACGAGCGCCTCCACGTGCTGGCCGCGATGCACGCGTCGCGCCACGTCGGGAGTCGCGTTCGCGGTGATGCGCAACTGACGTCCGTCCTGGATGGTGATGAGTGGCGCGCCAGGCGACGCGAATGCGCCGGGATCGACGAACCGCCGAGTGATCGTTCCGGTGAACGGAGCGCGAATGATCGCGTACGCGCTCACCGCGCCGAGTTCGGCGGCAGCCGCTCGCGCGGCGCGCACTCCAGACTCGGCGCGTGTCAACTCCGTCTCTGCGGCATCGAGTTGCGACTTCGTCGCGGCGCTATCGGCATATAACGCCCGAATGCGACCCGCCTGCCGCGTGGCTTCGTTGTGCATCGCCACTGCGCCCGTGATCGAGGCCGCGACCTGCCCTTCCTTTGCGGCAAGATCGCGGGCGTCGATGCGAATCAGTGCCTGCCCGGCGGAGACCATCTCGCCTTCGTGGACCGAGACGATGAGCACCGTGCCCATGAGCTTGGTGCTGAGCGTCGACTGCTGGAGTGGAGCGGCAATGCCCGATGCGTCAAAGGTGGCAAGGATGGTGGTGTCCTTTACGGTGTATGCCGTGCCCGCGGCTCGCGGCGGCGCTGCCTGGGCGACCTCGGGCGTCGAGCTGGAGCAGCTCGCCACGGCCATGAGCGCAGCGGTGCCGGCGATGAATCGAAACGTCATGAGGAATGTCCTCGGAGTGTTCAGGAAGGGTGTCATTGCTGGTCGCGCTCGGGCGCGGTGCGTCCTGCCCCGCCGGCGAGTATCGAGGTGTCATCGAGCTCGGCGAGCGTCGCGGGATCGCGTCCGGTCGCGAGGCGGCGTTCGGCCGCATCGACGATGACGGTGAAGCGGGCCTGCGCGAATGCGAGTGCGCTCCGGGTGTCCATCGTCTGGGCGTCGAGCAGCTCGGTGACCGACGCCAATCCGCCCTCGTACTTTCGCGCAACGATGCGGTGCGCTTCGGCGCTCTGTGCGACAGCGCGCTCGGAGATCTCGAGGCGAGTGAGCGCAACGGTGAGGGCTGTGCGCGTCTCCTCGACCTGCAGCCGGCCGTTCGCCTTCGCGGCCTCTGCCTGCGCGCGTGCACTGGTCTCGCGTGCAGACGTCGCCTGGACGTCCGCGATTTCACTCGCGCCAGCGAACGGGCTCCACGTCGCCATCACGCCCACGGTCCAGTTCCGGTCTCCGCCATACAGCCGATCGGGAGAATTCCAGTCGTATCGCGCAAAGGAGTTGATGCGCGGGAGATAGGTGGACCGGGCCCGGACGGCATCGGCGCGCGCGGCATCGAGCCCGCTTGACGATGCGTCGACGTCCGCGCGCGGTTGGCCGTCGAGGACCATCGTGTCCCCTTCGACGGCGGCGCGAATGCGTTCAGCAGACGGCAAGGCGTTCGGAGCGACCATGTCCGCCGCGTCGGCGGCGCCGTCTCCGCCAAGCAGGACGGCGAGCTGCCGGCGAGCGGTCATGGCATTGCCGCGTGCTTCGGCCAGCTGCGCGTCGATGTCGCCTGCGCGAACCGCGGCGAGCAATGCGTCCGACTTCGTCACCACGCCCTGTCGCACCATCGACTCGGCCTGCGCCTGATGGGCACGAGCCGAGCGAGCGGCGGCTTGCAGCATGGCGACGCGCTCACTGGCGAGGACCGTGCCGTAATACGCGCGCACGACGTCCACGCGAATCGACAAACGCGTCCACGTTTCCGATGCGTGTGTCGCGTCGGACGCGCGGCGTGCGGCGCGGCGGCCCAGCCAGGCATCCGCGTTCACCAGTGGTTGTTCGATGACGACGCCCCCCTGATAGTTGCCGATGGCGCCGGGGTAGTTCAGGTGGCGTGGATCGAAGTCGGCCGGCGTGATCGTCCGCTGTCGCAATGTGGACCCGAATGCGCCGATGGGATCGGTGGTGCGCACGTAGCCCGCCTCGACGTGCATGCTCGGCAGGATGCCCTTGAGCGGAGCGAGCGCCTGCGCGCGCTTCTCCGCGGCGGCGGCCCCGGCGATCAGGTTGGCGAACGCCGATCGATCCGCCTGGTGGATCGCCGCCGCGAGCGTGCGCTGTGCGGGCGCGCGGTGGCTCAGGGCCGTGGTCGCGATGAGAAGAAGCAGGGTACGCTGGGTTCGCGTCATGGACACGCCGGATCTGAAATAATATTCGTATCTGTCTATATGTCGATATACGAATATATTGGACCCGGGTATTCCCCGCAAGCCGCATGGCCCGCGCGCCACCTGGAACACTCGGCACTCGCCGATGGCCAACGCGACGGGAGCGAGCGCGGTCACGAGCGCCACGGCCGAGCGGGCGACCTGCCTCCGCGCTCTACCGATCGGCACGCCCAGGTCGCCAAGAGGGGATTGAGCGAGGTGGTGTGTCGCGAGACGCGGAAGCACACATCGTCCATCGACTGCAGCCGATGGATGCCCCGCGCAAGCGACACTGTGAAGGTGGCGAGGTCATGACGGCATTCAGGTCCCCGGCTTCGCCATCATCTGGCGGTGCATGTCCATCAACCTCGTCATGCGCGCATGATACGCTGGCATTGCAGCATTCATCTGTGCACCAGTCAGCCCCGCCATGTGAGCGAGGTCTCGCCGAATCGAGTCGGTCGCGGCACCCCAGTTCATGTTTGGCGACATCTTCATGCCCTGCACATCGGCGCTCATCCTGGAGAGCATGCCCCCGGCGGCCTGGCTGTGTGCCGGAAACGCCGCCTCGATCTGGGCCGCGCTCATCATGTCCATCGTACGCAGGCGCGTCTCCATGGAGTCCGATGCGCCCGCGCCCGTCATGCCAGCCATGCTCGCCATCCCGCCCGTGCCCCCCATCATCGCGCGTCCGTCACCGCGCGTGGGTCCTTCGAGCGACCCGGCCTTGGCGGTCGCAGCTGAATCTCCCGCGCTCGTCCTTTCCGCGGTCGGCGTGCATGCGGAGAGTGCGACAGCAAGCGCGGCAGACGACAACAAGGACAACACAGTGACGGTCTTCACGGTACCGCTCCTTCGAGTATGAGTGAGACTTGGAATAGCTGGTAAATGCGGGCGCCCGGCGAAGCGCGGTCGATCAGCCGCAGCAGCATCCGCCGTTAGTCCCTGTCTTGCCAACGCCCACCGCCGCGCCTGCCATCGCCGACGAGTCGACAGGCTGATAGCCTGCATCGCTCACCGCCTGGGCAATCGCCGCTGGAGTGGTTTGAGACGCGTCGTAGGTGACGGTCGCTGACCCAACGGTAACTGCATCGACGCGCGTGCCCGGCAGGGCGCCCAGCGCTTTCCGCACATTGCTGACGCAGCCGCCGCAGCTCATGCCGGAGATGTCCATCGTCAATTCTTGCATCGAAACCTCGAAGAAATGCTCGTCGCCGACAGTGGGCACCGTCTCGACGCTCGCGAGGGCCACCACGGATGCTCTAACGGAGTAGCAGACGGCCAGTCCACATCCACCTTGCATTCTGACTGCAGTCTGCGCGCTCGTGTGCAATGCTTCTGCGGTGCACAAGACGAGCCGTTCATTGCCATCCCGCCCACATTCATCGGAGCATGTCGGAGGGGCGAGGCAGTGCCCCGAGCTCGCTACGGACGAGGTTACTTGCCGTCACACGCCTGGCTCCGCTCCTTCGGCGGTCAATACGCGCTCCTTCCACAACGAATAGATCGCCGGTATCACGACGAGTGTGAGGACGGTCGACGTCAGCATGCCTCCCACCATCGGTGCGGCAATTCGCTTGAGCACGTCGGCGCCCGTCCCCTGACTCCAGAGAATCGGCACGAGTCCGGCCATGATCGCCATGACGGTCATGATCTTTGGCCGCACGCGCTCCACCGCACCTGTCTCGATCGCTGCGTCGATGTCGCCCACATCGCGAAGCTCTCCGCGCGCACCGCGCGCGGCGTACGCATGATCGAGATAGATGAGCATGATCACTCCGGTCTCCGCCGCCACCCCCGCAAGCGCGATGAACCCGATGGCGACCGCAACGCTCATGTTGTAGCCGAGCAACCACATGAGCCACACTCCGCCAATCAGTGCAAACGGCAGTGAGAGCATCACGATGGCGCTCTCCACGACACTGCGAAAGTTGAAATACAGAAGCCCGAAGATGATGGCCAACGTGATCGGGACGACGATGCGCAGCTTCTGGCCGGCACGCTGCATGGCTTCGAACTGTCCGGACCACTCCAGCCGGTAGCCCGGCGGCAGCACGAGCTTGCGGTCGAGCAGGCCTCTTGCCTCGCTGACGTATCCGCCGACATCACGCCCCTGCACGTCCACGTAGACGATGTTGTTGAGGTAGGCGTTCTCTGATTTGATCAACGTCGCCCCACGCGTCACGGCGATGTGTGCCAGACTGCCGAGTGTGACCTGCGCGCCGGCGGGCGTCGCGACGAGGATACCGGAGATTTGCTCGGGGTTCTCGCGCAGCTCGCGAGGATAGCGGACGAGAACCGAGTAGCGTTCGCGCCCGTCGATCACCTGCCCCACGTCCATGCCACCGGCAGCCGTCGCCAGCGCCGCCTGCACGTCGCCGGTCGTCATGCCGTACCGCGCTGCGGCGTCGCGGTCGATCGTGACGTCGAGATATTTCCCGCCCACCGCCCGCTCCGAGAAGACGGTATTGGTTCCCCGCACGGATGGCAGGATGCCCTCGATCTGTCTTCCGATCGCATCAAGGGTATCAAGGCTCGGCCCGAAGAGCTTGATGCCCACCGGCGTCTTGATACCGGTCGACAGCATGTCGAGCCGGTTCTTGATCGGCATCGACCACATGTTGCCCACCCCTGGTGTCTTCACGGTCGCGTTGGCCTCCGCGACGATCGAATCGTAGCTCACGCCTCGTCGCCACTCGCTCTTGTCCCTGAGGATGGCGATCGTCTCGATCATCGACATCGGCGCCATGTCGGTCGCCGACTCCGCGCGCCCGATCTTGCCCAGTACCGTCCTGACTTCCGGGATGCGTGCGAGGGCAGCATCGCGCTGCTGCAGGATCTGCTTGGCCTGTGCGGTACCCACGCCGGGAAAGAGCGATGGCATGTCCATGATGGAGCCCTCGTTCAGCGGTGGCATGAACTCGCTGCCAATCCGCAACCACGGGAGCACCGTGATGCCGAGACACAGCGCGGCGACCGCGATCGTCGGCCATCGGTAACGCAGGACGAACAGGATGACCGGCCGGTAGGCTCGGATCAGGAACCGGTTCACCGGGTTCGCCGCCTCGGGCTTCACCCCCTTTCTGATGAAGAGCCCCATCATCACCGGAACCAGTGTGATGGAGAGCAGCGACGCCGCGGCCATCGACAACGTCTTCGTCCACGCGAGCGGCTTGAACAGGCGGCCTTCCTCCGCGCCCAATGCGAAGACGGGAATGAACGAGACCGTAATGATCAGCAACGAGATGAAAAGCGATGGCCCGACTTCCTGACACGACTCGACGACGAGCTCCCAATGCGATCGCGCGGTTTTGTCGCGCTCGTTTCGCTCCATGTGCTTGTGCAGATTCTCCACCTGCACGATCGCCGCGTCGATCATCGCTCCAATGGCGATTGCGATGCCGCCGAGCGACATGATGTTCGCGTTCAGGCCGATGCCCCGCATCGCAAGGAACGCCATCAGGATGCCGATAGGCAGCGTGAGAATGGCGACCAGCGCGCTCGGCCCGTGGAGCAGAAAGATCACCGTGACGACGGCCACGATGATGGACTCTTCCACCAGCTTTTCCCGAAGGGTCGCGATCGCCTGCCTGATCAATCCGGAACGATCATAGCCGCTGACGAAGACCACGCCTTTTGGCAGCGTCTTCTGCAAGTCCGCCATCTTTGCCTTGACGGCGTTGATCACGTCGAGCGGATTGCCGCCGTAGCGCATCACGACCCATCCAGTGACGACCTCGCCCTTGCCGTCCAACTCGGCGATTCCGCGCCGGATTTCTGGGCCGAGCTGCACATTCGCCACGTCGCCGACCGTGATTGGCGCACCCCCGGGACCGGCGCCGAGCGCGACCTTCCGCATGTCGTCGAGACTTCGAAAGCGTCCGCGCCCTCGAATGACATACTCCGATCCGCCCATCTCGAGCACGCGACCGCCGACGTCGTCATTCGACGCGCGGACCGCGGTGCTCACCTTCGATATCGGCATGTCGTAGGCAAGCAGCTTCGCGGGGTCGACGTCGATCTGATACTGCTTCTCGAAGCCGCCAAGCGACGCGATCTCGGCGACACCCTTCACGGCCGTGAGCGCCGGCCGCACCGTCCAGTCCTGGAGTGCCCGCAGCTCGGCCAGATTGGACGTTCCCGTGGTATCCGCGAGGATGTACTGCATCACCCAACCCACGCCAGTTGCATCCGGTCCGAGCATGGGCATCGCGCCCTGCGGCAGCTTGGCCGACACGCCGTTCAGGTACTCGAGCACGCGCGAGCGCGCCCAGTAGAGATCCGTTCCGTCCTCGAAGACGATGTAGACCGCCGAGAGTCCGAACTGACTCATGCCGCGGACGAATTTCGTGTGCGGTACCTTCAGCATCTCCGTCGAGAGCGGATAGGTGACTTGATCCTCGACCGTCTGCGGTGCCTGCCCCGGCCATTGGGTCATCACGATGACCTGAACGTCCGAAAGATCAGGAATCGCGTCGACTGGTGTGCGCAGCATCGCGAATACTCCCGCGATGATGAGAACACCGGTGCCGATCAACACCACGAGTCTGTGCGCGACCGACCATTCGATGATTCGCGTGAGCATGACCGGTTACCTCTTCTGTGTCGTAGGTGCCGGCATCCCGGGCATGTCCTTCATCTCGGTCCTGCTTGCCTTGTCGCCAGCGCTTCCCTGGCTGATCATGGACTTCATCACCTCGCCGAGGTTGGACTCGGAGTCGAGGAGGAATTGCGCGGACGTGACGACGCGGGCGCCCGCGTCCACTCCTGAAATGATTTCCGTGTACGCGCCCGTGCCTCCACCGACCTGCACGTCCATCGGCATCAACTCACCCTTTCCCATATCCATGAACACCACGCTGCGCTCGCCCGTGCGGAGGATCGCGGAGCTCGGCACGGTGAGCGCAGAGCGCGTCGGCGTCGAGAGACGCACAGTCGCGTACATGCCCGGCTTGAGATCGTCTCCGGCGTTGCTCACCGCGACTCGCGCCCGGACGGCGCGCGTTGCCGAGTCGAGCGTTGGATAGACGTAGGCCACACGGCCCTTCAATGTGCGGGGGGGCACTCCGCCGAGCTCGATGTCGGCACCGGAGCCCACGCGTACGGACGAGGCGTTGCTCTCCCGCAACTGTACGTCGATCCAGACGTCACTGAGATCCGCGATGATGAACAGCGACTCTCCGGCGACGACGGATTGGCCCTGCAGCACCTTCTTCTCCATGACGACGCCCGACGACGGCGCGTACAGTGTGAGGGTTCGCCGTACATGCCCGCTGCGCAGGATCTCGTCGATCTGTGCGTTCGAGATGTCCAGCAGCTGCAACCGGCGACGCGATGCCGCGACGAGATCACTCGTGTTACCCGCAACCCCTGGCACGGCACTGCGGCCGATGTCGCGGTCGAGCTGCCCCGCGAGCAGCAGATCCTGTTGCGCCGCGACGAGCTCTGGTGAATACACTTCCATCAGCGGTTGTCCGCGTCGCACACGCTGCCCGGTCGCGTTCACGTAGAGCCGCTCCACGAAGCCACTGATCTTCGGCGCGACCTGCTGCATCCGCGTCTCGTCGAAGGTGACGACACCCGTCGTTCGGCTCTCTGCGGTGAGCGGTCGCACCTCCACAGTGCCGAACGTGATACCGAATGTGCGGATCTGGTCAGCGGTGAGCATGACCGTTCCGTTCGTCGTCGTGCTCATGCCGGCCATCGACGGCGAGGCCGAAGACGTCGGAGACCGCGACGCGTCGCTCACCGCGGATGCGTCACGGCGCTTCGAGGCGACGAGTGCCCAGGCTCCCAGAACAGCGATGACAAGGACGGCGCCGATGATCCCGATGCGGCGCACGTTCCGCGACCGCGTATTCGCTATGGCCGGGTTCATTTCAACACCTCCCCACCAACCACTCGCTCGAGCTCTGCCACCTTTGTCGCAAAGTCCGTCACCACGCGGAAATACTCCGTCTCGTAGTTGAAGACGGTGGATTGATTCTCGAGGACGGCGAGGAACTCCGCCTTCCCCACCTGGTAATTGGCCGTCGCCGAAACCAGCGCGGCGCGGCCTTGCGGCAGAATCGCCTTCACGACCAGTGCGAGTTGCGTGCGCTCGCGCTCGATCTCCGACACGAGCCGGGCGACATCGCCGCGAATCGTGTTCACCATCCGGTGGTGGTCGCCTTCCAGCGCCGCGAGCTCCGCGGTGGCCTCGGCGACTTGCTGATCCTGCTTGCGCCCCTTGAAGATCGGGATGGGCACCGAGACGGTTGCGCTGATCATGTCGGGTAGACCACCCGCGCGCTGTCCGTACTGCAGCGACAGATCGATATCCGGCAGATAGTCCCTCCGTGCGAGCTCGACGCGCGTGGACTGCGCGGCAAGTGCCGCTTGGTGCTCGCGGATCTCCGGGCTTTCACGGATCGCTGCGTCCTGGAGTTCGGCAAGCGAACGTAGCGGCGAGTCGGCGGCTCTCGACCCCAGCACATTGGACGTGAAGTGGATGGCGTCGGACGACGCAGGCACCGCGGCGCGTGCAATCGCCTCCGGCATCATCAGTGGCGGCACAGGTGTCTCACTTGGCTGATCGAGGAGCGCATTGAGCTGCGCTGCCATCGCCACGCGTTGCTCGGCTAGCAGGGCAGCGGTTTCCGCGAGACGCGTCGCCTCGACGCGCGCCTTGAGTACATCCTGCTGGCCCACCGCGCCGACGCTGTACCGTGATTCGCTGACTGCGATGAGCCCCGTGAGCACATCGCCGTTGCGTTCGACGATTGTGCGAGCCTGGTCGATGAATGCGATCTCGTAGAATGCGATCTTGACGTCGCGTATCAGTTGACGTCGTGCCGCGTCGAGTGACGCATGGCTCGCCTCGACCCCGTATTCGGCCGACCTCCTCTGCAGCGACAGCTTTCCCGGATACGGCATTCGTTGACTCACGCCGATCATGCGCATCGTCATCGGCTCCGGACCCGCGCCAGTGGGCATCGTGCCGGTGGTCGTCGACGCAACCGGCATGGTCCCCAATGGTTGGTTGATGATGCCGAGCATCAGCATCGGATCCGGCAGTGCCGATGCCGGGCCGACGCGCGCTCGTGCGGCATCGACGCGCGCCATGGCCGCGTGAAGCGCAGGACTCACGGCGAGTGCGTGCGCGATGAACGCATCCAGCACGGGTGCCGACCGTAGTGACGCATGAGATGTTGCGGAGTCTCTGATGGCTCCGGCGCCACGAACGGATTGTTGTGCCGTCGCCGTGACGACCGGCACAACGCCAGTGATCGCAATTCCGGCAATGAGAAGACGGGTACGCATGGGTTCCTGAGCGAGTGTCCACCACTGCCTCGCGTCATCACGCACCACCTGTGGGCACGTCGATGCGAGCGGCAGCGCCGCCGGCCCTGAACACACGGGCGGCGGATCTGACGAGCAGATTGAAGTGGACTACGCTCTGGGCGGAGGAACGTCGGGCGCGCGACTCAGCGACCGCGGCGCCAGGGGAACGAACTGCTGCATCGTAGCGCGCGCGCCGTCAGATGGAGTGGCGACGCTGGACATTGTCGTCAAGGCCGTCAGTGCGCAGGACGCCATTGTCAGGCAGCCACTTGTCGACCACGGGAGTCGGCACGGCACGTGCTCGTCGCGCTGCGCGGGTGCGTCGGGTGGTGCATCCGCACCGCCAGGCATCCGCATGTCGGCCATCGATGCAGCGCCCGGGCCCCCGATCGGTGCCGACGCGCACGCATTGGCGCTCTCCATCAGGACCAACTGGAAAAGGATCAGCGTGATGAGAGCTGCTGTGGGACGGAGGAGTCGGCGCACACCAGAAACGTACGCCCGGATGCGGCGAGAGGCGCGGGGAGTTTCCCCACGCGGTGACGGGACCCTTCCCTTCCTCACGCCCACTCCTTTCGATACAGCCACTACCGACACCTCTTCGGATCACGATGCTCGCGCGGCGCGCCACCCACGTCGCCCTTCAAGGCTCCTGATGGATTCGCCGTCATCCCGACTTTCCTGTGCACGAAGTGCTCCTCAATCGTCGGCGGGACTCGGCTCGCGTCGAATCCCCCACTGCAGATGGATTTACGAACGTGCTCAAGCGCCACGCGGTCGGCTGGGGACCACCGGCGCAGGGATCGTCCTGACATCCAGAGTACGATAGATTGGAGGCGTTGCGAGCGTCTCCACGGAGTCCACTGGACCTTTCACCCTTTCGTCTCATGACGTCTCTCGAGCGAGTCGTAGATCCAGTCTGTGGCATGCTCATCGAGCCGCAGCATGCGGCAGGGCTTCGCGTGCATCGCGAGATGAGCTACTATCTGTGCTCGCCTCGGTGCCTGGCCAAGTTTGACGGCGACGCGGACGCCTATATCGCGGCATCCCGCACCGAAGGCTTTCGCCCGTGGGTAGCGACCGTCCTCACAGACGTGAACTCGGCGCCACGCGCTGAGGGCGCACCCGAAGTGGAATCGTAGCACCGTGGCGAGCACCAGCGGCTCAGCGCTAACCGGGCAACTCGTTGCGCGCGCGCTGCGTGAGTCCGTGTAGCCGTGCGATAACTTCCCACCACGTCGAGTGAAGCAGTCCGTCGCGTGCGCGTCGTCTTTCGATCAGCTTGCCTCGACCACGAGCTTGCCCCGGATCATGTTCATCCCACAGGTGAAGGTGAACTCCCCGACCTTGTCCGGGACGAATTCAATCGATGTGGTCTTGAACGCCGGCAACGCGCGCGCGATTCCGAAGTCGCCGAAGACGACCTCCTCGCTGCAGGACGCTGTCTCGTCGCGATAGAAGTCGAGTCGTACCGGCCGGTTCTGCTTCACCACGATGAGATCAGGCGAGTAGCCGCCCTTCACCGTGATCCTGATCTCCTGTACTCCGCTTTCCCCTTCAGCCGCGACCGCGCGCTCCCGCTCGCCGAAGAAATACCAGAGGATGAGCGCAATGAGAATGACGCCGGTCACCAGGACGGCGAGCTGTGTTCCATCGAATCGTGAGAGCATCGGCTTACGCCACCTTCGCGCTGAATCGCCGCAACCGAAGACTGTTGGTGACGACCGATACGCTCGAGAACGACATGGCTGCACTGGCGATCACGGGCGACATCAGCCAGCCGGTGAATGGATAGAGCAGCCCGGCCGCGATCGGGATACCGATCATGTTGTAGATGAATGCCCAGAACAGGTTCTGCTTCACGGTTCGAATGGTTGCCTTCGAGAGCGCGATGGCGCCGACCACCCCGCGCAGGTCACCTCGGATCAGCGTGATGTCGGAGGCCTCCATGGCGACGTCGGTTCCCGTGCCGATCGCGATGCCGACATCGGCCTGGGCGAGCGCCGGGGCATCATTGATTCCGTCCCCGACCATCCCGACGATCTTCCCCTCCTTCTGTAGTTCGCGCACGTGACGTGCCTTGTCCGCGGGAAGGACTTCGGCAAGCACCCGGTCAACGCCGACCTCGCGTCCCACCGCTTCCGCTGTCCGTCGATTGTCACCCGTAATCATGATGACCTCGAGGCCGAGCGCCTTCATCTGCCGAATCGCTTCGGCCGATTCAGGTCGCACCGTGTCCGCGACGGCCACGAGTCCCGCCACTCGGCCATCGACGGCGGCGAAGATCGGCGTCTTGCCGTCACCCGCCAACGTCTCGCCCTGGCCCGCGAGCTCGCCCACGTCGATACCGCGATCGCGCATCAGCTTCGCGTTGCCGAGGAGCACCGACCTTCCGCTGACCGTTGCGTCGATGCCGTGTCCCGCCACCGCCTCGAAATGCTCCGGCGAGGCGAGTGTCAGGCCCCGCTCTTTCGCTCCGGCAACGACCGCCGCGGCGATGGGATGTTCACTGACCTGTTCTGCCGAAGCGATGAGGGTGAGCAGATCGGCTTCCGCGAACTCCGGCGCCACGATGACATCCGTGAGCACTGGCTTGCCCGCCGTGATCGTCCCGGTCTTGTCGAGCACGATCACCGAGAGCTTGTGCGCCGTCTCGAGCGCTTCACCGCCCTTGATGAGAATGCCGTGCTCCGCCCCTTTGCCGGTGCCGACCATCACGGCCGTCGGCGTCGCGAGTCCCAGTGCACACGGGCATGCAATCACCAGCACGCCGATCGCGTTCACGAAGGCCATCGTGAAGCGTGCGTCCGGCCCTGAGGCGAGGAACCAGACAACGAATGTCGTCACCGCGATGCAGAGGACAATCGGCGTGAAGATGCCGCTGATGACATCGGCCAGTCGCGCGATTGGCGCCTTCGATCCCTGCGCATCCTGCACGAGCTTGACGATCTGCTGCAGCGCAGTGTCCTTGCCAACCTTGGTTGCCCTGAATCGGAAGCTGCCGGTGGTGTTGATCGTCGCACCGAATACTTCGCCGCCCGCACGTTTCTCCACGGGGAGGCTCTCGCCCGTCAGCATCGACTCGTCGATCGCCGACAGACCTTCGGTGACGACACCGTCGACCGGCACCTTCTCGCCGGGTCGCACAATGACGATGTCCCCGGGCACCACTTCCTCCACGGGAATGTCGTGGTCCTCACCAGCGCGAACGACGCGCGCCGTCTTCGCCTGCATCCCGATGAGGCGCCGGATGGCGTCACCGGTCTGTCCCTTCGCGCGCGCTTCGAGCAGACGACCAAGCAGGATGAGCGCGATGATGACGCTGGCTGCCTCGTAATAGACCGGCACCATTGGCGGGCCGCCCATTCCGCTCATCGAGGTCGAGCTCGCGCCGGCGAATGCGCCGGGCATCACCGTGGCCAGGACGGAATAGATGTACGCCGCACCCGTGCCCACCGCGATGAGCGTGTTCATGTCGGCAGCACGATGACGAAACGCTGCCCATGCACCACGATAGAACTGCGCGCCGGCGTAGAACACCACTGGTGTCGTCAACGCGAGTTGCAGCCAGGCGATCCACGGCACGTTGAACAGCGGAACGCGCCCATGCGACATCGCGATGACCAGGACCGGCGTCGAGAGCACCGTTGCGATCCAGAACTTTCGGCGGAGATCGACATATTCCGCGCGCCGCGCCGCGGCCTCGGAGTCCTCTGCCGTGACCGTGCCCCCGCCCTGCGGCGTTTCACGAACGCGATAGCCCAGGCCTTCGATCGCCGCGCGAATGCGTCGCACGTCGGTCGCGCCAGGCACGTACTCCACGCGCACCTGCATCGTCGCGAGGTTGAAGCTGCCCGTGACGACGCCGGACACTCGCGCCAACTCGCGCTCGAGCGGCATTGCCGACCCCGACGGACGCGCCGAGTCATCCACGATGAACTCGACGTGCGCCGTGGTCGCCGTGTCGTAGCCGACGTCCTTGACGCGATCCATGAGTTGCCGCAACCCCGTTGCTTCGGGGTCGTACTCGACGGTGGCGCGACCCGTGGCGTAGTTCACTCCCGCCTTACGGACGCCTGGCGTCTTGTTCAACGACTTCTCGATTCGATTGGCGCACGCGGCGCACGTCATTCCCACGATCGGGAGGTCGATGCGTTCATCGCTGCCTTCCGCGGTCGAGTGATCGTGCCGCTCACCGTTGAGTGGCGCGGCCGGGACTGTGCCCGTCGCCTCTGTGCGCTGACTCACTGCCGAGAGCCGACCGCATGCGCCGGGTAACCCGCCGCTGTGACCGCCTCGAGAATCGCCTCGGTACTCGATTTTGTCGGGTCATGACGCAGGTCGGCACTGCCGACGGTGACCGCGTCGACCGATACACCGTCGAGTGCGGCAAGGGCCTGCTTGACCGCGCCGACGCAGTGCCCGCAACTCATTCCGTCGATATCGAGATGCAACGTATCCATCGTATGCCTCGGGGTGGCGCATGAAAGGCGAACCATGATGTCCAGGGGCCTGACGCATCATAGTATACCCCCCACCCCTATGTCAATCGCATGACGCTTTCTGTCCGTGCCACGTGTACTGCCAAACGGTGAGCACTGAGCGGTTACTCCGCTCGCAAGCTCTCCATCGGGTCGACGCGCGCCGCGCGCCACGCCGGGAAGGCACACGCGACGAGCGCGACGACGAGCAACGTCGCGAGCGTGGCCGCATACGTGAGCGGATCTGCACGCGAGATGCCGAAGAGCTGGCCCTCGATGACGCGGCTGGTGGCGATGGAGAGTAGCACGCCGATGACGGCGCCTGCGATGGCGAGAGTCATGCCCTGCCCCACGATCATCTGCATGATCTGCGCGGGGGACGCGCCGAGTGCCTCGCGGAGGCCTATTTCGCGAACACGCTCGGTGACGGAGGCCGACAGCACGCCGTACATGCCCAACGCCGCGAGGATGATGCCGGCGGCCGCGAAGAGCTCGAAGAGGGTGAGCACGAAGCGTCGGTCGGCCGCGGAGGCGGCGACGACGTCATTCATGGTGGCGACACGCACGATGGGCTGGTTGCGATCGACGGACCAGATGGCATTGCGCACGGCGCCGATGAAGTCCGCGGGACTTCCAGCGGTGCGCACGACGAGACTCATCTGCCCGTCGGCGCCCTGCTGCCACTGTACCTCGGGCACGTAGACGGCGTCGGTGACGTCCTCCGCGAGGGACACCTGGCGGACATCGCCCGTAATGCCGACGATGGTGCGCCACGGCCCGCTGTCATGCGCGCCGGTGCGCACGCGCTGGCCGATTGCGTCCTCGCCGGGAAAGAACTTCTTCGCGAAGGTCTCGTTGACGAGGGCGACGGCGGACGATGTCGTGATATCGGCCGCGGTGAGCGAGCGCCCGCGGAGGATTGGAATGCGCATGGCCTCGAGGTAACCCGGGGTCACGGCGTACCGATGCACGGATGGATCATCCTCGGGACTCGGCCGTGGATGACGTTCGCTATGGATGCCATATGCGTCGAAGTCGCTGGAGAGCGGGAGCTGGCTGGTGAACGCGGCTTCCCGCACGCCCGGCGTGGCGCGCACGGCGCGGAGCACTTCGTCGTAGTAGTGCCAGGTGACGGTGTCGCTGTCATAACGCTGGCCGACGACCTGCACCTGCATGGACAGCACGCCGTCGGTGGCGAAGCCGGGTGCGACGTCGAGCAGGCGATGCATGCTGCGCAACTGGAGCCCCGACCCTGCGAGCACGAGGACCGCCAAGGCCATCTCGGCGACGACGAGCAGTGCGCGTCCGCGACGCGAGCTGCCGACGGTGCGACGCGACGCGCCGTGCATGGCGTCGTTGGCGCTGCCGCGCGCGGCGTCGAATGCGGGAAGAAGACCGAATACGAGACCGACGAGCGTGGTCGCCGCGAGCGCGACGAGCAGCACGGGCCCGTTCACGTGCATGGCCTGGACGCGTGGAAGGGTCGGCGGCGCGAGTCGCACGAGGGCGCGCACGCCGACCCACGCAAAGCCGACGCCCAACACACCACCGGCGCCGGCGAGCAACGTGCTTTCGGCGAGGAGCTGTTGCACGATCCGCCCGCGCGATGCGCCGAGTGCGGAGCGGACGGCAATCTCGGCGCGTCGAGCGGCGATGCGGCCGAGAAGCAGGTTGGTGACGTTGACGCAGGCGATGAGGAGGACGAGCAGCACGGCGCCGAAGGCGGCGAACATGGCGGGGCGCGCGCGCGCCGTCATGTCGGCGCCCAGGGAGACGATGGAGCCGCCCGTGTGCGCCTGGTATTCGGATTGGTGTTCGCGCTGGAGGTCGGCCATGATGCCG
Organism: Gemmatimonadaceae bacterium; assembly: GCA_039915865.1. Lineage (GTDB taxonomy): Bacteria > Gemmatimonadota > Gemmatimonadetes > Gemmatimonadales > Gemmatimonadaceae > AG11. Next base: position 5,454 of record JBDSML010000152.1, on the reverse strand, counting down.
TTCACCTCGCGACTCGCGGCGTCGATGCTGATGTCGGCGCGGACGCGGCCGATGGGCTTTACGTGCTGGCAGGTGCGGCACGCATACGGCAGGCTGGCGTCGTACTGGAGAGGACGCCAGAGCTGTGCGTCGGCCTGCACGGCACTCTCGAAACCTGCGGGCATGACGCCGATGACGAGGTAGGGAGAGTCGTTGATGCGTGTCGTCCGTCCGACGATGCTCGAGTCGCCACCGAAGCGGTCGCTGGCTTCGCCGTTGCCGATCTGCTTGATGGCGACGATGCGGTTTGCGTGCGGGTACGGAAGTGGTTCGAAGAGGATGGGGTAGGCGGCGCTGAAGATGGTGGTGGCGGCGCCGATGCCGACCGCGGTGGTGATGATGGCGACGAAGGCGAATGCAGGGCGTCGCGCGAACGTGCGGAGGGCGACACGGGCGTCGGATGCGATGGGCAGCATGGTGGGCAGGAAGCCGAGGGAGGACAATCGAGAGAATTCACCGAGCCTCACCGACATGCGATCATGACGGCGTCGAAAAATTCGACACCGTCATGGGGAATTGGGTTGGAATGGGACGGTTGATGAGCGTATCCCAGCGGATCGGCCACCACGGCGGCGACCGCATCGAGGCCGCGGTGCTCGTTCGGCACCCGCCATTCAGCGCGGTATGCGCACCGTGAAAAACGTTCCCGCATCGTCGGAGGATTGGACGTCGATCGTTCCGCCATGCGCTGTCACGATCCGCTCCGCTATGTACAGACCCAATCCGAGGCTTCCCTTGGTCGCCGCTGCGTCTCCCGCCTGCAGGCGCTTGAACGGGCTGAAGATCACCTCACGATCGGCGGCTGGAATCGACACACCGCGGTTATGCACCTGAAGCACTACGTCGCGCGACTCACCGCGAACGGTGAGGCTGATCGGCGTACCCGCGGACCCGTGCTCCACGGCATTACCGAGCAGGTTCGCAAGCACCTGGCTGATGCGTGGGCAGTCCCAGTTGACCACCAGGTCCCCGGAAAGGTTGAGCTTCAGCGCGCTTCCGGGATTGGAGGATGAGATCTCGTCGACGGCATGCTTCGCCTCCTTGGCCATATCCATTTCGCGACGCACGATCGGTACGCCGGAGCCGAGTCGGCCGCGAGTGAAATCGATCAGATCACCGACGAGTTGATTCATGCGCTTCCCGCTGTGCAGGATGCGCGTCGTCAGTGTCAGGTGCGGCTCCGGGAGCTCGCCTGTTTCGATCATGAACTGGGAGCCCATGATGACGGCGTTGAGCGGCGAGCGGAGATCATGGCCGAGAATGGCCAGGAACATCTCCTTCGACCGCTCGATGTCCTCCGTGTACCGCGACACCGACTCCGCCGTGGACTGATCGATTGCTTCGTTGAAGCGCATGAGGTCTTCGAAATCACTACCCGTCAGTGTCCCGTTCTCGACGGTCCACAGTCGGAGGACGCTCGCGCGCAGCGCACGGTATTCCGCGACCATCTCGCCGACAGTGAAGCCGCTTTCCGCGCGCCCCGCTCCGTGCACCTCAGCCGCTGTCTCAGGCTGCTCGTCCGCGTGCTCCGCGTTGCCCTTGGACTTGTCAGCCTGCTCGGTCTTCGTCTGTGGCGTTCGGAGGTCCGCGACGATGGCGTTCAGCATCTCCACCGCGTGATCGCGAAGTGCGCTGAGTTCCATACACGCACCCACCGGCCCACACGTCCTGGCGAACGCAACCCACTCGTCCAGGATGGGAGCTGAATTCGTTTCGAGAAAGTCGGCCAGTCGCACGTGTCCTTGCGTTGTACAGCAAACCAACCATTCGAGCGGAAGACGCCGCGCTCCGCCGACTGCGAGGGATCGACAAGCAGGCACGATCCGCGCCCACCGGAACTTCCCGGACGGCCATTTGCGCCCCGGGAAAATTTCCCCGTTCCCGCGCTGAGCGTTGGTCCACGATCGAGCGCCGTGACCGTAACACGTTGCGGTTGTACGTGTTGCGAATTTACACCAGTCAAGCACCGTCCATGCCTATCTGAACGTTGCGACGCCGGGTCAGGGTCGCAGTCCCAACGCAGCCTCTACCGGGTTACTCGCGTTCCGCGCCGCCCGCTCACACCGACCGACGAAGGTGATATCGTGAGATTCGCTCGCCTGGCTCCAATCGCAGTGTTCACCGCGGTTACACTCGCGGGCTGCAGCAATGAAGCGAAACAGCAACTCGCCACGCTCGCGCACACTGACTCGGTGCGCGTGGATTCGCTCGCCGGCGTCCGCAAGGAACTCGTCGACGAAGTGATGTCGTCCACGCAGTTCGTGGCGCAGATCAACACCGAGCTCGCCAAGGCGCGCTCCCTCACCAGCAAGGCCGACTCGAAGCTCGAGTCGATGGACCCAACGAGTGTCGGCGAGAAGGTGAAGGCCAATGAAGATCGCAAGGTGGTCGTCGCGCGCATCAGCCGCCTCGTCGCCAAGCTCGACTCCGTGCAGACTCGGCTCGCCAGCACGCGTGCACGGGCGGCGAAGCTCTCGCAAAAGGATTCGAGCCTCATGGCGCAGGTCGCGACCTATGAGAAGAGCATCGCCGATCTGCAACACGCCGCCGAGAGCCAGCGTGCAGAATTCCAGGCAGTGATCGACAAGCAGACGACACAGATCGCATCGCTCAACACCGCGGTTGACACGCTCAACCACGTGCGCACTGCCTTGACCGACACCGTCGGTCAGCTCACCACCGAAAAGAACACGGTGTACTACGTCGTCGGTACGAAGGATGAGCTGATCGAGAAGGGCATCCTCGCCAAGGAGGGATCGAAGCGCTTCCTGCTCGTCGGATCGCGCACCATCGCCCCTGCGCGCGAGCTCGATCCAAGCAAGTTCACGAAGATCGATCGCCTCGCCAACCGCACGATCGTGCTGCCGGACGGTGGCGAGTACGAGATTCTCTCTCGCCAGAACGTCGCCTTCGCGGCGCCAGCAGCGGAGAAGGACGGCAAGATCTTCGGCGCACTGACGATCAACCAGCCCGAGCAGTTCTGGGAGAACTCGCGCTTCCTGATCATCGTACGCTCCTGACACACGGCGGAGAGACAACTCGGCCCCGGGACGCTGAACGCGGCGGTCCGGGGTTCGAGGCTTCTTGCACGGTGTCCGGCCTGACAGATTTGTAGAGATGAATGAGCCACGCCTCTCAGTTCTGGTGATCGACGACGAGCCCGCATTGCGCGAGGTGCTGTCGCTGCGCCTCGCGGACTGGGGCTATGACGTTCGCGCCGTCGAAGACGCGGCTCAGGGTGAGCGCGAGATCGAGAGCAAGCGGCCTGATCTCGTGCTGTGCGATCTGGTCCTGCCCGGCAGCTCGGGAATGGAGTTGCTGAGGCGCGTCAAGCGGCGCGACGCGCAGCTTCCTGTCGTCATGATCACCGCGCACGGCAATGTCGACGGCGCGGTAGAAGCGATGAAGCTGGGTGCGACGGACTTTCTCACGAAGCCGCTCGACACCATGGCGCTGTTTGCCCTGCTCGAGGCCACGGCGAGCGACGTGCGCAAACGTCGACCCGGCCCCTCGGTGGACGAACTGGCCACGGGCGAGGCAGCGACCAACGGCCTCGTCGGGCAGAGCCGAGCCATGCGCCAGGTCCATCGGACGATCGAGTCGCTCGCGTCGAGCGACGCATCCGCCATTCTCACCGGCGAGAGCGGCACAGGAAAGGAAGTGGCGGCGCGTGCGATTCACGCTGCCAGCAACCGACGCGACAAGCCGTTCATCGCCATCAACACCGCGGCGATTCCCGAAGGACTGATCGAGAGCGAAGTGTTCGGTCACGAACAGGGCGCGTTCACCGGAGCGACGCGGTCGCGGCCAGGAGTGTTCGAGATGGCCAGCGGAGGCACGCTGTTTCTCGACGAAATCGCCGAGATGCCCATCGCGCTTCAGCCCAAGCTCCTCCGCGTGCTCGAGGAAGGTCAGGCGCGCCGACTCGGCGGCACCAAGGACATCAAGTTCGACGTCAGGGTCCTCGCCGCGACGAATCGCGCGCCGGCGCAAGCCATTCGCGACGGACGATTGCGTGAAGATCTGTACTATCGTCTCAACGTGTTCGAAGTGCTGCTTCCTCCACTTCGCGAACGGATCGAGGATATCGCCGTGCTGGTCCAGCACTTCGTGCGCGAGTTCTCCCGCAAGCACAAGCTCGACGTGGACGGCGTGGGCGATGCCGCACGCGAGCAACTCGAGCGCCATTCGTGGCCAGGCAACGTCCGCGAGCTGCGCAACGTCATCGAGCGGGCGACCATCGTGGCGCGTAGCGGATGGATCGAGCCCCGGCATCTGCCGCCGTATCTCCAGATGCTCAAGCAGGGTAGCGAGCCGACGCTCACGGTGCCGGCTGGCACGACACTCGCCGAGGCGGAGCGTCTGCTCATCCTCCAGACGCTGGAACGAGTGGGGAACAACAAGGCGGAGGCCGCGCGGCAGCTGGGGCTCGATGTGAAGACGATCCGCAACAAGCTGAAGACCTACGGCCGCGACGAATGACGGTCGGCACGCGGCTTCGCAGTGCGTTCGCCTTCTACATCGCGCTGCTCGCGGCCGTGCTCGTGTATCACGTGCGCACGACGCAACACGCAGTGGACAGCGGGCGTGCGCTCACGGACATCTCGACGCGCCTTCGCGTGAGCTCGACGGCGCAGATCACGCGGCTCGTGCAGATGAGCAGCGACGCGGAGAAATATTTCGTCACGCACGACAAGGGGTACTTCGACAAGTTCCTCGAGTCCCACCAGGCGTTCGGTCACGGACTGCGAAGTCTCGATAGCCAGTCGTTGAGCGCCGGCGAACGCACGGCTTTTGATGCTCTCGTCGTCGATTGGGCGGACGTCGACACGCAGGTGCGGCCATTGGCGGAGGTCTCGAACCAACCGCCGGCGACGGGTCGCGCGACGGTGGCGCGCTTGCAGACGACGCTCGACGATGTTCGCGACGGCACGCGCCGACTGGCGATGGCGTCGCAAGACGCCATGAGCGAAGAGGTGGGCGCATCCGAGCAGGCCGCGCGCAAGGCTGAGCGGCTCTCGTGGTTGACAGGTGTGGGCGCGCTCGTGCTCAGCCTGTTGCTCTCCGCGCTCCTCGTGCGCTCCATCGTCGAGCCGCTGCGCCGGCTTGCCGACGGAACGCGAGAAGTGTCGGCGGGCAGGTTCGACTATCGGTTGGAGTCCACTGGCAGCGACGAGTTCACGCAGGTCTCGCGCGACTTCAATTCGATGACCGAGCGACTGCACGAGCTCGATCGCATGAAGCAGGATTTCGTCGCGAAGGTCTCGCACGATCTCAAGACGCCGCTGTCGAGCATGCAGGAGACGATCGGCGTGCTGCTCGACGGACTCGCCGGCCCGCTCTCGGCAAAGCAGCGACAATTGCTCGAGCTCAACCTCGACAGCGGACGCCGTCTGTCCGCAATGCTCACCAAGC
>JBDSML010000069.1:0-30943 GCA_039915865.1 Gemmatimonadaceae bacterium | reverse complement strand
CCTCCTGCGTATTCACCGAGCGCAGCACCTGGCGGAGGACGTCGCCGAGTTGCGTGATGAGCTTCACCGACGCGGTGACGTCCTGCTCGCGCACGAGCATCGCGATGGTGTTCAGCGTGTTGAAGAGAAAGTGCGGATGCAACTGCATGCGGAGCGCCTGCAACTCCGCACCGGCCAGCTGCGCCTCGAGCGCGAGCGTGCGCTGCTCGCGCTCGCGCTCGCGGCGCGCGAGGGTGAGCCAGTGTGCGACGGCCACGAGCCCAAAGTAGATCGGTACGGCGATGGGCAGCCATCCAATGATGCTGCGGACGACGATCACCGATACGTTTGGCGGCGGTGTCGTCGCGAGTGCGAGGCTGGCGAGGCTGTAGACCGTGCCATGTACGAGCGTCGCGACGAGACTGCCGACGATGTGCACCGCGAGCGTGCCAGTACGGAGCGGTCGCTGTAACGGCCATCGCTCCGCCAGCATGAACACGACGGGTGTCATCGCGGCCCACGCCCACCAGGCTGCGCACTGCTGAAGGAACACACGCCCGAGCGGTGGGTGTCGTCCTTCCATCATCTGGAAGAGGGCCGTCTCGACGGTAGCGAGGACGCCGGGAATGCTCCACAGCGCGAGCAGCAGCGCGGCACCGCGCGCGCCGCCAGGCAAGATGCGGCGCGAACTACCTGGAGCGGAGGAGGAGAGCAGCTCGGTCGTCACGACGCGAACATAGTACAGTGTTCGCGTCGAACAACGTTCGACTCAGCAGGCCTCGATCGCATGCTGCAACCGAGGCAGCATCCGCATGATCAACTCAGGAGACACCGCGCCCACCGACAGACGGAACCACCCCGAGTCCTCGGTCACGCCGAACGCCTGGAACGGGACGATCGCCACACCGGCAGCCTTCAACAGATACTGGCGCACATCTTCGTCCGAGGCCAAGCGCGCTCCGTCCGGCGCATGACGGCCCTTCAGTGAAAAGCGCGCGCTGAGATAGATCGCTCCTTCCGGTGCCAGCACCTCAATCGGCAGGCCTGCGTCCTGCATCGCGGCGAGACCATCGTGCAGCAGGTCGAGCCGCTCGCGCAGCCCGGCGATCATCTTCGCCTGATACTCGTGCATGCCCTGCGCATCGGCGAGGAGCGATGCCACCGCGCTCTGCTCCGCCTTGGGCGCCCACGCACCGATGTGGCCGAGCAATCCGCTCATCGGACCGGCGACATCCGGCGGCGCGACGATCCAGCCCACGCGCACACCCGTCGCCGCGAACGCCTTCGAGATGCCGTCGACGTACACGGTATACGGCGCGACGTCGGGACACACGCCGATCGGATGGACGTGCTTCGTGTCGCCGAAGGTGAGCGTCCAATACACCTGATCGTACATGAGATACAGCGGCCGCTCGCCAGCGCCACGGCGCGCATTCTCCTCGACCACCAGCTCGCAGATCTCACGCAGCGCGTCGGCGGTGAACGTCGTGCCCGACGGATTGAGCGGCGAACACAGCGCGAGCAGTCGCGCACCACGCACCGCCGTCTCGAGCGACGCACGCGTCGGCAGGAACTTGGACGACGCATCGCACGGCACGCTGATCCCCTCCGCCGCGGACAGGTGCACGTAATGGTTGTTGTTCCACGACGGCGTGGGATAGACGACGCGATCGCCCGGATCGATCAGCGCTGTGTACGTCGCATAGATGCCGGGTCGAGAGCCGGCGGTGACGATCACCGACGCGAGATCGGGGGTGAAGCCGAGCTCGCGGCGATAGAGTGAGCAGATCGCCTCGCGGAGCGCGAGGATCCCGTCGGATGGCGGATAGTTCGTCTCGCCGCGGCGGAGCGCGTCGATGATACCGCGCTCGAGCATTTCCGGAATGCGGAACTCGCCGGGGCTGAAGTCGCCCACGGTGAGGTTGCAGATGTCGCGGCCGCTGGCGACGAGCGCGCGGACGTCGGCGGCAATCTTGAGAATTTCGGAGCCGACGAGCGCGCCGGCGATTGCGGACACCCTTCCTCCGCTCGCGCTCACGTCGCTCGAGGCATCATGCGTCGTCGTGGCCATGTCTCAACATACAAACGCGCCGGGCGAGCCGCACCCTTCCGGCCCTTCCCCCACCCGTACAGATTCCGGCCCATGCCCAATCGCCGCGACTTCCTCAGCACGCTCGGCCTGGCACTCGGCGCGACCACCCTTGGCCGCCCCCGCGCACTTGCCGCGATGACCTCCGCCCCGATGCACCTTCCGCGCATCGGCATCCAGCTCTACACCGTGCGCTCCCTCACGGAGAAGGATCTCGAGGGCACGCTGGCCAGGCTCGCCGGCATCGGCTACTCCGAGGTCGAGTTCGCGGGCTACTTCGGAAAGACACCAGAGCAGATTCGCGCGATGCTGATCGCGAACCGGCTGTCGTCACCGTCGTCACACATTCCGCTGCCGGCCAATGACGACGCGTGGTCGCGTGCGCTGGCCGATGCGCGAACGATCGGCCACGAATGGGCGGTGATTCCGTGGCTCGATCCGTCACAGCGGAAGGACTGGGGGCCGTTTGCGGACCGGCTCAACCATCTCGCCACGATGGCGCGTGCGGCCGGGATGCGCTTCGCCTACCACAACCACGACTTCGAGTTCGCGAAGGAGGGCAGTGGTACGGTGATGGACCTGCTGCTCAAGAACACGGATCCCGCGCTCGTCGACTTCGAGATGGACATCTATTGGGTGACGAAGGCCGGTGCGGATCCGCTCGACCTCATCAAGCGCTATCCGCATCGATTCCCGTTGATGCATGCGAAGGACGCATCCGCCGGCGCGCGCGCGATCGTCGACGTCGGCAAGGGGACGATCAACTTCGCAAGGATCTTCCAGCAGGAACGGACCTCGGGGATGCAGCACGTGTACGTAGAGAATGACAACCCCGTCGACGCCATTCAGTCGGCGACGACGAGCTTTCAGTACCTGTCGCATCTGAAGTATTAGTCGTCATCCGACACTCGCTGTCGCTCGTGCGGGATGACAATGGTGAGGTATGAACACCTTCAAGGCAGCGCTCGGGCTCACGGTCATCGCCGTCGGAGCCGTGTACTTCACACGGGCGGTCGCCGTGCGTCGCGGCGAGACGCCTGTGCTCCCCGCCCCCACGGTCGACGCGACGCCCACCGTCACCAGCGACACAGCGGTGCTCGCTGGCGGCTGCTTCTGGGGTGTATCCGAGGTGTTCAAGCACGTGAAGGGCGTGCGCGCGGTCGTCTCCGGCTATGCCGGTGGCACCATCAACGCGCCGACGTATGGTGTCGTCAGCAGCGGCATGACTGGTCACGCCGAGTCGGTGCAGATTGCGTACGATCCGTCGAAGGTGTCGTACGGCACGCTGTTGCGCGTGTTCTTCGAGATCGCGCACGACCCCACGACGCTCAACCGCCAAGGGCCTGACCGCGGCACGCAGTATCGATCGGCGATCTTCTTCCGCAGTCCTGATCAGCAGAAGGTGGCGGAGTCGTACGTGGCGCAGCTGACGGCTGCGCATGCGTTCAAGGAACCGATCGTGACTGAGGTCGCTCCGCTGCCGGGGTTCTACCGCGCGGAGGAGTACCATCAGGACTACTTCACGAAGAATCGGTACACGCCGTACATCGTGATCAACGACGCGCCGAAGGTTGCGGCGCTCGAGAAGGCGATGCCGAGTCTCTGGATCAAGTGACCCTCCATCCGTCCTCCGTTGTCCGTCGCGAGTGTTCCTACCCGTTCTCCGTAGCCTGTGGTCCGCAGCCGATATCCGATATTCGTTGTCCGCTGTACAACGAATAACAAGAAACCGCGTTCACGAATTCACCAACACGGGTAGGAGCGCACGCGACGGACAACAGAGGACCGATGACGGGCCGTCGCCCAGTTCATATACTCTTGGTCCAGAGGACGTTGCGAGTCCCGCAGCAGCCCCAGACCCGCCCGACCTTGGTTCTTCGCCGCGCGCCTTCCCGCCCGTTCAGCGTGATTCGCTGTCCGTGGCGGAGAATCGCGAACGAATCACAAAGTTACGGCAGACCTGCAGGCAAACGCGCGACGGACAACGAAGGACGGATGACGGGCCGTCCTGTTCTCCGAGTCCAGAGGACGTTGCGAGTCCCCGCAGCAGCCCCCAGATTCGCCCGATCAGGTCTCACCGAGAGGGCACTACATGAAGGACACTCAGGCGGCGCCATACGACGTCTGCATCGTTGGCTCTGGCGCCGGTGGCGGCATGGCCGCCTATGCGCTCACGCAGGCCGGCGCGAAGGTCGTGATGCTCGAAGCGGGTGGCGAATGGTATGCCTCGAAGGACTCCCAGATGCTTACCCCCGCGTGGGCCTCGCCGCGTCGCGGTGCGTCCAAGCGCACGCGCCCATTCGGCGAGTTCGACGCCTGCGACGGCGGCTGGGACATCGAGGGCGAGCCGTTCACGCGCGCGCCGGGCACCAACTTCGCCTGGTGGAGAGGCCGCATGCTCGGGGGCCGCACGAACCATTGGGGTCGAATTTCCCTGCGCTTTGGACCGGACGACTTCAAGGGCAAGAGCAAGGACGGACTCGGCGAGGACTGGCCGATCTCCTATGACGACATCAAGCCGTACTACGACAAGGTCGATGACCTGATCGGCGTGTTCGGCAGCAATGAAGGCCTGCGCAATCATCCAGACGGAAACTTCCAGCCCGCTCCGCGACCGCGCTGCTACGAACTCCTGGTCAAGAAGGCGAGTGACAGGCTGGGCATCACCTGCATCCCGTCGCGGCTGTCGATCACGACGAAGGCGATCAACGGGCGACAGGCCTGTCACTACTGCGGTCAGTGCAACCGCGGCTGCTCGGTGAAGGCGAACTTCTCCAGCCCCGACGTGCTCATCGGTCCCGCCCTCAAGACCGGCAAGCTCACGTTGCTCACGAACGCCATGGCGCGTGAGGTCACCGTCGGCAACGATGGTCTCGCAACCGGTGTGACGTACGTCGACAAGAAGTCCGGCACCGACAAGCACGTGAAGGCGAAGATCGTCGTGCTCGCCGCGAGTGCGTGCGAGTCGGCGCGACTGCTGCTCAACTCCGTGTCGTCGAAGTTCCCACAGGGGCTCGGCAACTCGAACGGCTGGGTGGGCAAGGGACTCACCGACACCACGGGGACGGACGTCTCCGGATACATCCCGTCGATGGTCGATCATGTGCCGCACAACGAGGACGGCGTCGGCGGCATGCACGTCTACATGCCCTGGTGGCTCGACAACAAGAAGCTCGACTTCCCTCGCGGCTACCACATCGAAGTGGGGGGCGGACTCGGTGCGCCGGGTAACGGCTTCATGGGCGGTATCGCGAACTACCCGGGCGGTGGGGGCTACGGTAAATCGCTGAAGGACGACTATCGCAAATACTACGGTGCGACGATCGGCTTCTCCGGTCGCGGCGAGCAGATTCCGAATGCCGACTGCTATTGCGAGATCGATCCAACGGTCGTGGATCAGTGGGGCATTCCGGTGCTGCGCTTTCACTGGAAGTGGACGGACAACGAATACAACCAGTCGAAGCACATGCAGGAGACCTTCCGTTCGCTCATCGCCGAGATGGGCGGCAAGGTGTTCTCCAACATGCCGACGAAGGAGCAGGGCTATGGCCTCGCGACCGGCGGCTCGATCATTCACGAGCTGGGCTGCGTGCAGATGGGCAACGATCAGTCGAAGTCCGTGCTGAACGCGAACTGCCAAGCGCACGACTGCAAGAATCTCTTCGTCGCCGACGGCGGACCGTTCGTCACACAGGCCGACAAGAATCCGACGTGGACGATTCTCGCCCTGTCGTGGAAGACCTCCGACTACATCGCGCAGCAGCGCAAGGCAGGTGCCCTGTGAGCGACATGAATCGCCGCGACGTGCTGAAGGTCTTCGCCGTCGCACCGGTCGCGGGTGCGATCGAGTGGTCGGGCCCGAGCGTCGAGCGCGCGACGAAATTCGTCGCCGCGCTGCATGCCGGGGAGCCGGTGGTCGACGCCGCACCCTATGCGCCGAAGTTCTTCAATGCGCACGAGTGGAAGACGGTGCGCGTGCTGTCGGACATCATCATTCCGAAGGACGAGCGCTCCGGTAGCGCGACGGACGCGAAGGCGCCGGAGTTCATCGACTTCATGCTGATGGACAAGGAGACGAGCGAGGGGTCGCGCGTCTCGATGCGCGGTGGACTCGCGTGGCTCGACGCCGAGATGCGGACGCGGTTCGGGACGAACTTCATCGATAGCACGGATGCAAATCGTCGCACGGTGCTCGACGCGATCGCGTATCCGAAGAAGGTGATTCCGGAGATGCGTCGGGGGTCGCAGTGGTTCGACCGGTTCCGGAACAACGTGGGCTCGGCGTTCTTCTCGAGTCAGATGGGGTGGAAGGATCTGCAGTACATGGGGAATGTGTTCAATCCGAATTGGAACGGGTGTCCGAAGCCGGCGACGGACAAGCTCGGCGTATCGTACGAGGAGTTCGATGCGAGCCTGGCAAAATCGCGTCGCGCGCAAGGATTGTAGTCTGGTCTCTCCGTTCAATCCGTCCATTCCGTGCGACCGAACACAAAAATCTCCGAATCTTCCGCCCGCCCATCGACATGACTGACTCGCGCCTCGGCGTAGGTTTCATCGGCAGCGGCTTCAACGCCCGGTTCCACATGCTCGGCTGGCGGGGCGTGCGCGACGCAGACGTCCTCGGCGTCTGGAGCCCCAACGCGAAGAACGCCGCGAGCGCCGCCCGCTACGCCAACGAGCTCGACATCGGCGCCGCGAAGGCCTACAAGACCATTGGCGACATGGTTGCAGACCCGGCTATCGACGCCATCTGGATCACCGGGCCGAATCAGTCGCGCGTCGAGAACGTCGAGGAGATCGTCGATGCGCTCGACCGCGGACGCGGAACACTGAAGGGCATCGCCTGCGAAAAGCCGCTCGCGCGGAATGTCGCCGAGGCGAAGGAAGTGCTGCGGCTGGTGAATCGAGTGGGGCTGATGCACGGCTACCTCGAGGATCAGATCTTCGCGCCGCAGGTCGCGGCCGGACGCTCGCTCATCTGGGCGCGTGGCGCGGCAACGACCGGTCGTCCTTTCCTGGCGCGCTCGTCTGAAGAGCACAGCGGCCCACACACGCCATGGTTCTGGAAGGGGGAACTGCAAGGCGGCGGCGTTCTCAACGACATGATGTGTCACTCGGTGCTCGTCGTTCGACACCTGCTCACCAAGCCCGGTGAGCCGCTCGCCACCGTGAAGCCGAAGCGCATCTCGGCACACATCGCGTCACTCAAGTGGTCGCGTCCCGAATACGCGAAGCAGTTGTCGAAGACGATGGGCGTGAACTACGCGAAGACGCCGAGCGAGGATTTTGCGAGCATGACAGTCGAGTTCGAGACGAGCGACGGCTACACGGTGCTCGGCGAAGCATCGACGTCGTGGAGCTTCGTCGGCGCGGGGCTGCGACTCTCTGCAGAATTGCTCGGGCCCGAGTACTCGATGTCGTGGAACACTCTCGATACGGGACTGAAACTGTTCTTCTCTCGTGCCGTGAAGGGAAAGGCGGGTGAGGATCTCGTCGAGAAGCAGAATGCGGAGATGGGCCTGATGCCGGTCGTCGCGAATGAACCGATGGCCTACGGCTACGAGGCGGAGGATCGCCATTTCGTCCGCTGCTTTCTCGGCAAGGAGACGCCGCAGCTCACGCTCGACGACGGCGTCGAGGTAGTGCAGATGTTGATGACGGCGTACAAGGCCGCCGAGGAAGGGAAGACGCTCGACTTTCCGCCGCGCGGGCTCGACAAGTTCAAGCCGGCGGTGGCGCGTGGAGAGTGGCGACCGCCGAAGCAGGGGACGTGACAGGTGGTCATCCCACGCCACAGCAGGTGATGAGCTTTCAGCTGGAGCGTGAGCTCTCAGCAATGAGCAATCGGAGCCCGCGCCGGAGCCCGCGCCGGAGCCCGAGCTCTCGCTCGAGCTCTATGTGCTCAATGCTGGAAGCTTCAAGCTCATGCTCCATCTAGGAAAGATTCTCATCGAAGCATGTGTCGACGCGATCGACGCCGCACTCGAGGCCGAACGTGGTGGAGCGGGACGCTTGGAGCTGTGCGGTGAACTACTGCAAGGTGGTGTGACGCCAAGCGCTGGTCTCATCGGCGCAGTGCGTGAGCGCGTGAAGATTCCACTGTTCGTGCTCATCAGGCCGCGCACCGGCGATTTTCTGTACTCTGGCGACGAGCGCGACGTCATGCTTCGTGACATCGCACTCGCACACGCACTCGGCGCCGATGGCGTCGTGATTGGTGCGCTCAACGCCGACGGTGACGTCGATGTGGAGACGACGCGCGCATTGATCGACGCCGCGCGACCAATGCGGGTGACCTTCCATCGTGCATTCGACTTCACGCGCGACCAGGATGCAGCCCTGCGGGCTTTGCTCGACCTCGGCGTCGATCGTGTGCTGACGTCCGGCGGCGCACCAACTGCCCTCGAAGGTGCCGGCGCACTGAAGCGTTTGATGGAATGTGCGGGCGACGCCATGACGATCCTCGCCGGTGGATCCATCACTGCGTCGAACGTCGCCGACGTCGTGCGGCTGAGCGGCGTGCGCGAGGTGCACCTGCGCGCGGCGGCGCGCGTCGAGAGCGCGATGATGCATCGGCGCGGGAGCGTCACGCTCGCACGACCCCAGGCACCGAGTGACTACGAGCGCGTCGTCGCGAGCGCGGACGAAATCAGGCGAGTGATGGCAGCCTTACCTCAACGGTGAGATGCAGATGATTCCACGACTACGGGCGTTCAACCTGCGGACAGTGATGTTGTGCTGCGCGCTTCCCATCGCCGGAATGGCCACTGCGCAACGTCCGCGCGTCACCACCCAAGCGGGCATCGTCGAAGGGATCGTCGACGCATCGTCGGGCGTCGCCGTGTTTCGCGGCATTCCCTATAGCGCTCCACCGACCGGTGATCTCCGCTGGCGCGCGCCGAAGCCGACCGCCCTGGAAGGGTGTGCGTGACGCCGAAAGACTCGGCAAGAACTGCATGCAAGGGCAGCCCTACGGAGACATCGACCCATACGCGGCCGGTATTTCCGAAGATTGCCTCAACCTCAGCGTGTGGACGTCGACCGGCGGCGGCACAGATACGACCGGCACACCGGCACCGACCCCGGGGCCTGTGGCGAGTGTCACCATCACGCCGAAGACTCTCACGTTGCGCGTCGGGTACTACACGCTGTTTGCGGCATCGCCACGCGACGACAAGGGCGTGCTCGTCACCGGCAAGCGTGCGTCGTGGAGCTCGTCGAATTCCGCCGTGCTCGTGGCGAGCGACACGGGCGTGTTCTACGCGAAGGCGATCGGCTCGGCGAAGGTATACGGGGTCATCGACGGACACACCGATTCGGCGAGTGTCGTCGTCACCGTTGCACCGCCTGACACATCGATCACGACACCACCGCCGCCGCCACCCGTGAGTGCATTCAATCTCGTGCTCACGACCGACGGCGCTGTTGCCGCGGACACGTCGAAGACCCAGTCCGTGGGTGGCGTGACGATTACCGTGACGCGAGTGCTGGGCGTGCGTGGTGACACGCTCAATCCAGCCGTGCTTGCTGGTACCGTCACCACCGACGCCAATGGCGTTGCGTCGCTCCAGAACTTGCCTGGGGGCAGCTACCGGTTCGTCGCCACTCCGGGGGCGGGTTCGCCGTACGTGGTGAGCACCTTCGGTATCGGAGCGCCGACGACCTCGGACGTCAGGATGCGCATCGTACTGCGTCGCACACCGTAACGTGTCGTCCGTTCGGGACGACATCCTGGTTAGCCTAACAGCATTTCCAGCTCCGCACGCCCGATCTGTGCCAACACACCCTGATCCTGTCCGAGAATCGCATCCGCCAGTGCGCGCTTCGATGCCTGCAGCTCGAGAATCTTCTCCTCGATCGTATCGCGTGCGACGATGCGCGTCGCCATCACATGCCGAGTCTGTCCGATGCGATGTGCGCGATCGATCGCCTGCGCCTCCACCGCGGGGTTCCACCACGGGTCGAGCAGGTAGACGTAGTCCGCAGCGGTAAGATTGAGGCCGTGTCCGCCCGCCTTGAGGCTGATGAGAAACACGGGACACGCGGCGTCACTCTGGAACCGGTCGACGCATGCCTGCCGGTTGCGGACTTTGCCATCCAGGTATTCGTAGGTCGTGCCCGCCTCGTCGAGTCGGCTGCGGACAAGGGCGAGGAACGTCGTGAACTGCGAGAACACCAACACTTTGTGCCCCTGCGCAATCACCTCCGCGATCGCTGGCATCAGCGCATCGAGCTTCGCGCTCGGCGCATCCGCCCTGCGCGGGTCGGCCAGTCCGGGGTGGCACGCGGCTTGTCTTAGACGCAACAATGCCTCGAGGATGTGCATGCGCGCCTTCTGCACACCGTCACGCTCCACGCGCTCCAACACGCTGCGTCGATACGATTCGAGCAGGCCGTCGTAGAACTTTCGCTGTGGTCCTTCGAGCGTCACGGTCAGCGTCTGTTCCACGCGCGTCGGTAGATCGGAAGCCACCTGCTCCTTGGTGCGACGCAGGATCACCGGGCGCAGCGCGGACGCGAGAACATCGCGCCCTCCGGTGCTCTCATCCGCGCCGGCGAGCCGAACGAGTCCCGCAAACGCGGACGCACTACCGAGCATGCCCGGATTGAGAAACTCGAACAGGCTCCAGAGCTCCTCCAGCCTGTTCTCGATGGGCGTGCCAGTCATGGCCAACCGATGATCGGCCTTCAGCAGTCGCACCGCCTTGGCCGACACCGACGACGCGTTCTTGATCGCCTGTGCTTCGTCGAGGATGGCGTAATCAAACTCCACGCCGGTCAGCAGCGCCGCGTCACGACGCAATGTGCCGTAGGTCGTTATCACGAGATCGATCGCCGAGCCGTCGATAGCCTCTACGCTCCGGCTCACGCCACTGTGGTCCAGAACGCGCATCCGCGGCGTGAACCGTTCCGCTTCGCGGATCCAGTTGAACACCAGTGAGCGCGGTACGACCACGATGGAGGGTTTCCGTGGCTTCGTGCGCCGTACTCGACGCGACTCGAGGAGCGCCAGGACCTGCACCGTCTTGCCGAGTCCCATGTCGTCGGCGAGGCAACCACCGAGCCCGAAGGTGCGGAGGAAGTGAAGCCAGCCGAGTCCCTCGCGCTGATACGCGCGCAGCGTACCGGTGAACGATCCCGTCGGATCGGCGGGTTCAATGCGCTCGAAGCGACGCAACTCTGTGCGCGCCTTGTTGAAGATGGCGTCGACATCGGGTTCGGGCACGGTGGCGAGCAATGCGTCGAGAAGCGCCAACTGCGAACGTCCGTAGCGCATCGACCCATTCACCACTGTGCTCCCTGCGACGATCGGACCGAGTTTCGCGAGCCAATCGAGCGGAAGCAAGCCATGGCTGCCATCGGCGAGCGCGATGGTGGTGCCTCCGGCTCGCCGCGCGACAAGCAGGTCGTGCAGCGAGACTTCGAGTTCACCATAGCGGACGCCGGCATCGAGCTCGAACCAGTCGATACCCGATCGCACGGACGCACGAGTGACGCCGGGAGCACGTACCGGCACGCCCGCAGTGTCAACGAGCCATCCCTCGCCGACCAGCGCGACGATCAGTGCGCCGAGCTTCTTGGCCGAAATGGTGAGCAATGTTTCGTTGGTGCCGCGAGTCATCTCCTCCTTCGCGCCGAGCGACAGGAGCGTATTTCGTGCTGCGGATTCCGTGGCGAGGTCGCGGCGCCTTATCGCGGGAACCGATGCATCGAAGATCTGCTTGGCGGTATCACCAAACGGGAGACGCCGCATGCCGTATCGAAACGCGAGCGCCAGCTCGTTTTGCGTCCTGCGCCACGTGATCGGATCGGGAAGGATGCTTACGCACGGCACCGGCGCATCGTGCAACTCGACGATGCCAACCTCGGGCGGCAACTCGACAGCAGGTATGCGGTGCATCGCATACAACGATTCCAGGAAGCGCGAAAGCTCGTCCGGTCCGATGGCGACAGACGGACGTTCGCGAAACTGCACTACGAACGGCCACGCACGTCCGTAATCGACACGCGAGAATGCGTTTCGCGCGAAGAGAAATCCGTCGCGATGCAACTGCACTGGCTCCGTGATGGCCATTGTGTCGTCGGGCCGAAAGAGCTCCAGTGTCGCCATGTGGCCCGGCGGCGTCGTCGCCGAGATGCGGAGACGGATCTGCCAGGCGGGACCATCGTCCCACGCTACTGGCTGCACGGGGCGCTCGCCGGCGACGAGCCGAACGCGACACCGACCGGTATCGCAGATCACGCGGAGCGTGGTACCGAGCGCGGGAGCGCGCAGGACGAAGCGCGTGCCGCGCGGCTGGCGGCCGTACATGTCCGCGGTCTGCGCGCCGAGCAGCATCTGTGCGATCTGTTGGTCGACCGGATCGGGCGCGAGCTGCCAGGCATCGGGGTCGCCCCTGAACTGCACGGGCGGATCCCATTCGCCCGGCCGCACCTCTCGCTCCGAGGCGACTTCCATCACCAGTCCGGCAGCTTGCGCCGAGAGGATGAGGTCGACGACGTAGACGAGCCTGCGGTCGTCGTGCCAGGTCGTCGAGCGCATGGACGCGGGCTCGACCGGGTTGGACATCTGTCGCTCGAGCGTATTGAGGAGGGAGCGCCAGAGCGGGGGCGGGGCACTGGGGGTGTGGAGTGGCGCGTAACGTTGGCGCGCCGGTGGCCGAGCGTCCTGCTGTACAGGGACGTGCGTCTCCGGAAACATGTCATCGATCAAGTCATCGATGTCGTCGTATTCCAGCGGACCATCATCATCGCCCAGCGCATCGTTGCTCGTCGCGACGACCAGTGCCTCCGGACCCGCGGTGGCGATCACGCTCGCGAGCAGTCGCTCAGCGTTCGCGTAGAGCAGGGTCGCCCAGATGTGCTTGCAGAGGCCATACTCAGCCGCGTAGGGACAGCTGCATGCCAGCGCGAGCACACCTGACGTCGCGTCGATGATGACGACGTAGCCGGAGGTGCCGCGGACAAGCGCGGTGATGCGAGTGGTGGTCGCGCGCGCGATGCGCACCGCGCCTTCACGGAAGTACGTGTCGCCACGGGTCCGGACGGGTACTGCGAACGCGGCTGCAACTTTATGCGGGATCATTCCGGAAGCTACCGCACGGAGTCGACCTCTTCCATGCGGCCTCGCGCACTGGCGGGCGAACGGTCAGACGATGGCTGCCGATCGCGAATACTGGGCGCCCCTGCGCCGGGAACTCGAAGCGTTGCAACGTTGAGCCCGGCGCAGCTGAACGTACGAACCGACGACGACAAACCTTACGCCGCCTTCACCTCGATCTTCGGACGGAACAGGAAGAGAAAGATCACGAAGATCACCGCCGCGCCGATCGCCGGCACCTGCCAGATCTTCGTCCAGTCGTGCGACACCACACCATCGGCGCCTGTCGTCGCGTACTTGTTCACCACCACGCCCGACACCCACGCGCCGATGAGATATCCAACGCCATTGGTGACGACGTTGATGAAGCCCTGCGCCGCAGCGCGGACCTTCGGGCCCGCCTGCTGGTCCGTATAGATCTGGCCCGCAACGAAGAAGAAGTCGTAGCAGATGCCGTGCAGCAGGATGCCCGCATAGATGAGCCACATGCCCGAGCCGGAATTGCCAGCGCCGAACGCGAAGTAGCGCAGTGACCACGCGAGCATGCCGACGAGCATGATCCCCTTGATGCCGAAGCGGCGCAGTGCGAACGGCAGCAGGAGCATGAAGCCGATCTCCGACATCTGCCCGAACGTCTGGATGAACGCGGGCTCCGGTGCCTTGATCTCGTTCAGGAAGGGATTCGTGAACGCATAGTAGAACTGCAGCGGAATGCAGAGCAGGAACGAGCCGAGCACGAAGATGAAGAACGATCGATTCTTGAGCAGCTCGAGCGCATCGAGGCCCAGTGCGTCACGCACACTGAATGGCGCGCCCGCTGCCTTCGGCGGCGTGTGCGGCAGCATCAATGAGAACACACCGAGCACGATCGACGCTCCAGCGGCAAGACGCATCGGTGTCGCGAGGGCATCGGCGTGCAGCACCTTGCCGACGATGATCCCCGCCACGATCCAGCCGATGGTGCCGAGCACGCGGATGATCGGGAAGTCGCGCGTCGCGTCGACGACGTTGTGAAACGAGATCGAATTCGTGAGCGACAGCGTCGGCATGAAGCACAACGCGTACAGCAGCAGGAGTGGATAGAAGCCGCCCCACGTCGTCTGCGTCGAGAGGAAGTACATCACCACACCGCCGACGATGTGCAGCAGCGCGAGCAACTTCTCGCTCGAGAAGAACCGATCGGCGACGATACCCATGAAGAAGGGCGAGATGATGGCCGCGATGGCCATCGCACCGTACGCGCTGCCGATCTGCGTGTCGGTGAAGTGCAGCGTCTGGCCGAGGTACGTGCCCATGGTGACGAACCACGAGCCCCAGATGAAGTACTGCAGGAACATCATCGTCGACAGACGCGTGCGAATCGCCGTCATGGAAGTACCAGGGTAAGGTGGGTCATGATCCTCGCATCGAGGTCAGGGAGACGTCGCTTTTCGGACGCACCAAAAGAGGCTTTCGGTGCCAGCCCGACACAAGGGGCGTCGCCGCCATTTACACCTGCACGTCTTCGGTGCACACTTGCCTCTCCCACCAGGAGGCTGCCGTGCGTGGTCTGATGATGGACTCGCCGCTGACGCTGTCCGCACTGCTGCGCCACGCCGAGAGCCTGCATGGCGGTCGCGAGATCGTCAGCCGCCGGGCCGACCGGTCGCTGCACCGCTACACCTACCGCGAATGCCTCGAGCGTGCCCGGCGCCTCGGTGCTTCCCTCCGCGCACTCGGCCTCCAGCGCGGGGATCGCGTGGCGACCTTCGCGTGGAACCACCAACGCCACCTCGAAGCGTACTTCGGCCTCCCCGCGGCCGGGTTCGTCCTCCACACGCTCAACCTGCGCCTGCATGCCGACGACCTGACCTACATCGCCAACGACGCCGGCGACCGTGCCGCGATCGTCGACGAGATGCTGTGGCCGGTATTCGAGAAGTTTGCCGGCCGAGTGCCGTTCGAGCACGTCGTCGTGATGACGGAGAACGGCGTCGCTCCTGAAGGCACACTGGACTACGACACGCTGCTGGCGTCGGCCGAGGCGGAGCCGTTTCCCGATCTGGACGACGAGCGCGAGGCGGCAGCGATGTGCTACACGTCGGGGACGACGGGCAAGCCGAAGGGCGTGGTCTATTCGCATCGCGCGCTCGTGCTGCACTCGATGGGGACCGTGATGCCCGATGTGATCGGGCTGTCGAGCAAGGACGCCGTGCTGCCGATCGTCCCCATGTTCCACGCGAACGCGTGGGGCATTCCCTACTCGGCGGCACTCGTCGGGGCGAAGCAGGTGTTGCCGGGCCGCTTTCTCGACGCACAGAGTGTCGTCGAGCTGCTGGCTGCGGAGCGCGTGACGGTGACGTGCGGCGTGCCGACGATCTGGCTCGGCGTGCTCGATTTTCTGGACGCGCATGCCGGCGAGCACGACTTGTCGGCGCTGCGGCACATGACAGTCGGCGGATCGGCGGCGCCGGAGTCGATGATTCGCGCGTTCGACGAACGGCATGGAATCACGATCCTGCAGGGGTGGGGCATGACGGAGACGTCGCCGGTGGCGTCAATCAGCTCGGACCGGCCGGGTTCGGAGTCGTGGACGCCGGAGGAGCGTCAGCATTACCGGGCGACGGCGGGTCAGCCACTGCCGTTGGTGGAGATTCGCGCGCGAGGAGACGATGGGCTTGTACCGTGGGACGGCGTGTCCATGGGTGAACTGGAAGTGCGAGGTCCGTGGGTCGCCGCCGCCTATCACGGTCGCGATGCGGACGAGGCGTTCACGACCGACGGTTGGTTCCGTACGGGTGACATCGTCACGATCGGCCCGAATGCGGAGTTGATCATTCAGGACCGCTGCAAGGATCTCGTGAAGTCGGGTGGCGAGTGGATCAGCTCCGTGTTGCTGGAGAACTGCCTGATGGGTCATCCGAGCGTGGCCGAGGCGGCGGTCATAGCGGTGCCGCATGCGCAGTGGGTGGAGCGTCCGCTGGCTGTGGTGGTCTCGCGTGCAGGATGTCGTGCGAATGCGGAAGAACTGCGTTCGTTTCTGGGGGAGAGCTTCGCGAAGTGGTGGGTGCCGGATGCGGTGGTGTTCACCGATGTGTTGCCGCGGACGGCGACGGGGAAGGTGCGGAAGCTGGATCTTCGGCAGGTGTACGGCGGAGCCTATGCATCTGGAGCTTCAACCACAGAAAGCCCAACTAGATAAAGCCCAACTACGGAACGCAGAAGACGCACGCGAAGCGTGCACAGCGTTCCGTAGTTCAGACCTGACCTCAGAACCTACGCCGAATCACAGGGAGCCGAGAAATGACGTCCTTCACGCACACGCACAGCTGGACGCTCCCGGCCTCGCCCGACACGGTCTTTCGTGCACTGACCGATCCCCGTGAGCTCACGCAGTGGTTCGCGGAAGACGCGCAGATCGAGCCGAGGGTCAACGGTGTGTATCGCTTCTGGGGACGACACACGCTCGGCACACCAGCACACGACGCCGCGCGACAGACCATCACGCGCTTCGAACTGAACCGCGTGCTCGCGTTCAGCTGGCCGATCAACGAAGTCGATACCGACGTCACGATTGTACTGGAGCCGGTAGAGACGGGTACGACGCTCACGCTCACGCATGATGTCAGCGGCGATCTCGGGGTGCCGCGCCAGCGCGCACTGATCGACGACCACTGGCGACTTGCCATCGCGAATCTCTCGACGCATCTCAGCGGCGGAACGCCGATCAAGCCGGACTACTTCGCCGGCACGGCGCACAAGCGGACGTCGCGGTGACTCGGGCACGCGCGCGCGGGAGTAGGTCGCAGCCGGTCTTCCCGTTTCGACTTGCGGAGCGAATGTCCTTGGTGACGATTTGCCGTCGCGAAATCGAGTCGTCCCAACTACCAGGAAGTGATGCCATGCGCGTGATCCGCATTGCCGTTCTCACCGTCGCACTCGCGGCGTGCTCTCAGGCCCGCCCAGTCGCCAGTGGGACCGCACCACGGGCGCCGACTGTCACAGTGGACGGCGGTGCGCTTTCTGGCGCGGTCGACGCGAGTGGAGTGCTCGTGTTCCGCGGCATTCCGTACGCGGCACCGCCCGTCGGCGATCTCCGCTGGCGTCCACCCCTGCCCGTCGCGCACTGGTCAGGGACGCGTGCCGCCAATCGACTCGGCAAGAACTGCGTGCAGGACCAGATCTACAGCGACATCGATCCCTTCGCCGCCGGCATCTCGGAGGACTGTCTCTACCTCAACGTGTGGACGACGGAGCTGAACGCAGCGGCCAGGAAGCCGGTGATGGTGTGGATCTACGGCGGTGGCTACAACGCCGGCTTCGGCGACGAAGCACGACATTACGGCGCGCATCTCGCACAGAAAAGCGCTGTCGTCGTGACGCTGAACTATCGCCTCGGTGTATTCGGATTCTTCGCGCATCCGGCGCTCGCCGCCGAATCGCCGAATGCCTCTGCGGGCAACTACGCGATTCTCGACCAGATCGCCGCGTTGAAGTGGGTCCGTGCGAACATCGCGCAGTTCGGTGGCGATCCGTCGCGCGTCACGATCTTCGGCGAGTCGGCTGGCGGAAGCAGTGTTGGTTCGCTCATCGCATCGCCGCTGGCGACAGGACTCTTTCATCGGGCCATCCTCCAGAGTGGCAACGCGATCGGCAGCGCGCGCCGGAAGGACTCCGTCTATGCCGACGGCGTTCGCTTCGCGACGGGGATCGGCGCGCCGAACGTGGATGCCGGCACGCTCGCCCGGCTCCGCGCGATACCGACAGACTCGCTGATGCGCGCGTCGCGTCCTCCCGATGGCAAGGGTGGATTCACGTTCGTCTTCAATCCGCGGCTGGTACGTGACGGGTGGGTGTTGCCATCGAGCGTGGATTCGGCGCTGGCGCGTGGCACGGCGAACGTCGTGCCGGTCATCGTCGGCGCGACGGGTGGTGAAGGGGATGCGGCGTATGCGTCGGCACGAGCATTCGCGCGGCTCGTGTCCGCGCAGCGGGCGCCCGCATACCTGTACCTGTTCACGCGCGTCGGCGACGACAGTGTAAACCAGAAGCGCGGCGCATATCACAGCGCGGACATCACGTTCTCGTTCGGGCTTCCACGCCCGGTCATCGCGTCAGCCGGACACACGTCGTACGACGCTGCGCTCGCCGATGCGATGAGCGACTACTGGGTCGCCTTCGCCAGGAGTGGCGACCCGAACACCGTGCGTCGTCCGAAGTGGCCCGCGTATGACACGAGCACCGATGCGTACATGGAGCTGGGCCCGCAGGTCATCGCGAAGAGTGCGCTGCGCTCGGCGGTCTACGATTCGCTCGACGCGGCCGGCCGCCGGCGTGGCGACGTTCGTCCATGACATCGGGCGTTGGAATAATCTCCGATGTCTACCGAGCGCGGTTCTTCAGAATCTTGACGAACGACCGCCCGCGCAGCTCGTCGAGCGAAAGTCCGGTCATCGACAGCGCCTCTTTCTCCGTGATCGCAGCGGAGTTCACGCCGCGGAGAAAGAAGTTCAACAGACCCTGGCCTGTTGCCGCATCGTCGAACACGTCGCCGACGAGCGTCGCCTGCGCGGCCTTGTTCACGAAGTTCGACAGCCGAGCCGCCGCGGCATCGATGCCGTCGAGGAAGAAGGCATACAGCGCGGCGTACCGCGTCACGATCTGGGCAGGATGCAGGTCCCATCCCTGGTAGAAGCCGCCGACGAGCGAATGCGTGATGTCGTCGAAGTGCAGCTTCCACGCGGCGTGCACACTCGCGCGATTCTCCTCGTGCTGTTGCGCGCTGAGCTCCGCACCGTCGCGTGGACGATGGATCGGCACGGGCATCACCGTCGTCGAGCCGTCGGACAACCAGACGCCCGTTCCCGCCAGCGACACCTGCATCACGTCCTTGGCGAAGTCACACGCCGGATGACGCATGCGCTGGTGCGCCGCCGTGATGTTCACGCCCGCCGTGTAGTCGTACGTCCCGAAATGCGCGCCAGTCAGTCGGCCGCCCGATACCGCGGGAATGCGCGGCAGCAGCGAACGTCCTTCATGGTCGAGAACGATCTGCGGCGTCTCGACCATGACCTCGAACTTGAGCGTACCCTCAGGCAGGCTCAACGCACGCTCGAGCCGGGCCAGCTCGGCCACCATGAACTCGACCTGCTCGATGATCACGACCTTCGGCACAGTGACGACGAAATGCGCCGGCAAGCTACCGGCGCGCTTCACCAGCTCGGTGAGGACGATCTCGAGCGTCCGCATGGAGCGCACGCGCAACTCTTCGTTGAGCGGCTTGATGCGCATGCCGATGAACGGCGGCAGCGATCCTTCCTTCATGCCAAGCGCCAGCGCTTCAGCCACGGCCGCCGCATGCCCGTCCTCCTCGGCGTCGGGCCGATTGCCGTAGCCGTCCTCGAAGTCGATGCGGAAATCCTCGACCGGCTCTCGCATGAGCTTGTCGACGACGCGCGCATGGATCTTCGCCAGCGCGGGATGATGCTCGATGCCGACCGCCTGGCCGAGTGACCTCGCGTCAGGCGCGTACTCGCGAAGGGCGCGCATGGCGACGTCGCCGAGCTTGCGCGCGGCATCGGGCCCGAAGAGCTGTGCACCGCCGTACACCGTGTGCACGGGCTGTCGCGAGCCTGCTTCGCCGGGGTAGCGCGCTGCAAAGGCACGATTGGCCGCCTTCAATGCGTCGATACTGCCTGCAGTCATCGTCGTCATCCGTTGTAGATCTTCCCCCGATAGCGTTCGAGCACCGCGCGCGCTTCGGCACGCAGGACGTCGCGAACGATGGTGATGCCGCGGTCTTCCAGATACTTGTATGATGCGGGGAACACAGGCCCCTCGTCGAAGTTCAGGCGCGATGCATCCTCGCGACCGGCGCCATACACGACGCGCTTCACGCCGCTCCAGAGCGTGGCGCCGAGGCACATGGCGCATGGCTCGCACGAGGTGAAGAGCTCGTGCTCCGGCATGCCGGCGGCGCCGAGCGTAAACGAACCGAGCCGCTGGTTCGCCATCATGAACGCGACCATCTCACCGTGGAGCGTACAGTTGTTGAGTCGGACCACGCTGTTCATCCCCACGGAGACGAGTCGTCCGCTCACGGCTTCGAACACCGCCGCACCAAATGGTCCGCCGGTCTCGCGCTCGACGTTTTCGCTCGAGACGGCGATGGCGAGGCGCATCTTCTCCTCGTCGGTGCTGTAACGGCGTTGCCAGTCGACGACTTCGTTCACCCATGCTGGGTAGTCGACGTGTACTTCGATGTGGGACATGAGGGGAAGGTACGACGATGTGTCGCCCCGCACGAGCGACACCGAGTGTTCGGGACCTGTCGTGGCGCGAATGCTATTCCGCTATGCGTGCAGGTTTCTTCACAAAAGCCCACCGACGCAACGCAGACAAGGACGCAGGCTGCGCCACGTAGAAAGACGCAGCAACCGGGGTAACAGTGTCTTTCAGTGTTAGCGAAGCCTGCGTTCGCGCGCGTAGCGCGCACAGCGTTTCGTAGTTCCGCTCGCTCCTGCGGGATGATGCTCGCGCTTGCGAGACCGCCAATCCGCGCTCCATACTGATCATCCTGTCAATCCCGAGTGAGACATGCCCGCAGTCGGCACCAGCGTTGCGCGTAAGGATGGGATCGGCAAGGCGACCGGCGCGGCCAGGTACGCCGACGATCTCGTGTTCCCCGGCATGCTCCACGGCCGAACCATCCGGTCCACCATCCCGTGCGGACGCATCAAGAGCATCCGGCTCGACTTCGACACGACGGGCTTCACGATCGTCGACCACCGCGACATTCCCGCGGCCGGCCACAACATCGTCGCGCTCATCGAAGAGGACCAACCCTTCCTCGTCGAGACCGAAGTTCGGCATCTCGCCGAGCCCATTCTCCTCCTGGCGCATGAGGATCGTGAAAAGCTCCTGAGTGCCAACGTCGTCATCGAATACGAGGAGCGCACTCCAGAGCTCGACCCAGAACACTCGACGATCATCCTCAAGGCACTCGCCATCGACAAGGGCAACGTCGATGCCGGATTCGCCTCGGCCGACATCATCGTCGAAGGCACGTACCGCACGGGACACCAGGAGCACGTCTACATCGAGACGAACGGCATCATCGCCGATCCGGAGAACGGCGGCATCGCCGTGCACGGTTCCATCCAGTGCCCGTTCTACGTCGAGAAGGCGCTCAAGAGTCTCCTCGGCAAGGACGCCTACATTCGCGTCGTACAGACGGAAACCGGCGGAGGGTTCGGCGGAAAGGAAGAATATCCGTCGATGATCGCCGGCCATGCGACGCTGCTGGCGCTCAAGTCCGGCTGTGCGGTGAAGATCATCTACGATCGCACCGAGGACATGATCGCGACCACGAAGCGACATCCGTCCATCGTGCGGCATCGCACCGGCGTGAAGCGCGACGGAACGCTCGTCGCCATGGACGTCGACATCATCCTCGACGGCGGTGCGTACATCACGCTCAGCCCAGTCGTGATGTCGCGCGGCGGGATTCACGCCGCCGGTCCGTATCGCTGCGCGAACACACGCATTCGTGGCAAGGCGGTGTTCACGAACACGCCACCGAATGGCGCCTTCCGCGGCTTCGGTGCGCCACAGACGCTGTTCGCCGTCGAAGCACACATGGACCGCGTCGCCGAAGCGATCGACATGGATCCGGTCGCCTTTCGCGAACACAATGCCCTCGTGCCCGGCGACACCACCGCCACGGGACAGACGCTCACCGGCGACACGAGCGCACTCGAGGTGCTGCGCGAGGCGGTGCGTCGCTCCGACTTCCACCGCAAGCGCGCCGAATACAAGGGAACGAACAAGGGCATCGGGTTGGCGCTCTTCTATCACGGCTCGGGCTTTACCGGCAGCGGCGAGCTGCGTCTCGCGTCGAAGGCCAAGCTGGAGCTGACGAAGACTGGTGTGCGCATTCTCGTGTCGAGCACCGAGATCGGGCAGGGCACGCGAACGATGCATGCGCAGATCGTCGCCGATGCGCTCGACATGCCATACGAGCTGGTCGAAGTCGCGCAGCCCGACACGCAGCGCGTTCCCGACAGCGGCCCGACTGTCGCCTCGCGCACCTGCATGGTCGTCGGCAAGATCCTGCAGCGATGCGCCGAGGAGATGAAGGAGAAGCTCGGAGTGCTGACGCCGGCAGAATACTACGCGAAGTACGGCGCGCTCGAGATCCTCAAGGAGCACGAGCCGCCAGCGTGGATCCAGTGGAACGAGGACACGTACAGCGGCGATGCCTACGCGACGTACGCATGGGGATGCGATGTCGCCGAGGTGGAGATCGATCGCGACACATATGAGGTGCGGCCGATCAAGCTCACCGCGGTGCAGGAATTCGGGAGGGCGATTCATCCTGGCCTGGCGCGCGGGCAGATCGAGGGCGGCACCGCACAGGGCCTGGGCTACGCACTGTTGGAGAAGGTCGTGATGAGCAACGGCGGCATGAGCAACGCCACGCTCACCAACTACACGATTCCCACCACGCTCGACACGCCGGAGATGGACATCGCCATCCTCGAGAATCCATACGAGGACGGCCCGTTCGGCGCGAAGGGACTCGGCGAGCTGCCGATCGATGGACCCGCGCCGGCTGTGATCAACGCCATCCGCCATCTCGCCATCGACGTCCGCGAGATCCCCGCCACTCCCGAGATCATCCTGGGCGCATGCGCTTTACGCTGAACGACAATGCCGTCGACGTCGACGCGCATCCGATGAAACGGTTGCTCGACGTCCTGCGCGAAGAGTGCGAGCTCACCGGCACGAAGGAAGGATGCGGCGAAGGTGAGTGCGGTGCGTGCACGGTGCTCGTCGACGGCGTGCTCGTCGTCTCGTGCCTGGTGCCATTCGCGCAGGTCGAAGGCGCGAGCGTGAAGACGATCGAAGGGCTCGGCAACGACCACGGCTTGCAGCATCACTTCATGAACGAAGCGGGCGCACAGTGCGGCATCTGCACGCCAGGCATGATCATGGTAGCGTCGACGCTCCCGCCAGATGCGTCGCTCGACGAGATCCGCGTCGCGCTGGCGGGTAATCTCTGCCGCTGCACGGGCTACGAGGCGATCTACAGGGCGATCCAGAAGGCGCAGCAGCCTCAATGAGATCCGCGATATCGGCGCTCACCATCGCCATGCCGCGCACACTTGGCGACGCGCTCTCGATGCTCCGTGATGCGCCTCTCGTCCCCATCGCCGGCGCGACCGATCTCTACGTCGGGCTCAACTTCGGCACGCTGACGTCGCAGCACTTCATCGACCTCACGCACATCGAAGAGCTCCGTGGTATCGACGTATCTGATGAAACGCTGGTGATCGGCGCCGGCACGACGTTCACTGCACTGATGCAGTCGGCCACCGTGCAGACGCGACTCCCGATGCTCGCGCAGGCCGCCTCCCAGGTCGGCGGCGTCCAGATCCAGAATCGCGGCACACTCGGCGGCAACATCGCGAATGGCTCGCCGGCGGGCGATTCGCTCCCCGTACTCGCGGCCACCGATGCGATGCTGGTGCTGCGGAGTATGGGTACCGAGCGTCGCATTCCGTTCACGAGTTTCTACACGGGCTATCGGACATCGGTGCTGCAACCCGATGAGCTGATCGTCTCGATCGAGATTCGTGCGATTGAAGGAAAGCAGTGGTTTCGCAAGGTGGGCACGCGGGCCGCTCAGGCGATCTCGAAACTGGTCATCGCGGCCGTGCGTTCGGATGCCCCGCGCATCGCCATCGGCAGCGTTGCGGCGACCACCGTGCGACTCCCTCGCACGGAGGCGGCGCTGACGGCCGGTGCGAGCATCGACGAAGCCGTCAATACGCTCGAGACAGAGATCACGCCGATCGACGACGTGCGCTCGAGTGGCGACTATCGGCGGAAGGTGGCCGGCAACCTCCTGCGACGCTTCTGGGCGGACACAGGGTGAGTGATCAAGGGCAGACAGGAGCGCGCAGCGCGACCGAAGGACCTGCTCTTTCATGACTGACGTCGTGATACGTAGCCGGCGCGTGCTCACGGAACACGGACTCGAGCCAGCCTGCGTACGAATCGAGGACGGTCTGATTGCCGACATCACACCATACGACACCACACGCACCGACGCGCTGTTCGATGCAGGAGACGACGTCGTCATGCCCGGGCTCGTCGACACGCATGTCCACGTGAACGAGCCAGGCCGCACAGAGTGGGAAGGCTTCACCAGTGCGACGCGAGCCGCCGCCGCCGGCGGAGTCACGACGCTGTTCGACATGCCACTGAACAGCATTCCGGCGACGACCACCATTGCCGCGCTGCACGCGAAGCGCGACGCCGCGCGCGGACGCATCGCCGTGAACGTCGGATTCATCGGCGGCGTCGTGCCAGGCAATGCTGGCGAGCTCGCCGCACTGCACGCCGCCGGCGTCACGCTCTTCAAGTGCTTCCTCGTGCCATCGGGTGTCGACGAATTTCCCAACGTCGGCGAGTCCGACCTCCGCGACGCATTGCCGATCCTCGCTGCACTCGACGCAACGCTCCTCGTCCACGCCGAGCTTCCCGAACACATCGTCGCCATGCCGAGCGGCGCTCCGCGTCACTACGCCACCTACCTCGCCTCGCGCCCCGACTCGGCCGAGACGGAAGCCGTCGCCCTCGTCATTCGTCTCGCCGCGGAGTTCGGGGCGCGCGTGCACATCGTGCACCTGTCGTCCGAGCGCTCGCTCCCGCTCATCGCCGCCGCCCGCGCCCGCGGCGTGCGCATCACCTGCGAGACCTGTCCACACTACCTCGTCTTCAGCGCCGAGGAGATCGCCGATGGCGCGACCGAGCTCAAGTGCGCCCCCCCGATTCGATCCGCAACGACGCGCGATGCACTCTGGAATGCGCTGATCGACGGCGAGATCTCGCTCGTGGCGTCCGATCATTCGCCCTGTCCGCCGTCGATGAAGGACCAGACGCTCGGCGACTTCTTTCAGGCGTGGGGCGGCATCGCGTCCCTCCAGCTCGGCCTGCCCGCTGTATGGCATGAGGCACAGACACGCGGTGCGTCGATCGAGCAAGTTGCCGAGTGGATGTCAGCCGCGCCCGCCAGGCTCGCGGGCTTAAGCCATTCTAAGGGGCGTCTCGCCCCCGGATTCGATGCCGACATCGTCATCTGGAATCCCGAGACCCCCGTCGCGGTGGACGACCTCACGCTGTATCATCGACACTCGCTTACGCCGTACCGCGGGCGCACGCTCACCGGACTCGTTCGGGCGACGTACGTCGGCGGAGTGCAGGTCTGCCTGAACGGGCGCGTTGCCGCAACGACGCCGGGTAGTCTCTTGAGCGACGACGGTTGATGTCGTCGACACCGCAACACGAAGCACCGTTCCAATCACGCATCGATGACTGACTTCACTGAACTGGTTGACCTCGCCGCCGAGGCTCTGGGTGGAACTGTCATTGCGGCGAACGATGAGTTCTTCGCGCCCAAGGAAGCGCTGCTCAAATCCGCTCCCGCCGAGTGGCGCGAAGGCGCGTACACCGAGCGCGGAAAGTGGATGGATGGTTGGGAAACCCGCCGCCGTCGCACACCGGGCTACGACTGGGCCATCATCCACCTCGGCGCTCCGGGCATCGTGCGCGGAGTGGTGATCGACACGAGCTTCTTTCGTGGCAACTACCCCGAGCGCGCCAGCATCGAAGGCTGTGCCGTGGAAGGCACGCCGTCGCCGGAAGAGTTGGCGAGCGACGGAACGACCTGGCGCACGTTGCTGCCCGAGTCGCCGCTGCTGGGCGACACGCACAACAAGTTCGACATCGCCGACGGCGAGCGCGTCACGCATCTGCGCCTGAACATCTTCCCCGACGGCGGCGTCGCGCGACTTCGCGTCCATGGCGACGTGAAGCCGTCGTCGCTCCGCGATGTTGACGCGATCGTCGATCTCGCCGCCATCGAGAACGGCGGCTACAGCGTCGTCTGCAGCGACATGTTCTTCGGTCATCGACAGAACCTCCTCATGCCCGGCCGCTCGACGCACATGGGCAACGGCTGGGAGACGAAGCGCCGCCGCGGACCAGGCCATGACTGGACCATCATTCGTCTCGCGCAGGCCGGCGTCGTGCAGTCAGTCGAGGTGGACACCGATCACTTCAAGGGCAACGCGCCGGATGCGTGCATGCTCGAATGCTGCTTCGCGCCGGATGCCTCGATCGAAGCGCTGACCGATTCAGCAATGGTGTGGATCGAGATCGTCCCCGCGTCGAAGTTGCAGCCGCACGCCAGGCATCACTTTGCCGCCGGCGTCGCAGCGCCGGCGACACACGTGCGGCTCAACATCTATCCGGATGGCGGCGTCGCTCGGCTCCGTCTGTTCGGTCGTCACACGTCGGGGATCGCGAAATGACGCTGACGCTCGCGCAACTCGACACGATGCCTGAAGCCGAGGCAGCGTTCAAGCTGGCCGCGTGTTGTGGGTCATCGAGGTGGGTGGCGGGCATGGTGTCGCTCCGGCCATTCACTTCGCGTGAGAAACTGCTTGCGGCCGCTGATGATGTTTCGCGAACCCTGCACCCGACCGACTGGCTCGAAGCCTTCGAGCACCATCCTCGCATTGGTGAGCGGCAGGCGGGGGCGATGGTCTCTGCGACGGCGGCCGATTGGTCGAGCGGCGAGCAGTCTGCATCGAGCCGAGCGACTGGGGACACACGCGCAGCACTCGTCGAAGCCAATGCCGAGTACGAGAAGAAGTTCGGCTTCATCTTCATCATCTGTGCGAATGGCCGCAACGCTTCGGAGATTCTGGTCGCGCTCCGCGACCGGTTGTCGAACGAACCAGACGCCGAGATTTTCATCGCTGCGCGAGAGCAGCAGCAGATCACGCGGTTGCGTCTCGAGAAGCTGGTTCCGGTGAACAGGGTCCCTGGAGGGGCGCGTCCATGAGCACCATCACGACCATCAGCACG
Source organism: Gemmatimonadaceae bacterium (assembly GCA_039915865.1). Lineage (GTDB taxonomy): Bacteria > Gemmatimonadota > Gemmatimonadetes > Gemmatimonadales > Gemmatimonadaceae > AG11. The sequence goes on along the minus strand of JBDSML010000069.1, from coordinate 3,857 downwards.
CATGTGCTGGACACGTCGCTGGGTACGCCTGCTGCGAACATCGCAGTCGTGCTCGAGCGGATCGACGAGCACGGTATGGCGACGCCGGTCTCGAACCACGTCACGGACGACGACGGACGAGTCGGGGCCCTGGCGCCGATCGATGGTCGCGTGTCGGGCGCGAGCTATCGGTTGTCGTTCGACATCGCCGGATATTTCGCGCAGACGATGCGGAAGAGCTTTTACACCAAGATCTGCATCGACTTCGAGGTCAGCGACGTGCCGCAGCACTATCATGTGCCGCTGCTGCTCAGTCCATTCGGGTATTCAACCTATCGCGGAAGCTGAGTTGTCGTCCCGAGCGTAGTCGCGGGAACTGCCCTTCCGTTCTTGTAGTTGAGCAGGAGACGACTCTAAACGCAGTCATTCCCCCCATTCTTCCGATTCTTTCATTCCAGCCACTCAGTTGCCTTTCTGGCCCTGTGACCCGATGACTCGAATTGAAGAATTCGGGAATCTGATCTCGACGGCACGACATGGCTTGGCACGATTCGGATCGTATCACTGTTCCTGAGAGTGGCCGAAAATGACAGTGATTCTCGCCAGCAACAGCTACGGGAAGTCCGCGGTTCGCCTTCTCAAGGTCGAGCGCACCGGGACACACCACGTGATCCGCGAGCTTGCGGTCGACATCGCGCTCACGGGGTCGTTCGACGCCGCGCATACCGAGGGCGACAACAGCCTCGTGTTGCCGACCGACACGATGAAGAACACCGTGTACGCAAAAGCGCGCGAACTTGCGATCGATACACCGGACAGTTTCGGCATCGCCCTCGCGCGCCACTTTCTCGACGCGAGCGCCGCCGCCCACTCGGCTCGTGTGACCGTGAAGGAGCACGGCTGGCGCCGACTCGTCGTCGGTGACGCGCCGCATGAGCATGCCTTCGAGCGCGCGAGCAGTGAGTTGCGCGTCGCGCGGGCGACACTCGAACGTGGTGGGAAACCGAACGTCGTCGCCGGAATCGAAGAGCTGCTCATTCTCAAGTCGGGCCGCTCCGCCTTCGCTGGCTATCCACGGGACAAGTACACCACGCTCCGCGAGACCGACGACCGCGTCCTCGCGACGACGATCTCCACACACTGGCGCTATCGTGACGGGACGACAGCGTTCGCCAAGCAGTTCGACGAAGTGCGCCAGGCGCTGCTCGAAGCGTTCGCGCATCATGACAGCAAGTCCGTGCAGCACACGCTGTACGCCATGGGCGAAGCGGTACTGGCGAAGAGCCAGGCCGTCGAGGAGATCAGCATCACGATGCCCAACAAGCATCACCTGCTCGTCGACCTGTCACCCATCGGGCTCGACAACCCGAACGAGATCTTCGTGCCGACGTCGGAGCCCTATGGACTCATCGAGGCGACGTTGAAGAGAGGATAGGCTGCTATCTCGCGGCCTTTCCCGTCACGCGAATGCTGCCGAACATGCCGAGTGCCATGTGTGGCGGCGCCTTGGGAGTGTCCGAGAATTCGCACGCGATCATGTATTCGCGACCGGGCAGCAGATCGACTTTCAGCTGGCCGAGCGGGTTCGCGCCGCCAAGGGAGTGAAGTACGCCAAGAGATTCGTCGAAGAGGACATCGACGTCTCCGTCAGCCTTGGCCACAGCGAGCACCTGCTGAATCGTGACACCCTTCTTGAGCAGCCCGAGGCTGACTTGGTGACGCTGCTTGCCGGCGTTGACGAATGCGAGATAGTGCAGACCGGGGCTGAGCGTGCGTGCGTAGCGGTACGCGTAGTCCATCCCGACGATCGTGTCGACATGGAGCGCACTCGCGACGACGGGCGCGCCGGCCGCAATGTGAATCGTCGTGAACATCCCCAGTTGCTCGTGGCGCGGGGCCGTCGCGCTGTCCTTGAAGATGCAGCGGACGGCGTAGGTGCGGCCGGCCATCAGCTCCGTCGAAAGTGCGGCTGACGCCTTTGCTTTGGGCGCGGCGAACACCACGCCAACCGTGGCGTCGATCATCGGCCTGAACGGCCCGTCCGCATTCGCTGCCGCCATGAACTGCTGCATCGTCACGCCAGGCTTGAGCAGGACGATGTTGAACTCGTGCGCGACCTTGCCCTCGTTCACGAAGCGAAACGTCGTACGGCCCGCCGGTAGCTCACTCGGCGCCTTGAAGGCGTAGTCGAGCGCCACGATCTCGACGTCGCGCGAGGCGGACCGACTGTGCTCCATATCGACGATGGCCGCGAGAAGTGCGACGGCGAGAAGCCTGTTCATGGAGTCCTTTGCTGGTGGTCGGCGAAGGTAGCGACCCGGAAGGCGTCTGGCACTTTCAGGCATACCGCCACGTACAGTATGCTTATCGGGTCGACAGGCGCCGAACTCCTCGGCCGCCGTGCCCGCGAGTACACGTCTCTTGTGGCTCCACGTGAAAACGGGAGCTTGTTGATCTAGATGACTTCGATCAAGCGTTCGTCTGCCGTGCCGCTGGTCCTCGTACCGGCGCTGGCTGCCATGGTGGGCTGTGGCCCGTCTGGCCCGCAGGTCGTATCCGGCGTGGACCCGTGCCTGCCGCAGGTCTACAACGAGGCCGCGTGCAGCGTCGCCGTGCGGCAGCAAGGCTACTACTATGGTGGCACCTGGTACCACCACGCGTATGCCCTGCCGTTCCTCTACTACCACAACGGCTACTCGGGCTACGTCCGCTCGGGCGGTCGCGTGCGTGTGCTGTCGTCCGGCGTATACTCGCCACACTATAGCGGGCCGGCGTTGGGTCGCTCCGCCGTCGTGCGCGGCGGCTTCGGCGGTATTGGCGGCACCCGCGGATTCGGCGGCAGCTGAGATGGAGCGCATCACGAGCACGCCGCGCCCCGACTGGCAATCGGCCGTCGAGGCGCGCGGCCTCAAGTGGCACACGGCCCAGACGCCGTACTGGTCGGAAGACGCCTACTATCGCTTCACCACCGACCAGGTCGACACGCTCGAGCGCGCGACGAACGAGCTGCATGAACGCTGCCTCGAAGCGGTGCAGCACATCATCGACGAGAAACGCTACGCCGAGCTGAAGATTCCCGAGAACGTCATTCCGCTGATCACCAGGAGCTGGAACGACGAGCCGCCCAGCGTCTACGGTCGCTTCGATCTCGCATACGACGGCAAGTCGCCGCCCAAGATGCTCGAGTACAACGCGGATACCCCGACGTCGCTGCTCGAGGTGTCGGTGATCCAGTGGGATTGGCTCCAGGCGCTGCATCCCGGCGCCGACCAGTTCAACTCGATCCACGAGAAGTTGGTCGCCTACTGGCGCAGCATCCAGGGCGACCTCGAAGGTAGCGGCCCACTCGGCCCCATCGTCCACTTCGCGTCGATCGACGACCTCGAGGACGGCATGACCGCGGCCTATCTCGCCGAGACGGCGGCGCAGGCCGGATTGCAGGTGAAGTTGCTGGCGATGGCCGACATCGGTTGGGATCCGCGGGCGCGAGAGATGTGCGACCTCGACGACGCGCGTCTCGACACACTGTTCAAGCTCTATCCGTGGGAGTGGCTCATTCACGAGCCGTTCGGCGATCACCTGCGCATCGCCAAGACGACGATCATCGAGCCGGCGTGGAAGATGGTGTTGTCGAACAAGGGTATCCTCCCGATCCTCTGGGAGATGTTTCCCGGACATGGCAACCTGCTGCCCTCGTACTTCGACGAACCGAACGGCATGTTCGAGTACGTGAAGAAGCCGCTGCTGTCACGCGAGGGCGCGAACGTCACCGTGCACACGATGAAGGAGCACGTGGAGTCGACGGGCGAGTATGGCGCCGAGGGCTATGTGTTCCAGGAGCTCGCGCCGATTCCGGAGTTCGATGGCAAGCGTCCGGT
>JBDSML010000053.1:0-66660 GCA_039915865.1 Gemmatimonadaceae bacterium | reverse complement strand
CGGAAAATGCACGAGAAACGCCAAGCGACGAATGAACGCCGCGTCGAGGTTCGCCCGCAGGTTCGTCGCCAAAATCGCGATACCGCTGAACTGCTCCATCTTCTGGAGCAGGTAGCTCACCTCGATGTTCGCGTACCGATCATGCGAGTCGTGCACCTCCGACCGCTTGCCGAACAGCGCATCCGCCTCGTCGAAGAAGATGATCCCATTCGCATCCTCGGCCGCCGTGAAGATGCGGTCGAGATTCTTCTCCGTCTCGCCGATGTACTTGCTCACGACGCCAGCGAGATCCACGCGAAAGAGATCGACTCCGAGCTCGTGCGCCATCACCCCGGCGGCCATCGTTTTGCCCGTGCCCGACGGACCGCTGAACAGCGCGTTCACACCACTGCCGTGCGACACGCGCTCCGAGAAGCCCCAACGATCGAGCACCGTCTCGCGGCCGGCGACGCGCTGGCAGATCTCGCGCAACTGCTGCAGCGAGTCGTCGGGCAACACGAGGTCGGCCCACCGTTGCCGCGTCGGCACGCGAGACGCCAGTGCCTCGAGCTCCTGTCCGGATTGCGCACGCGCCGACGCAAAGAGATCCTCACCGCGCAGGGCATCGCCGCGCAACTGCGCCATGCGCACCGCCGCAGACACGGCGTCGACGACCTGCCTCGGCGTCATGCGGAATCGCACCGCCAGCGCATCGAGCGTGTCGCCGGCAACGCATTCGTCGTGCGTCGCGAGCGCGTCGCGCCACAGGTCACTGCGCCGGTCGATCGGTGGATGCGCGAAGGAGACGACAACCGCGTCGCGCATGTCGGCGACGGACGGCGCCGGCGTCGAACCGCACAGGATCACGATGCCTGGATGTTCTGCGACCGCCTCGCGCATCACGGGGGTGAGCGACGATACGTCGTGCAGCAGGACCACCGCATCCTGGAGTCTCCCATGTCGCAGCGCGAGTGACACGAGCATCCCCGGATCGGGCGCATCGTGCGCTCGTGCCAGGTCCACCTCGAGCAACGTGACGCCCGCGCGCGCAATGAGCGTACGCGCGGTCGTCCGCTTGCCCATGCCGGCGACACCGCCAAAGTAGAGACGCAGTGAGCGACGTGCGTCGCGTGCGTCGAAGATCACGCGCTGGAGCGCACCTTCGTCGGCGTCTGCCAGTGCGCTGCGCGTTGTTGCCGACGACGCCGGTGGCTGCACAGTCGCACAGCACGCGGCCAGTCGCCGATCGAGCGCGTCATGGCCGAGCAGGTAGGTCACCACCTGCTCGTCGACTTCAATCGTCGCCGCGAGGGTCGGTGCACCGTCGGCCGCAGCAACGCGCACAAGGCGATGGCGCATCAGCGGCGCGTCGGCCATGAAGTGGGCGCGCCGCACTCCACGTTCCCGACTCGTCGCGCACAACAGGCTGAGCACAAGGTCCACTGTCGGGCGCCGGCGACTCACGTCATCCTGGAGAAACGCGTAGAGCCGCTCGTAGCGCAGGTCCAACGCTGGCGCGAGCGCGATAACGAGGACGTCGACGTCGAAGGGGGTGAGGTCGAACATCCGCGCGAGCCGCTCGAGACGAGAGCCGGCGGCCACACTACCGTCATCGCGCACGTCCCATTCGTCGCCGAGCATGTCATCCCCGGCGAGGAACGCCCCGGAGCCGGGCTCGCGTGCCAACATGCGGTCGACGTCTGCGTCCGCGATGTACAACCCGCGAAACCGATCGGCCGCGGCATCGACACCATGCGCAACGCGTGCGCGCTCGACGGCCAGCCCTAGCCGCACGTCGAGGCGGACGAGCGCAGGAACCAGCGCATCGAAGGACTCCTCCGCTGTCGCGACGTCCGTCGTGCCGAGACCGATGGTCATGGTGCGCAACACGATCGACCGTCGTCGAAGGCGACGGAATGGGCCGATCGGTCCATCTGCGATTCAGGTGCGGGTCTAGATCTTTCGCGCCGTCAGAGGACTCAGCTGCTCATCTCGCGACGCTGGGTGCCCAGGTCCAGGCGCACCGGCGAGCTGACGGCCGAGCGACGCAGACGAGATGCGATCTCGCCTCGGCGATGGATCTGGAGCTTGTCGAGGATGTTGTGCACGTGGTTCTTCACCGTCGCCAACTCCACGTTCAGCCGCGCGCCGATCTCCTTGTTCGAGAGCCCATCGGCGATGAGCGCAACGATGTCGCGCTCGCGCGCCGTGAGCCCTGCATGTGCCGGTTGCGCGGCACGATCGGCCGCGAGCACCCCCACGCGTCGCAGCAGCGTGAGCGCCATGCGCGGCGACACGTTGGTCTCGCCGCGCGCCGCGGCGACGATGGCGTCCACGAGATCCGCGAGCGACGCATTGCGCATGACGAATCCCGACACCCCCGCTTCCGCACAGGCGATCACCGCGTCGTCGATCTCCGGCATGGTGAGGGCGATGACGTGCGCCGCGGGCGCCGCGTCGTGCAGCTCGTGCACCACCTGCAGGCTGTCGCGCATCGAGATGTCCACGAGGATGACATCGGGCAGGTGCTCGCGCGCCATGCGGCACGTCTCGTCGCCGGTCTCCGCCAGGCCGATCACTTCGAGTTGCTCCTGACTCGCGAGATGCAGCGATAGTCCCTCGCGATACAACCGGATTTCTCCGGCAATCAGTACTCGAATCATGGGCCTGGCCGTCATTCAGCGTCTGCACCGTCATGTCGAGTACCGCCGTCGGATACTCGTGAATCGCGATCAATCATGGTCACGAAGGTCATCGGGTGCAACTCGCCCACGGCCGGGCTCGCCGGAATAGAGCGATGCATTCGCGCAGATTGGCGGCAAACGTTTGCGGTTGCCCATGTGAACAGGGCCAGCATGTGAGTCAGCACACGGTCGCGATGATGTAAGGCGTAGCGAGCGTTAATATGCTCCTTCTACGAACTGGGTAATGACACCATGAGCATCGGTCGCAACGACCCCTGTCCCTGCGGCTCCGGCCGAAAGTACAAACACTGCTGCGCGAAGCCCGACGCGACCGGAAGCCCCCTCCTCCACCTGCTTCCTTCCTCGGCACCCAGTCGTCACGCAGGAGTGAACGCCTTCCCGACGGTCCCGAAGTCCGTCCCATGGGACGCCGACGTCGCGCCCGTCATGACGTACATCGAATCCGAGCCAACCGCTCGCCCCGCGATGGTCGCTCTCGCGGGCGATAACCTCATACTCCGCGGCGACCTCGTCGCCCGCCCGCCATCCGAGGCCGAGGGTGTCGCTGCACTCATCGCCGAGAAGATCGCCGACGTCCTCCGGGACGGTTCCGCGCCGCCGTCGATCGTGCGGGTGCGACATGCCGCAGTCGCCGACGCACTGCGCCAGCCCCTGAAAGCGCTCGGCGTTCCACGCGTGACGGATGCACCGTCGCTGTCGATGCTCGAAGAGTTCCTCGAAGGCATGCGCAAGCACGTGTCGGGCCTCGACCGGGCGACAGGCGCCATGTCGCAACCGGCCACGTGGGCTGGGTGGGACTTCCCTCCCAGGACGCTCTCGGCGGTGCTCGACGCCGCAGCGGTATTTCACGCCGCACAACCGTGGCTGCTGTTCGGCGACGCCGACACCGTCAAGATCGAATCCCCAACTGGATCCGTCTGGTACGCATGCATACTCGGCAAGGGAGGTCAGACGTTCGGTCTCGCGCTCTACGAGAAAGTCGAGGAATTGGCCGCGTTGCTCAGTGGTGAATCCAAGGTGGACGCGTTTGCGCGTAACAAAGGTGCCGTGGTGACGCTCAACTTCGATGCGCGCAGCGACATCGCTCCTCCCCTGCGCAAGGAGCTGACGAAGACGGGACGTTATCCCGTCGGCTCGCAGGGTATCCGTGGTTGTGGACACTCAACACCATCGGCGGCGCCATGGACCCCAGGATCGACAACTGGGCACACTTCGGCGGCTTGCTCGGCGGCGCTGTGGTGGCGTCCGGTATTCGTCCGCGACTGGCTGGTCGCGCGAACAAACAGGCGCACGGCGTTCGATAGGAAAGATCGATTGGCGTATACCGCGTCTACCGCGAGCAGTCATGGCGACACGGCGTTTCGACTTCTCGCTCGCGCAGTCGAGCGAATGTCAGAGCCTCTGCTCAGATTCAATCAGTAGCACAGACTCCGACCGTATTCGATGCGCCTCCGCGACGACACGCTGACTCTCTCCGCCACGGACCTCGCCAACTTCCTCGGCTGCCGTCATCGCACGGCGCTGGAGCTGGAGTTCGCGGCGGGCCTCAGGGAACGTCCACACTTCGACGACCCGCTCCTCGAACTGCTCTTCCAGCGGGGCACCGATCACGAGAAGGACTATGTTGCCACGCTCGCGGCGGCGGGGCGTTCTGTCGTGGACCTCGGCAACATCATGACGCGCGAAGCGCTGCTCGCCGCGACGCTCGACGCGATGCGCAGTGGCGCAGATGTCATCGTCCAGGGCGCGCTCTCCAACGGCCAGTGGTTCGGCAAGCCGGACCTGCTCATGCGCGTGCCGCAGCCCAGCGCACTCGGCGATTGGTCGTACGAAGTCTCGGACACCAAGCTCGCGCGCGAGACGCGCGCAGGGGCAGTGCTCCAGCTCAGCCTCTATTCGGAGATGCTCGGTCTCGCCCAAGGCGCTCGGCCCGCGAACTTCCAGGTCGTCACGCCGGACCCGGATCATCCGATCCATTCCTTCCGCGTTGATGATTACGCGGCGTATTTCCGTCTCGTGCGCGATCAGCTTGCCGACATGGTCACCCGTGCGCCGGCAAACATCATCGCTGAGTTCTACCCGGAGCCGGTTGCGCACTGCCAGATCTGCCCGTGGTCGGGCCCATGCCAGCATGTGCGCCGCGAGGACGACCATCTCTCGCTCGTCGCGAACATCACGCGCAGCCAGCGCCAAGAGCTCGTGGCGTACGGCGTGGGTACGCTCGCTGAGCTGGGAAGCATGGCGCTGCCGCTTCCGTTCAAGCCGGATCGCGGGTCTGCCGAGTCGTTCACTCGCGTGCGCGAGCAGGCGCGCCTTCAGCTCGAGTCGCGCACGACGCCTCCGCCGCCGAAGTTCGAGACGCGCGACGTCGTGCCGGAGCAGGGGCTGTGTCGCCTGCCTGAACCGTCGCCGGGCGATCTCTTCCTGGATCTCGAGGGAGACAACATGGCCGTCGAGGGCGGACGCGAATACCTCTTCGGCCTTGTCTACCTCGATGAAAATGGCGCGGCGCAGTATCGCTCGTGGTGGGCGTTCGACGATCACAGCGAGCGCGCGGCCTTCGAGGAAGTGATGGACGTCATCGGCGATGCCATGACGCAGCATCCGGACATGCACGTCTATCACTATGCCCCGTACGAGGTCACCGCGTTCAAGCGGTTGATGGGCCACTACGCCACCCGCGAGGACGAGCTCGACGCCATGCTGCGCGGTGGTCGCTTCGTGGACCTCTACGCCGTGGTGCACCAGGGCATACGCGCCGGCATCGAGCGGTATTCGATCAAGAACCTCGAGGTGCTGTACGGCTATACGCGCGAGGTGCCGCTGCCGGACGCCGGCCGACGACTGAAGCAGTTCGAATACGCACTGGCACTCGACGTCATCGACGAGCTGCCGCCCGAGGTGCGTGAAACGGTCGAGGGATACAACAAGGACGACTGCGTCTCGACGCTGCTGCTGCGCAACTGGCTCGAGACGGTGCGGCAGCAGGTGATCGACAATGGCGACGTCATTCCACGTCCCACCGTGAAGGACGCCGAGCCACCGAAGGAGCTGGACGACAGGCAGCGTCGCAAGGCGGCGCTGCGCGATCGACTGCTCGCGGGCATCGACGACGTTCCGCCGGAGGATACCGTGGAGCACGCACGGTGGCTGCTGGCGCACATGCTCGACTACCACCGGCGCGAATCGAAGGCGGGGTGGTGGAAATATTACGAGCTCCTCGGTTCCACCGACGAACAGCTACTCGACGAGTCCGAGGCCGTGGCCGGGCTGGCATTCGCTGGTCGCGTGGATCTCGTGAAGAACGTGAAGACGGGCAAGCCGACGGGCAGCGTCATCGACCGCTACGCGTATCCGCCGCAGGAAATGGAGATTCGCTCCGGGGCGACCCTCAAGAATCGCGACGAATCGAAGTTCGCCGACGTCGTCACCGTCGATCGTATCGCGCGCACGATCGACGTGAAGAAGGGCAAGGCGCAGGTGGACCGGCATCCCACGTCGGCGTTCGCGTTCAAGCACGTGGGCACGGACGGGATCGAGGATGGAATCGCCTCGATCGGCGACGCTGTCGTCGTGACAGACGGCGTTGATGGAGCGAACGGCATCGCGCGCGCACTGCTGCGCCGCGAAGCGCCTCGACTCACGTCAGGCATCTTTCACCAGGATGATAGCGTGGACGCCTCGGCGCTCGCGGTGAATGTCGTGCTGCAGCTCGATCACACCGTGCTCGCCATCCAGGGGCCGCCGGGTTCGGGGAAGACATACACGGGCGCACGGATGATCCGGGCGCTCGTGGCCGAGGGAAAGCGCGTGGGCGTGCTGGGGCCGAGCCACAAGGTGATATCGAATCTTCTCTGCGCGGTGGCGGAAGCAGATCCGACGCTGCGCATCGCGCAGAAGTGCCCCGATGATGGAGACGACCTGCCGACGGAGATCCGTGGTGTGGACGACAACGATGAAGCGTTGCGGCTTCTCGTCGATCGGGAAGTGGACGTCCTCGGCGGCACGGCGTGGCTGTGGTCGCGCGCCGACTTTGCCGGTGCGGTGGATGTGCTGTTCGTGGACGAAGCGGGACAGGTGCCGCTCGCGAATGCGGTCGCCGTCTCGGCAGCCGCGGAGAGCATGGTGCTGCTCGGCGACCCGCAGCAGCTCGACCAGCCACTCAAGGGCAGCCATCCCGACGGCGTCGACGCGTCGGTGCTCGCGCACATACTCGGCGAGCACCTCACCATTCCGAGCGACAGGGGACTGTTCCTCCCGGTGACGTGGCGTCTGTCGCCGGAGATCTGCGCGTTCACGTCCGAGCTGTTCTACGAGTCGCGACTCACATCGAACCGTGTGCAGTCCGAGCACGATGTGACGGGGATGGATGGCCTATGGTATCTCGATGTCGAGCATGACGGTCGCACCAGCTCGTGCATCGAGGAGGTGCACGCGGTAGTGGGTCTGGTCGAGCGACTGACTCGCCGCGTCGCACTGGAAGACATACTCGTCGTCTCGCCGTTCAACGCGCAGGTGAGCCGTCTCGCCGAGGCACTGCCTGGCGGCGCACGCGTAGGAACGGTGGACAAGTTTCAGGGGCAGGAAGCGCCCGTGGTGATCTACAGCATGGTGACCTCACGTCCGGAAGATGCGCCGCGGGGCATGGAGTTTCTCTACAGCCTCAACCGGCTCAACGTCGCGACGTCGAGGGCGAAGCATGCGGTCGTGATCGTCGCGAATCGGCGACTGTTCGAGCCCGAGTGCCGGACGCCAAGGCAGATGAAGCTGGCCAATGCGGTGTGCCGCTATCGGGAGCTGGCGAGGCCGATGATTGGTTGATGCCCATTCGCGTTCAGCCACAGTGTTCAACGGAATTACATGATCGACATCCACCTCGCCCGCCAACTCGAGCGCGCCGAAGGAATGGCCAACGCCTCCTTCGTCGACGCGCGAAACACTGTCGCGCCGCACATCGGCGCCGAGTGGATCGAGATCGCTGGCGCACTTGCCATGTTCGACGGCCCGGCGTCTCCACTCACGCAGACGTTCGGCGTCGGGCTCTTCTCCCCATTCCTCGCTCGCGAGTTCGATGAGGTCGAAGCGTTCTTCACGACACGCGGCACGCCGACGTCGCACGAGATCTGCACCTTCGCCGCACACGAATCGACGAGCCTCCTCGGCGATCGCGGCTATTCGCCCGTCGAGGCGTCAGTAGTGCTCGTCCGTTCCACGTCAGGCGCAGCGGCGACGCATCGAACCGGACCAACGGTGCGGCGTATCGACGAGGCCGAAGTATCGACATGGTCACGCATCAGCGGAGAAGGGTGGGGCAGCGAGTCACCGGAGCTCGCCGTGTTCGTCGAAGGCTTCGGCGCCGTCATCGCGCGCACGCGCGGCGTCACCTGCTTCCTCGCGGAGCTCGACGGTGCACCGATCGCCGCGGCAGCGCTCAACATCACGCATGGCGTCGCACTGCTCGCCGGCGCGGCCACGGTGCCAGCGGCACGAAAGCAGGGCGCCCAACGTGCATTGCTCGAGGCACGATTGGCATTCGCTGTCGAGGCGGGCATCGACCTCGCCATGATCGTCACGCAGCCGGGTAGCGCGTCACAGCGCAACGCGGAGCGTCAGGGGTTCCGGCCCGTGTACACGCGCGCCAAGTGGCAGCGAGGAAGCTGAAAAGTCACCGCTTGCGCGGACTCTATTTGTTCTACATAGTAGAGCATGGCCACCCCGACTCTAGGTCCACTCGAGCTGTCCGTCCTCCTCGCCGTCCTCCGACTCGGCGATGCCGCCCATGGTCTCGCCATTCGTCGCGACGTTTCCGAGCGCACGCAGCACGACTACTCGGTCGGCGCGGTCTACACGACGCTGCAGCGCATGGAAGCCAAGGGTCTGCTGACCTCGCACAACACGGAGCCGCTGCCCATTCGCGGTGGACGCTCGCGACGACAGTTCACCATCACGACCAGCGGCCAGCGTGCACTGGGCGAAGCACAGCGCGTCTCCAGGTCCGTCTGGGCGGGCGTCGGCAAGACACTTCGTCCGGAGATCGCATGATCGCGCCGCCGCTGACTGTCGAGCGGCTGCTCGCGGGACTCAGCGCCAGGACGTCTTTTCGCGACGGCGTGCTTGGGGATCTGGCGGAAGAGTTCTCTGAGCGCGCGGAACGCGATGGTCCGTCTGTCGCGCGTCACTGGTACTACCGCGAAGCGCTTCGCGCGGCGCCGCACCTCGCGCTCGATTGGGTGCGCACACTCGACGTGCGCGAAGTCAGGCGGTTGGTGAACGCCGTCTTTGGGGCGTACTTCCTCACATTACTTCTCGGCTGGTTCATGATGTCTGTCGTGGACAGCACCATGGAGATGCTTGGCTACGACGCCTGGCCTGTTGCAGTCATGCACGGCCCAGCGATGTTGATTCTCAGCCTCGCGGATGCTGCGGCGATCGGCCTGCTGACTGGCTATTGCGGCGCGTCACTCGACAAGAAGACACCAATCGTCAGCGCCGTGCTGCTCGGCTTTCTCGTGGCGGTGCCCAACATGGCGATGGCTTACGCCTTCAACAGTGGCGATCCATTTTATCGCCCGATCGCGGGAATACTCATGATCGTCGGCGCGATAGCGGGCGGAGTGCTCAACGTCCGGAACGCACGCTTCGAGAATCCCGATGATCTGGAGTGGCTCAACACGCACGTGATATCCTGATCGTTCCGAACCTTCGTCTGGAGCTCGCATGATCACGCCGCCACTCACCACCGAGCGTCTCCTCGAGGCGCTCACGGTCAGATCGGATTTCCGCGACGGCATACTCGGCGATCTCGCCGAGGAGTTCGCGGAGCGCGCGGAGCGCGATGGCGAGGCTCACGCGCGACGCTGGTACTACAGCGAGGCCGCCGGCGTCGTGCCGCACTTGTTGCACGACTGGGGGCGTTCCCTTGGCTTCCGCGAGGCAAGGCGGTTGGCGAATGTCCTCTTCGCCTCGTACTTCCTTGTCGAGTTGCTCGTCGCCGTCGTCCAGATTGCGACGAGAGCCATCGTGCAGACCTTGGGGATATCTGCGGGATTCCTCGGAAGTTCACCTCAGTCCAGCCCGACGCGCATACTCGTGCTGCTTGCAGTCGTCGCACTGATGTTCGGCTATTGTGCGTCGTCGCTCGACAAGAAGACACCGCTCGCCAGCGCGATCCTCTTCGGTGCTGTGTGGGCGGCGGCAATGTGCCTGGCGACTATTTTCATTGCGCCTGCCGGCACCTCGATGTGGTTTCTCGTGGCCGGAATGGTAATCATGTTCGTCGGTACCACTGCGGGCGGAATACTTCAGGTACACAGTGCACGCTTCAGCAATCGGGAAGCATATCAGGAGTGGCGCGGTAAGGTTCAAGCGTCGTGATCCCCCTGGGGACTCGTTACATCGACGGCGGCATCGGCACCGCCCGATACTCATCCGTGCGAATCGCCACCCCACTCGGCCGACGCACGCGACGTCTGCCCTCCGCTACCGACGTCGCCACGAGCAGCCCTGCCGACAGCGCTGTCGCCGCGAGCACCATCGCGAACGCCGTCTGCACACCGGCGATGACATTCCGCTCGAGCAGGCTGTTCAAGCTTCGAAAGCCGACGCTCCCCGGCACCAGCATCAGGATCGCGGGCACGAGCACCACGCTCTGCGGCTTCTCGCGCCACCGCCCCCACAGCGTCGCGGACACACCGTCGAACATCGCCGCGATGAACAAGCCGATCTCCGGACCGGCCAAGCGCACGCTCGTGCTGGCGAGCAGGTAGCTCACACCGCACGCGCCGACCATCCATCCCGTGTCGCGCGGCTCTGCCTTGAGGATCACGACGAAGCTGACACCAGCCGCAGCGATCGCGATCGCCATCGTCCACCACGGCAGCGCCGCCGGGCTCACCTCGCGCACCGAGCCAAACAACGCCGTCGCCGTTCGATCGCCGAGCGCGACACCGAAGATGAGGCCGAGGAGCACCATCGTCGCACCAGCGAGCCGCGCTGTGCCTGAGGCCAGATGTCGCTCGGCCAACTCCCGCACGGCGTTGGTCAGGACGAGTCCGGGCAGCAGCACGATGATGCCGGCGAGGATCGCTGTCGTGTAGGCATAGGGGCCGAGCAGTGCAGCGACGCTCGTCGCGATGAAGGCGGCGAGGAACGCGGAGATCGGCTCGTACACGCGCGCGAGATGACGCCCACGTTCGGCCATCGACTCCAGCGTGCCCGTGATGATGCCGAGCAATCCACCGACGGCAATCTCGGTGACGCCGCCGCCGAGGAACCGTGCGATGCCGGCGGAGCCGAGCCCGAAGGCGAGAATCGTGACGAGTGCGCTGTAGGGCGATGGCTCGGCTTCAATCACCTCCACGCGGGTCAACGCCTCCGGCGTGGAGATCGCGCCATTGAGGACGTCGCTGACGACGCGATCGAGTTTCGAAAGGCGCCCGATATTGGGCCCCGCCGGCGCGAGGCGGAGCAGGTGCGTCTCCTGGTATTCGAGCTCACCGAATGCGCACATGATCGACGTCGGCGTCGAGAAGAACTGCGCATGCGTGAGGCCGAGCCCACGCGCGAGCAGCGCGAGTGAATCCTCGAGCCGCTGCGCGGTGGTGCCGGCGGTGTGCAGTGCGCGCGCCATCGTGAGGAGGAAGCGCACCTCGTGGCGTCCGGCGGGATTCCTCTGGTACGGCCAGCCCTGTGGTGGCGTCGGCATCATGCCGAGGAAACTAGCCTACTGGAAGCGTGGCGACTCGTTCGGGTCCGTCCGCGGCGGAAGGCCGAGCAGTTGCCGCACGGCTGCGGTGCGATGGCTGAAGATGCGCCGGAGCTGCCGACGCACGATCGGGTGTGCGATGTCACTGAGCGGTGCGAGCGGCAGCCGGTAGCGAACGGTGTCGTCGATCACCGTGCCGCCGTCCGGGGAATCGCCAAAGGTGTGGCGGTGCACCCACAGCGCGTACGGTCCGCGGAGTTGCTCGTCGATGAACTCGACGTCAGGCTCCCACGTGTCGATGCGTGTTCGCCAACGCATCGGCACTCCGTAGAGTCCAATCGTATAGTCGATGAGCGTGCCGGCGCGCAGCACGATCGGCCGAGGCGTGCGGATGCGAAAGTTCAGCTCGGGCGGTGTGATGCGCGCGAGGTTGTCGGCGTCGGCGAAGAACGCGAAGACGTGATGTCGGGGTAGCGCGAGTGTGATGGTGCAGCGCAGCAAGTGTTCGGTCATGACGACGAACGCGCGGCGGACGCAAACGTTCCTGCGAGCTCGGGACGACACCTGGACTACCGTGCCGTCACCGTCATGCGGAGAATGGGCACAAGCGATCCAAAGACTCCTTGTGCCCCAAGCAGCGACGTCGGGAGCGCGGTGCCCGTGAATGGATCATTGTCGAGGCCGAGGAGCGTCCTGAATTCCGCGATGCTCAGCGACGTCGTCGCTGCGCGGTTGACCACGGCACGACGAAAGTAGACGAAGGGGTAGTCCGACCCGCTCGTGTAGAGCAGCCCTCGCGACGCCAGCATCAACTGCGGACGTACTGTGGTGGACAGGGGCGCACCCACCGAATCCGGCGACGTCACCGCATAGTCAGCCCTGGCGTGTGGCGCCGAGAGGTCGGTGGTTGCCGCGCAGCCAGCGAGACCGGCAATGGTAGTGAGCAGTGTCAGGCAAATCCGATATCGCGACATGGGGAGCGGAGCAAGGACCGCACTCGGCAAGCCGGAATGGCCGCCAGGCGCGCGTCGTTGCCTGCAGTCTCGTGCGATGTCGAATGCGAAGCGACACCACTCTCACGCACCGCGGTACAGAATGCCTCGAGCCACGCCCATTGCTGCCTATAATGCGCGCACCGGAGCTCCCGACACTCGCTTCGCTCGTGCGCGACGACAAAACCAATCAGTACTTCAGTCGTTCGAGGAACGTGATGCTCTTCGGCACGTTGATGATCGGGTCCGGCGTCTCGTCCTCGAGGTAGTAGAGCTCGAGCCCGTCCTTCTGCGCGGCGGCCATCACGTTGGACCAGTTCACCTGACCCTCGCCGATCACCGACTGCTGCTCGGCCGGCAGTCCGCCGGAGAGATTGCCGCGCGCGACGCCGGGTTTCATGTCCTTGATGTGCATCAGCTTGTACCGGCCGGGATACTTCCGGATCTGCGCGGCGGGATCGACACCCGGAAGGAACGTCCAGAGCACATCCATCTCGAACGAGACGAGTGACGGATCGGTCTCGCGAATGATGAGGTCCAGCAGCGTGCCGTCGCCGTAGCGCACGGGCTCATAGCCGTGGTTGTGATAGAAGAACGTGAGGCCCGCGTCCTTCATCACGCGGCCGAACTGGTTGAAGTCCGCGATCGCCTTGCGAGCGTCCGCCTCGGTGAACGCGCCAGAGTGCGGATACCACGCGAGCCCCACGTAGCGTGCGCCGAGTGCCCTGGCGTTCGCGATGACGACGTCGGGGGCCTTCTTCAACTCGTCGTAGCCGACGTGCATCGACGTCGCGCGCAGCCCTGCACCCGTGAGCGCCTCGGCGAACTTCTCGGCCGACATGCCGTAGAGTCCCGCCGTCTCGACGTGCGTGATGCCCATGCGCCGTGTCATGGCCATCATGGCGGCAGGATCGGTCTTCGCCGCGTCGCGGAAACTCCAGAGCTGGACGCCCATGGGCGCCTTGAAGTCGCCACGATAGGTGATCTGTCGTGCGCCGGCGGGCGTCGGCGCGCTCGTGGACATCGCGCCCGGAGAACTCGTCCAACTACAGGCCGCGATGGACACGAAGAGCGCCAGTGCGGTTGCGATCGAGCGAGGTGTAGACGAATTCATCACGACTCCAGCCAAGAGTGGGGTGCCCCGAGGTCTCCTCGGCGCCGCCAAATGATGTGCGCGTGAAGCCATGTGCCGCAATGATCGTCAGTACACGGAAGTTCCAGGCGGCAGCATCCCTGGTTTGCGTCCCGACCCGAACGGCACACTAATGTCACTGGAGCGGCCGCAGAGGTGCTCGCCTTTCTCGACGACGTCGGTGGCTGCACAAGCGGAGAGTGGGCACCAGTTCACGCGCACTACTCGTGTCTCTTTCACCTGCGCGACCTCACGACTGGTAAGGTTCTCCCTCGGCAGGGTAAGCAATACCATCCGATGTTGTCGTGGCTGAGCGTCACACTACAGCGCCGGAGCGTGGCGACGCTGGGAGTCATTCTTCCATTTGCCGAGCCGGACGACGCGGCGGCGGACTTCGTGGTCGCGCTACAGGAGCATGCGCCGGTCTGGCTCGATCCACGATACCTCGCTCATGTGGTGCCGGCTGACGACAACTCGCGATTTCACCGCCGCCGACTCCCGGAGAGTTGGGTGGGCGAGACGCCAAGCGGCGTGCCTCGGGTCGACGCATCGCGTAGCGGCATCACGCCAAGGGTAATCGATCTGCCGACCGAGACCGAGATGGCCGCGGAAGACGCCATGCGAGACGATGCGCAGTTTCAGGCGAACTACGTCGCGGTGGCGAACGCACTGCGAAAGCAGAGCATGGCCACGCTGGTGATTCGCGGGCGGGGGATAGCGGAAACGTTACATGGTTGAGCAGGCGGCCAGGTGGCTCGAGTTACCGTTGCATGTCATTCGAACGTTTCCGACGTCGGAGACACCGAGCTTCGCAGACGAGGTGCGCGCGACCGCCGCTGCGTCGAACGGACGGCCCGCACTCCTCCTCGTGGAGGTTGTCGATCAGGTGCAGCGAGCGACGAATGTCGCCGTGCTTTCCCAGATGGCGGGGCGCGTGCTCATGGGGGTGGCGCTGCCACCCGGCATGCGCCTCGTCGTGGCGGAAGACATCGCGGTCGGTGCGGCCACCGCGGCGGCCATGGAGCGTGCCTGGCTGGCGCGCGACGAAGGCTTCGCCAGCCGCGAACAACTCGCGTTCCTCGATCGTTTGCACGCCCGGGCAGCGTGGTGTGAAGTGACCGTCGAGGTGCTGCCGCGGTAGCTCGTCGCCCTGCGCAAGGGGTTGCACCGCGGTGATGGAAGCCGTATGGTAGTTCCATGAAACAGTTTCATGATGAAACACTTGCCGGGCGCCAGGCCGCAACGTCAGTCATCGAAACCGCGTGGCGCGTCCTCGACATGGTCAAGACCGCCGTCGGCCGACAGCCCGCATCCGGACTCACGCTTACCCAGATGCGCTCCCTCGGCTTCCTCGTCGGCAGCCCCGGCGCGTCGCTCTCCGAGCTCGCCGACGATCTCGGACTCCAGATGCCCACCACGTCCAAGGTCGTCGAGGAGATGGTCCGGCAGAAGTGGATCGTCCGCGAGGTCGTGCCGGGCAATCGCCGAAAGCTGACCCTCCGCATCACGGCCAAAGGGAGGAAGGCTGTCGCGAAAGCCGCCGAGCCGGCGATGACGCGCATGGCGGAATTGCTCGCGCAGCTCACGACGAAGGAGCGGCAAACCGTCGAGCGAGCGGTGACGCTGCTTCTCCCGCTCGTTACGTCAGCCAGGCTGCGCGACGACAGCGAGACCAATGCCGCGTAATCGTCTCGCCGTCCGCTGCCTCCTTGCAGCGATGCTCCTCGCCCCGTGCATCGCCCGTGCACAGCAGGCAGTCTCGTCGCCGTCGTGGATGAATGCCAGGCTCACCCCCGAGCGACGCACGGCGCTGCTGCTGGCCGCGATGACGCGCGAGGAGAAGTTCGCGCAGCTCGTCGGCGCGCCGGGCGTCATCGCCGAGCTGCCACAGTGCTTCGGCTCGCGTCATGTGCCAGGCATTCCGCGCGTCAGGATCCCCACGTTCCGCATCACCAACGGACCCGTCGGCGTCGGTCAGAGCGATTGCGTGCCGCCCAATCAAGCCGGGTTGCCGCTCTCCGCCTTCATGGGTGTGAGCTCGCCGAAAGCCACGCAACTGCCGTCGGGCATGGCGGTCGCCGCGTCGTTCGATCGCACCGTGGCGACACGATTCGGCGACGTCATCGGACAGGAGACGCGCGACCTCGCCCTCCACGTGCTCGAAGGACCGGGACTCAACCTCGCGCGCGTCCCACAGGGCGGACGCAACTTCGAGTACTTCGGTGAAGACCCCTTTCTCACCGGCACGATGGCGGTGGCCGAGATCAAGGCGATCCAGGCGCATGGCGTCATCGCGATGGCGAAGCACTTCGTCGCCAACGAGCAGGAGACGGCGCGCACGTCGGTAAACGAGGTCATCGACGACCGCGTGCTGCACGAGCTGTATCTCCTCCCGTTCGAGATGGCGGTGAAGGAAGGCGCCGTTGCATCCGTGATGTGCTCGTACAATGCTGTGAATGGCCCACACGCCTGCGAGGACAAGCATCACCTCACCGACGTGCTGCGCGGGCAGTGGGGCTTTCAGGGCTACGTGCAGTCGGATTTCTTCGCCGTGCACAGCGCGGCGACCTCGCTCCGCGCCGGGATGGATCACGAGATGCCTGGTCTCTCGATTCCCGCCGGCCCGATGAAGTCGCCCTGGTTCACGCCAGCGAATCTCCAGGCCGCAATCGACCGCGGCGAGCTCACGAACGCCCACATCGACACCGCGCTCGCTCGTCGCTATCGGCAGATGTTCAAGCTCGGCATCTTCGACCGTCCGCTCGTCCTTTCGCCAATCGACACCGCACGCCACGCGCGGCTCGCGCGCGAGATCGGTGAGCAGTCGGCCGTGCTGCTCAAGAACACACGTGCGCTGCTGCCGCTCGATGCAAGGACAGTTCGCTCCATCGCACTGATCGGTCAAGCCGACTATGCGACGAAAGCGGTGGCCGGATGCTGCGGCGGAAGCTCGGACGTCATTCCGTTCGCCACGGTGACACCGCTGGAGGGCATGAAGCGCGCGCTCGCGTCGCTCAAGTCCTCCGCAACGATCCAGCTCACTGTCGTCGCCAATGACAACGCGAATCTCGCTGACGCCGTCACGGCAGCGCGCAGTGCAGACGTCGCCATCGTGCTCGCCGGCACGCTGTCGGAGGAAGGTCGCGACCTCGCCAACACGACGCTTCCGAACGATCAGGACGCCATCGTCGCCGCCATCGCTGCCGCGAATCCGCGCACGGTGGTCGTGCTCAAGGACAACGCATCCGCGCTGCTGCCATGGATCGACGCGGTCCCGGCCGTGCTCGAGACGTGGTTCCCCGGTCAGGCCGACGGCGACGTCGCAGCGCGATTGCTCTTCGGCATCGCTACTCCGAGCGGAAAGCTTCCCGTCACCTTTGCTCGACGCGCCGCCGACCTGCCTGTGACCACCGCGCGTCAGTGGCCCGGCGTCGATACCGCGGGCAAACCCGCTCGCATCGATGCGCCAGGCATGGGCATGATGTCCACTGAGTCCTACACTGTCGAGTATTCGGAGAAGCTCCGCATCGGGTATCGGTGGTTCGACGCCGAGCACATCGCTCCGCTCTTTGCCTTCGGCCACGGATTGAGCTACACAAGCTTCGCCATCTCCGATCTCGCGGTGAGTCCCCGCGTCACCGACGGTATGCGTCCCATCATCGTCCAGTTCACCGTGCGCAATACGGGTCCGCGACGCGGTGCCGAGGTGCCACAGGTGTACGTCGGACTTCCGGCGTCGGCCGGTGAGCCGCCGAAGCGCCTCGTCGGCTTCGAGAAAGTATGGCTCGATCCCGGACAGCAGCGCCGCATTCGCATCGTCATCGATCCACGCGCCGCCAACCACCCGCTCGGCATCTGGGACGTGGGTGCCCAGTCGTGGGCAACGCCGAACGGCGCATTCAAGGTACTTGTCGGCCGGTCCGCGACGGACATCATGCTCACCGACACCGTCACCGTTCGGACCGCCGCTCGCGCTCGCTGATTACCTGTCGTTCTACAACTCTTTCACGAACGGAGAACTCGACATGCTGCTTGCACTCGCACTGCTCACCGCCCTTCACACGGCGCCAGCCACCGACTCGATGTCAGGAAAGTGGCAGATCACCGGCGACGTCATGGGCACTCCCGTGAAGACCATCTGCGCGATCAAGCAGGAAGGCACCGCGCTCACCGGCAACTGCTCGGACGAGAGCAACGAGCCGCATCCGCTCACCGGAACGTCGCAGGACGGCAAGGTCACGTTTCAGTACATGGTGGACTATCAGGGCCAGCCGCTGACGGTCGTCTACTCGGGCACGTTCGCTGCGCCGACGCAGCTCAAGGGGAACATCGAAGTGAAGCCGATGGGCGCCGCGGGTACGTTCACCGCGACGGCTGTTCCAGCGAAGCCGTAGAAAGAGTCTCCCAACAACACACGCCATGAGTACGCGCTCGACGTTCCGCTTCGTCTCTGCTGCGTTCCTGCTCGCGACCGTTGCCGTCTCCGTCGGCGCGCAGAAACAGGCGTCCCGCATCCTCGTCTTCTCCAAGACGGCTGGCTTTCGCCACGCCTCCATCGAGCCTGGCATCGCGGCGGTCAAGAAGCTCGCGAAGGAGAACGGATTCTCCGTCGACGCCACGGAAGACGCGACGGCGTTCACCGACAAGAACCTCAAGCAGTATCAGGCCGTCGTGTTCCTGAGCACCACGGGTGACGTTCTCGACGCGGAGCAACAGGACGCCTTCGAGCGCTACATCCAGGCGGGCGGCGGCTGGGTCGGCATCCACTCGGCCACTGACACCGAGTACGACTGGCCATGGTATGGCCGGCTCGCCGGCGCGTACTTCACGAGCCATCCGCTCGACCCGAACGTTCGCAAGGCGACGTTCCGCGTGCTCGACAAGAGCCATCCGTCCACCGCGGGGCTGCCGGACAAATGGGAGCGCGAGGACGAGTTCTACAACTTCAAGTCGATCTCGCCCGACATCCAGGTTCTCATCGACATCGACGAGAAGAGCTATCAGGGCGGCACGAACGGCGACCACCATCCGATGAGTTGGTACCACGAGTTCAACGGCGGCCGTGCGTGGTACACGAACATGGGACACACCGACGCCACGTTCACTGAAGTTCCGTTCCTCCGTCACCTGCTCGGTGGGCTGCGCTATGCCATGGGCACCGGAAAGCTCGACTAAAGCAAGGCGCAACCGGAGGAAAACCGCTTCACGAAAGTCGTCCTCGCCGAGGTGCTGAACGAGGCAGTGGAACTGGCGATGCTTCCGGGCGACCGGGTGTTGTTCGTGGAACGCCACGGCGCCGTGAAGCTGTACACGCCGGGGAACAAGCGCGTGACGAAGATCGCGACGATTCCCGTGAGCACCAAGTACGCGGACTCGAGCGAGGCTGAGGACGGACTGTTGGGTCTCGGGGCAGATCCGGGCTTCGCGAAGAATGGCTGGGTCTACATGTACTACTCGCCCACCGGACCCACGGCGAAGAACCTGCTCGCTCGCTTCACGATGAAGGGCGACTCGCTCGACCGTTCGTCGGAGAAGATCATGCTCGAGATCCCGGTTCAGCGCGACCAGTGCTGTCACACCGGCGGTGCGGTACCTCAACAGCGCGGGCGGTAGCGTCGAAGTCAGGCTCGACTCGCCCACTGGCGCGCTGCTCGGCGAGACAGCTGGCATCGAACCGTCGGCCACCATGGGAGGCGTGCCCACCATGCTTCGCGCCGCATTGCAGCCGACGGTGGGAGTGCACGACGTCTATTTCGTCTTCCGGAATGCGACCGCGAAGGAAGGCCAGAATCTGCTCATCCTGACGACAGCCACGTTCGGCAACGCTCCCCGGTGACGTCGTCGTCCCGAGCGTAGTCGAGGGACCTGCTCTTCCGAGCAGGTCCCTGGGTCGCTGCGCTCCTGTCGGGACGACATCTCAACCAAAAATCCCGCTCGCGTTCGCCCGGTTCGGTTCGAAGCGCCAACATCTCCATTCGTGACACCGAAATGCCGTTCGTCGCACTCGCAGCGGCGAAGAGCGCCATCAGACTCCTATACTCGACGAGGAAGCGGCTCACGATCGTGATCTCCGACGACCTCCAATGACGCGACTCACGACGACCCGCGAGGCCCACGGTTCGTGACGCATATCCTACCATTCGCAACACACACATGACGTTCGTCCAGCGGATGCAACGCGCAGGGCCCGCGCGGGGTAGGGAGTGTCAGGCGTCACGCTCGACATCGACGCCGATGCCACACTGTCGAGCTCTGGAGTAGTACCCAATGCCAATGCCACTTTTTTCGTCGCACTCACCCACCGTGTCCCGATTGCGACGCCACGGTTTCTCGGGCGCGACTGTCCGCGCGCTGCGGCGTGCCGTTCGCCTGGCACTCCGGCCGTGGACGAAACCGCGCACCCATGGGTTTGCCTTCCACTACGATCGCGTGCTCGGCACCTCGTTCGAGCTGCAGCTCGTCGCGAAGCATGCCGAGGCGGCGCACCGCGCCGAGCATGTTGTGTTGGCCGAGGTCGATCGGCTCGAGAAGTCGTTGAGTGGGTGGGCCGACACGAGCGAGCTGTCCTGCTGGCAGCAGACGCGCGGAGTGGAGGCCCCGGTGTCGCCCGAGCTGGCCGAGGTTCTCGAGTTGGGCGAAGACTGGCGCATCTGGACCGCCGGCGCCTTCAATCCTGCCGCCGTTTCATTCGGTGACCTGCTCCACGTGTCTGACGTAAGCGACCGTCTCGACGCGATGCGCCAACCACTGTGGACGGTGGATCGCGAGCGCGGCGTCGCGTGCCGGCTCACGCTTTTGCCCGTGTCGCTCGACGCACTCGCGAAGGGCTACATCGTCGACCGCGTCGCCGCGTGCGCGTGTGCCGTCGAGGGCGTTACGCAGGTGCTCGTGAACATCGGCGGCGACCTTCGCCATCTTGGCGATCGTGCGATATCGGCAAGTGTCACCGACCCGCGTGCACCCGCCGAGAATGCGGCGCCGATCGCGACCGTGAGGCTGTGCGATGAAGCGCTGGCCACGAGCGGCGGATATCGACGCGGCCACATGGTGGCCGGTCGCGCGGTCTCGCACATTCTCGACCCGCGTACGGGACGTCCGGCCGCCGAGGTGATCAGCGCGTCCGTGATCGCGCCGGACTGCGCGACGGCCGACGCGCTCTCGACGGCATTCAGCGTGCTCACGCCGGCGGAGAGTGTGGCGCTCGCCGATTCGCTGCGAGGTGTGGGCTGCATGATGGTCGAACAGGATGGAACGATCACGACGAATGACACGTGGCTGGCACACGCCGCCACCTGATGACAATCAACCCGCATACTGAAGGATACGATGAAGGACTCTGATCGCATCACATCCAACGCGCCGCTTGGCCGTCGCGACATGATCGCCCGACTGTCGGCGGCGGCGCTCGCGTTCACGGGACTCACTGCCTTCCGGCCATTCCCGCGGTCGCGGGCGGCCGTGTCAACGGCGCCGAAGTGGGACGACAACTTCGAGCTCGCCGTGGATCTCGCCATCGCCACGCAGGCAGGCGCACGCTATCACCGCCCCTACGTCGCCGTGTGGATCGAGGATGCCGCGGGAAAGCCCGTGCGCACGCTCAGCCTGTGGGTCAACACGAGCGGGCGCGGGCCGCGCTACATCCGCGAACTGAAGAGCTGGAACAATGCGGCACGTGATCAACAGGCTGCGGGTGGTTCCGACCTCGTTGCGACAGTCTCGAGTGCGACGCGACTGCCGGGACGGTACTCCGTGACGTGGGATGGGCGCGACGAAAACAGGAAGCCGGTGGAGCAGGGCACGTATCGCATCTTCATCGAGGCCGCGCGCGAGCACGGCACCTATCAGCTGATGCAGCAGGATATGACGTTCGGCCCGAAGCCGGTCGCCGCCGACTTGCCAGCGAATGCGGAGATCGAAGGAGCCCGGCTTGACTACCGCCGACGCAAGTAGGGTTCGGCGGCACCCGCGTCCGCTGCGGCTGCGCATTCATTCGCTGCTGCGCTGGCTGCACATCTACACCTCGATGGCGAGCATGGTGACGGTGCTCTTCTTCGCCGCCACTGGCGTCACGCTGAATCATCCCGATTGGCTTGCCGCCGAATCGACGCGCGACTTCACCGGCACGCTGCCGGCGACGTGGAAGTCAGCGCAGGGTGTGGATTGGTTGGTCGTCGCCGAGTATCTGCGAAGCACGCACGGCGTGCATGGCGCGGTGGCGGATCGCAGCGCCGAAGGCGCGAAGGGGTCGCTGACGTTCAAGGCGCCTGGCTACGCGGCGGATTGCTTCATCGACATGGCCAACGGCAGCTATCGGTTGACCGTATCGTATCAGGGGGCGATCGGCGTGCTCAACGACCTGCATCGTGGGCGCGATGCGGGCGGCGCATGGGCGTGGCTCATCGATGCATCCGGCGTCTTCCTGACGTTCCTCTCAGCCACCGGATTGGGACTGCTCTGGTATCTCAAGAAGGTGAGACTGTCCGGGTTCGTCACGCTGGTTGCCGGCGGTGTGCTGTTGTTCCTGCTCGCGAAGCTCGTGCCCTAGCGGAGACGCGCCAATCAAATCCTGAACAGGGGCTAACGTTACTGGATGACGCCAAATCACACCTTCGTATTTCAGTCACGCCTGGCGCTGAGCCTTGCACTTCTGCTGCTCGGCGCGGCGTGCGCCGCTGCGCCCAACCCGTCCACAGCTTCCGCCGCAACGAGCATTGTCACCGGCTCCGTGGAACCGCCGCGTCTCGCGGTTCTCATCGTCGTCGATCAATTCCGCGAGCCGTACCTGGACCAGTACGGTGACCTGTTTCGAGGCGGACTCCGTCGCCTGCTCGACAGGGGGCGACTCTATACCAACGCGACGCACGACCATGCGCTGACCGAGACCGCCGTCGGACACGCGTCGCTATCCACTGGCGTCTATCCGATGCATCACGGCATCGTCGCCAACGAATGGGCCGAGCGCACGCCAGCTGGCTGGGTCGACGTGTCGAACGTCGGCGACTCGACGGTGAAGATCGTCGGCGCGCCGAGGATCCCCGGTGTCTCGCCGCGCCACCTGATGCGCACTGGGCTCGCCGACTGGATCGTCGCCGCGAATGCGCGGTCGCAGATCGCGTCGGTCTCCGGGAAAGATCGCGGGGCGATTCTTCCGGCGGCGCATGCGCGCGGCCAGGTCTACTGGTTCGAGCCGCGCGCCGGACGCTTCGTCACGTCGACCTATTATCGCGACAGGTATCCCTCGTGGGCCGACGATTTCACGGCGCACGCGCTGTCGCGCTACGCGCAGGACACCGCGTGGGCGAGCACCATTCCTCGTGCGGCGCTTACGCGAACCTCAGCCGACACCGTAGCGTGGGAAGGCGATGGCGTACACACAGCCTTTCCACACCGCTTCGCCGAAGAAGGGCGACCGGGCCAGTTCTGGCAGTGGTTCGCGGCCACACCGATGCTCGACGCCGCGACGCTCGACTACGCGCGCACCATGGTGACGTCGCTCGGACTCGGCCGCGACGATGCGCCGGATTTTCTCAACGTGTCGCTCTCGCAGACCGATCGCGTCGGCCACGCCTACGGACCGATGAGCCGCGAGCAGCTCGATAACCTGCTGCGCCTCGACCGCGAGCTCGGTGCGTTCTTCGACTTTCTCGACAGCACCGTCGGCGCCGATCGATGGACCGTCGCGCTCTCGGCCGATCACGGATCTCTTCTGGCACCGGAGACGCTGCCGCAGCCGGGAGAATCTGCGGCCGGCCGGCGTGGCACGGCGGCGGAGAAGGCGCAGCTCAAGGCCATCCGCGACGAAGCGGGGAAAGCGCCCAACGACGCCGCCTCCGCGACGCGCACTGCCGCGGCACTTCGTCAGCTCCCATTCGTCGCCGACGCTTACACGGACGCGCAACTACTCGGCTCCGCGCCCGCCGACTCATTCACGGTGCTGGAGCGCCGATCGTTCTATCCTGGCCGCGCCGCGGGGGATTTCAGCCCGTTCGGCGTCGAGGTGCGGTTCGTCGAGGGGTGGCTGAGCGGCGTCCGGGGCACGAGTCATGGAACGCCGTACTGGTACGACCGGCATGTGCCGCTGCTCTTCATGGGTCCGGGCATTGTGCCAGGCCGCGATGCCACTCGCGCCGCAACGGTCGACTTTGCGCCGACGTTCGCGCGTCTGCTGCGTGTTCCAGTGCCGACGGAGTTGGACGGGCGGCCGCTGTCAGCGATTACAGGCGCGAAGTAACTCCGCATCCCATCGGCTAATAGCTGCTGCCCCCACCGCCTCCACTCGTCGCGCCCGATCCACCGAACGAACTGCCGCCGCCGCCTCCGCCGCCCCCACTATCGCCACCACCGCCATCACTCGAGGAGCTGGCGGGGACGATGACCGGCAGCACGATCTGCTCACTCCACGTCGCTGCGCACGCCTTGCAGCTAAACCGCTTTTCGGCGAGGCCCGACGACATCGTCGTGGCGGGCATGATCGTCACCGTCTCGGACTTTGCCGTCTTGCGGTGGCATTCGCGACAGACGGAGTAACTCGAGAACCACTTGGTGTACGGCACCACCGTGGTCTCACCGCACTCACACACCCAGACGTCATAGTCGACGCTGCCGACGTTCTCCTCGACCACCTGGCCGGCGTCGAGCCTGGCGTCGTCGGAACGCTCGTCCAGCCGTCGCATCGTGCGGCCACAGCGCGGACACACACGCGGCCGGTACCGCCGCCGGCGCACGACACCAAACGCCGCCGCGAGCGCGCCGACGATGCCGCCGACGGGTAGCGCGATCTCCCACGGAAAGTGACGCCTCGAATCGACGACCGGCTGCGGCGCGACAACCGCGGACGCGAGACCGGCGTCGGCCTGCAGTCTGGCTTCGATTCCACCGATGCCTGCGTTCACCGCGCCGGCGTACTCCTTATTGCGGAGGTACGGGATGATGGAGTCGCGACAGATCGCCCCGGCCGTTGCATCCGTGATGATGCCTTCCGCGCCGAGACCGGTATTGATCCAGCACTCGCCGCGATGATTGGGGGCAAGCTCCTTCGGCACGATCAGCATCAGCACGCCGACATCACGATGCACGGAGCCGAGCGCTGCCGAGCTTCCGACGCGCCAGGTGCGGTAGATCTCGACGGCCACCTGGTTCGGCGAGTAGTCGCCGATGGACGGTAGAATCGCCACGGCGATGTCGCCGAGGCCCGCCTTCTGGATCGCGGTGATGCGCGCATCGAGCGTCGTGCGCGCATCAGCGGTGAGGACCGACTTCTGATCGGAGATGAACGACGCCGGCGTAGGTACCGGCGGTACGTACTTCGTGATCGCCCCGCCCGTCGGAGTCGTCTGCATGAGCGGAAGCGCGACCAGCAGAAAGAGCACGCGATTGAGCATTCCAGAATATAGGTCCTCGTCGTTGCTGCTTGGCGTGTTGTATCGTTAGTGACTACCAAATCGCGGAGAGCGCACAGATGAAACAGCTGAACCTCATGGCCGGCGTCGGCGCGTTGGCCGTCCTCGCACTTCCGTTCGCGTCGCACGCGCAACAGCCGCCGGCCTCGCCGCCGTTCGTCGTTGGAAACCCGCTCGGCTTGCCCATCATGCCAGTCGCCGACGGGAAGTTCGAGCCGATCTCGCCGAACGTGAAGGTCTTCGGCGCGATCTACTCCGCCGAAAGCTGCTCATACGACGAAGGACGCGGTGTCATCGTCGTGCCCAACCGCGGTGTTCCGCAGAATGTGCAGACGAACAACGCGTGGGTGTCGCTCATCAATCACGATGGGTCAATACACACGGCGCGCTGGATCGGCGTCCAGAACCCGCCGGAGCGAACTGCACTGACGCCTCCACTCGTGCTCAACGAGCCGTACGGCAGCGACATCGCCAACGGGATGCTCTATGTCGCCGACCGTGACGGCGGCACCACGGCGAACGAGCCGAGTGTCGCCGTCATCCGGCGCTTCGACATGCGCACCGGCGCACCGGCTGGTGAGATCCGTGTGGAACGCGCCCCGTGGATCAACGACATCGAGGTCGCGAATGACGGGACGATCTACGCGACGGTTACCGGCACCTCCGACGCCACGACATGGCAGGTCCTCAAGATCGCACCGGATGGCACGACGTCCCTCTTCATGCAAGGCGCACCACTCTTCCAGCCGAACGGCGTCGCCTTCGATCCACAGGGAAACATCGTCGTGGTCAACATCGGCGACGCGGCAGTGTTGACCTTCTCGCCGGCCGGCCGGCTGCTGAAGACCGAACAGGCCGCGCAGCCAGGCAACGACGGTCTCGTCATCATGCCTGACGGCACCAAGTACGTGAGCAGCGTCCGCAATGGCGGCGTCTCGCGCATTCGCCCCGGTCAGGCCGCGGAGCTCATCGCCAAGAACATCCCGAACGCCGCGTCCATGTGTTACGACGCAGGTGCCAACCAGCTCGTGATCCCGATGAACGCGAACAACGCGCTGGCGTTCATACGGCTCGACAAATAGCAGGCATGCTCACCACACGATCACTCGGTACCCAGGGCCTCTCGGTCTCCGCCCTCGGCCTCGGCTTGATGGGGATGTCCCAGTCCTACGGCACTGCCGAAGAGCGCGACGAACGTGAATCGATCGCGACAATCCATCGTGCCATCGAGCTCGGATGCACCTTCCTCGATACGGCCGAGGTCTACGGTCCTTTCGTCAACGAACAGTTGCTGGGGCGGGCGCTTGCGGAGTTGCCTGGCACACGAGCGCACGTCGTCATTGCGACAAAGTTCGGCTTCAGGATCGACGCGAACGGCGTCGCGTCGGGCGTGGACAGCCGCCCCGAGCACATCCGGGACGTGGTCGACGGTTCGCTTCGCCGTTTACAGACGGACCATATCGACCTGCTGTATCAGCATCGCGTCGATCCTGCCGTGCCGATCGAGGATGTCGTCGGTACCATGGCCGATCTCGTGCGCGCGGGAAAGGTGCGTTTCCTCGGCCTCTCCGAGGCGGGCGAACAGACGATCCGCCGCGCGCATGCCGTGCATCCGATCTCCGTGCTGCAGAGTGAGTACTCGCTGTGGGAGCGGAACCTCGAGCCACGCATCGTTCCCCTCCTGCGCGACCTCGGCATCGGCCTCGTGCCGTTCGCTCCACTCGGCCGCGGATTCCTGACCGGTGCCGTGAAGCGCGCGGAGGAATACCCGGAGGGCGACTTCCGTCGCGGCGATCCGCGCTATCAGGGTGAGAACTTCGACGCCAACGTGCGCGCGGCGTCGGCAGTGCGGGCGATTGCCGGGCAGAAGGGAGCAACGCCGGGACAAGTCGCGCTCGCGTGGCTGCTGCACAAGGGCGACGACGTCGTTCCGATCCCCGGCACCAAGCGCCGCTCATACCTCGAGGAAAACGTCGCCGCTGCCGACCTCCGTCTCTCGCCTGAGGACATGTCGGCGCTCGACGAGGCGCTCGCGCCGGAGAACGTGGCCGGACCGCGATATGGTGAAAAGCAGATGGCGACGGTGGATCGCTGATGCGGCCACGGGTGATCTGCCACATGATTTCGTCGACCGACGGGAGCCGCGGTTGACCGTCGTCATTCGCCCGGCCGCCGTTGCCGACATGCCAGTCGTCGGGCGGCTCGGCGCACTCCTCGTTCGCGTCCATCACGAATTCGACCCGCAGCGTTTCATGGCGGCAACGCCGCAGACGCAGCGCGGGTACGCGTCGTTCCTCGAGAGTCAGCTCGAAGAGTCGAACATCGTCATCCTCGTCGCGGAGAATGACGGCGAGGTGGTGGGCTACATCTACGCCGGCGTCGAGGGAGTCGACTACATGTCGCTCCGCGGACCGGCCGGCGTGCTGTATGACATCGTCGTAGACTCCGCGCATCGCGGGCATGGCATCGGTCGCCTGCTGCTCGACGCCACGATCGCGGTGCTCGAGGCGCGAGGCGTCCCCCGTATCGTGCTCTCGACAGCGGAGCGGAACGAAAGCGCGCAGCGCCTGTTCGCCCGCGCGGGATTCCGGCGGACGATGATCGAGATGACGCGCGAGGCAAACTGAGACGCCTTGATGCATGCGAAATGACCGCCACCTCGGCGTCGTGGCGTCGGACGCAGCAGGCTACGATCGTGCCGACACGCTCTTCCCGTTCGGGTTCGGCATCTCGTACTGATCCACGATCTTCTGCTCGCCATCGACCGCGAGCTGTTCACCAGCGATCGCCACCCTTTCGTGCTTGATGTCCAGACGAAGCCTTCCGAACAGGCTCATGTACATGTTCGCCACCCACACCAGCGCGAATTCCGCGATCACGTAGCCACGCCAGCCCGGCATCAACAGGGTGAAGTGCGTCAGGAACAGGAAGAACGCCGCGACGTAATGGCTGAAGCAGTACTCGCACGTAAACAGGTAAAACATCTTCCGCACTGCCGCCCGCCGACACTCCCGGCTCTGTACTTCGCACCACTCGCGTGGTTCACGAAAAACTTCCTCGTGGGTCACGCTCCAGGAAACGCACGCGATCGGAATCGCGAGCAACAGGAGCGTGAGCCAGCTGTCGACCAGCACATGAGTCATGCTCCATCGACGATGCACATCCGGGTCCCAAGTCGTCGCGAAGCGCCCGAGGGGGTAACCCCGGCGTCACGGACGGCCGACCTCTGCCCGCGACTGCCCGAGCCGAAGCGGCATGAGCTGACCCGTGGCGGTCAGCGTCGAGAACGTCCACCGCTGTGAAAGCACCTCCGCCGCGGGACGCTCGATCACCGTCGCCGCGCGATCGTCCGCTGCCGCGCGCATCGTCACGCGATCGCCGGTGAGAACGGCGAGCCGCAGCAATCCTGCGTTCTCGTCCAGCGCGGCCTCGGGAATCCGCAGGGTCGCACGCGCACCGGGCGCGACGCGACCCAGCCACCACTCCTGCCGAGCAGCGATGAGGTAGACGTGCACGTAGTCGCGCGCCTCGTTGTCGAATCGAACGGTACGAGCAAGCCCATCCGCGGGGGCGATTCCGTCCAGCCCCTCGCGCGATGGAGCGCTCGCACAGCCGCCGATCGCAACGGCGAGAACGAGGGCGGCGGCGAGTGAAACAAGAGAGCGGATGCGTGGCGTAGTCATTGTGTCCTCCATGAGCGGGAACAGCGCGTTTGGCGCCTCTATCCCTGTAGCGCGCAGAACGCCGCCAAACCCACTCACGGACGTCTCAAACCGCACGGACCGAGTTGGTGTCCAACCGGGCAGACCACTTTCCGACCCAGCCCACAACGACCGTGCCGACCACGCCACTGCCCGCGCCAACGACGTCTCCCCCAGCCGACGGCCACGCCCTCACGCACCTGTTGCGCGCGTGGGGCGCCGGCGACGCGGGAGCGTCCGAGGAGCTCGTGCCGCTCGTCTACGCCGAACTGCGCCGCCAAGCGCGTCGTGCGTTGCGTCGCGAAGGCGAGGGTCACACGCTCCAGGCCACGGCACTCGTCCATGAAGCGTGGCTGCGGCTCGACGGCCAGCACGATGCACGTTGGGAGAGCCGCAGCCAGTTCCTCGCCGTCGCCGCGCAGATGATGCGTCGCGTCCTCGTCGATCACGCGCGCACGCGACGCGCCCTCAAGCGCGGCGGCGGCGACGTGCAGGTCACCCTTGGCGACGCGCTGCACGCCGTCGCGCCCTCCGCTTCGGTCGACGTGCTCGCACTGGACGACGCACTTGCACGCCTGGCCGTCATGGATCCGCGTAAGGCGCGGCTGGTGGAGCTGCGCTATTTCGCGGGACTCAGCATCCCCGAAGCCGCCGCAGCCATGCACATCTCACAGGCCACCGTTATTCGCGAATGGGCCGTCGCGCGCATGTGGCTTCGCCGGGAGCTCGAGGCGTGACGACGCCCACACACGTCACGCCGCTGGACGGCGTTCCCGCACAGATGTCGCCCGAACGCTGGCGCGCCGTCGATACGATCCTCCAGGCCGCACTCGCGTGCGAGCCGGAGCGGCGCGTCGCCGTCATTGCCGACCTGTGTGGCGACGACGGCGCACTCCGCATCGAAGTCGCATCGCTCCTCGCTGCGCACGTGGATGCCGGCGACGACTTTCTCGAGCGGCCCGCCATGGCGTCAATCGACGGGCCGCCACTTGTCGAGCGTCTCTCCCATGCGCTCGGAGACCGATACCAGATAGAGCGCGAGATCGCCCGCGGCGGCATGGCCACCGTCTACCTCGCGCGCGACCTGAAGCACGGCCGGCGCGTTGCGATCAAGGTGCTGCGCGAGGAGGTCGCCGCCGCCGTCGGTGCCGAGCGATTCCTCGCAGAAATTCGCGTCACCGCATCGCTGCAGCATCCGCACATCCTGCCGCTGTTCGACTCCGGGAGCGCGAATGGATTGCTCTGGTACGCGATGCCCTTCGTCGAAGGGGAGACGCTTCGCTCGCGTCTCCTTCGCGACGGCGCGCTGCCTATCGACGAGTCGGTGCGTCTGGCGCGCGAGATCGCCGATGCGCTCGACCACGCGCACGCGCGCGGCCTCGTGCATCGCGACGTCAAGCCGGAGAACGTCTTGCTGCGCGACGGACACGCGCTCGTTGCCGACTTCGGCATCGCGCTGGCACTCGAGCAGGCCGGCGGCGAGCGTCTCACGCGCACGGGTCTCGCACTCGGCACGCCGCAGTACATGGCACCGGAGCAGGCCGCCGGCGAGCGCGCACTCGACGCTCGCGTCGACGTCTACGCACTCGGCGCCGTGCTCCACGAGATGCTTGCCGGCGAGGCACCCTTCGCTGCGCCGACGAGACAGGCCGTCGTGCGACGCATGATGCACGAGACGCCGCCGGCGCTGGCGACGCGTCGCCCCGATGTGGCACCGTTCGTCGCCGCCGCTGTGCGCCGCGCACTCGCGAAGCGTCCCGCCGACCGATTTCCAAGCGCGGCCGCGTTTGCGGCGTCGCTCGCGGTGCCACTTCCCCTGTCGTCGCACGTCTCCGCCCCTGGAACGACTCGATCCGACGAACTGCCGGCCACCCCACGCGGTCGTACCGTCTCGGCTCGCGCGGCAGTCTACACTGTTAGTGCCACGCTCGTCCTCGGACTCATCGGCGGCTTGATCCTCGATCGCGCGCCACTCGCGCAGCGATGGACTGGCGGTGCGCCGAGCCTGCCGCCTCCGTCGGTCGACGTCAACCCCGGTGCACCGGTCATCGCCGCGGGTGATATGTCGCTCATGGTCATCGACCGCGCCGGGCACACAGTGCGTGGCATCGACGCGGAGCGTCCATGGACCCCACGCTTCTCTCCCGACGGCCGCCGCGTCGCGTATGGCGCGTACACCGCTGGCCGCCAGTCGAGCGACATCTTCGTCACGGACATCGACGCTGGCACCACGCAGCGCATCACCGACGATGACGGCGACTCGAACGACCCACAGTGGAGCGCCGACGGAAAGAACCTCGGCTTCTCCGTGAATGCGCCGAGCGGTAAGGATATCGCGACGCGAGCGCTTGCCGGGGGAGGCACGCACGTCGTCGCGCAACGCGAGGGCATGCAGTTTCCGAGCGACTGGCTGCGCGATGGCAGCGCATTCCTTATCACGGACGACGCCGGGGGAAATCAGCACGACATCCTCATCCAGCCCGCGGACGGATCGCCGGCACGTCCCTATGTCGCCACTCGAGCCGATGAGCTGGCTGCACGCATCTCGCCAGACGGCCACTGGGTCGCGTATACGTCCGATGAGTCGGGCACGGCGGAGGTGTACCTGGACTCCTATCCGAAGTCGAGCCGTCGCCGTGTGAAGATCTCCCTCGGCGGCGGCATGCACGCCATCTGGCGCGGCGACGGACGTGAGCTGTACTACTGGCGCGATGGGGCGCTCGTGGCGGTGAAGCTCGGTGCGTCGAAGGACGACGCGCCGCCGGTAAGCGGCGCGCAGACCGTGTTGTTCCGCGCGCCGTATCAGGGCAGCCTCAACACCATGTACGACGTGTCAAGCGATGGACAGCGGTTCGTGATCGTGCTGCAGCGCTGACATCATCACGGTTTGCGCGCCGATCGCAACTGCGTCGTCAGCTCCGCCACCGCGCGCTCCAGCTGCGCATCATGTCCCGAGTAGCTCTCGCCCATCGGGCGGTCGACGCGGATGTCCACCTGCCGAGGCGCGCGCTCCAGCGCAGCGGCATCGAGCTGTGCGTTGCGCATGAACGGCAGCCGCACCGTCGTTCCGTCGACCATCACACCGGTGCCGGTGAACACGTCCCACATCGCCGTTGGCTCGCCCACCACCGTGCCGAGCTTCATCGCGCGATAGCCTTCGGTGAAGTTCTCGCCATCGGACAGCGTCGCCTGGCTCGTGAGGAGAATCGTCGGCTTCTCGAGTGCGCGTTGGCCGAGCACGGGACGACCCGGCACCGACGGCACGCCGCGGCGCACCATGTCGACGTACGGCTTCCGCGATAGCACATCCAGTGCGTGGCCGTTCATGAAGCCACCATTGTTGTTGCGCACGTCGAACACCACGCCGTCCTTCTCGTGCATCTCCGCGTCGAGGTCGAGGTTGAGCTGCGTGAGCGCGTTCGCTCCCATGTCGAGCATGTGCACGTAGCCGAGTCGCCCGCCGCTGAGCTTCGCGACGAGTGCGCGCCGCTCCTCGTTCCACGCGCGATAGAGCATCTGCTTCTCGAACGCCGTGCTCCTCGGCCGCATCGCGACGTCGCGCGCGCTGGCGCCACCGGGATCGGCCGACACGCGCACGGACACGCGCTTGCCGACCTTGAACGCGAGCAGCGAGTCGAGTGACATGTCGCGCGTGATCGTCGTGCCATCGATTGCAAGGAGGTAGTCGCCGATACGCACTCCCTCGCTCAGAGCCGCGGCGGCGTTGGGAATAACGGTCGTCACGCGGAGCAGGCCACGTTGCTCGTAGACCGCACGGTCGAACTCGAGACCGAGCCGGCCGGTCGCCGCCGTGGGCGCGCCCGTTGCCGCCGGCCCGCCGATCCCCATGTGCGACGCGTCGAGCTCACCGATCATCAGGCTCAGCACCCGGCGCATCTCATCAGGCGTCCTGGCGCCGGCGATGCGCGGTGCGTATGACGCGTGAACCGATGACCAGTCGACGCCATGGAACGCCGGGTCGTAGAAGTTGTCGTTCAGGAATTCCCACGCCTGATGGAACACATCCCACTTCTCACTCGCGAAGTCGACGTCCACCTCGGCGCGCACGGCAACCTGCTTCACCGCCTTCGTGTCGAGGGTGACGTTGACGATGCGACCTTGCTCGAGAAACCAGACGCTCTTTCCATCGGACGCGAACTGGATGGCACTCTTGTTTCCCGGCGTCGTCGTGACCTGGCGGGTGACGGCCGGATCGGTTGCGAACTCGTCGAAGGAGTAGGCGAAGAGATTCGTCTGGCCGGCCACGTTCGACGTCACGACGACCGACTTGCCGTCGGCGCTCAGGGTCTGCACACCGACGTCGATGCCGACAGGCACCATGCTGAGGCGAGTCCTGATTCCCTCGAAGACGATGCGTGTCGCGCGCGCATCGGCGCGCTTCGCGACCGACGAGTCAGGGCGCGTCGAGTCGGTTGCCGGACGTGCGGGCGCTGGCGCCGGGAGTGTCGTGCGACCGGGCGTCTCGTCGCGGAAGAGGGCACTGAACTGGTCCTCGCGAAACTTCGGTGAGAAGGGAAGGAGGTCCACGCGCGCGAGCCCGCCCGGCTCGGTCCGCATCCCTGTGTCCAGCAGGAGAAATCCGCCATCACCGCTCCACGACAGGCTGGTCGCACGCGTGTTGGGGAGCCAACTCACCTGACGCGCTTCGCCGCCCGCCAGCGGAACGACGTACGCATTCATGAACAGCTTGGCGCCGCCGGAGAGATAGGCGATCCAGCGACCGTCGGGCGACCACGCGATCGGACGCTCCGCGAAGAATGGCGGCCGGCCGAAGACGCCCTGGGCGAGCACGCGTACGTCCCTCGTGTCGAGCGACACCACGCACAGCTCGCGCGCGTTGCGCACGAACGCGACCTGTTTGCCATCGGGAGAGAATCGCGGCGATACGCCATGCATGCGTCCCGTCGTGAGCGGCGTCTCCTTGCTCGACGCGAAGTCGTACACGTAGAGATTCCAGGCGCCGTCGCGGTTGCTCGTGTAGACGAGACGCCGGCTGTCCGGCGACCAGGTGACCTGCGCCTCTGCGGCGGATGTCGCGGTGATGCGCGTCGCGTCGCCAGCGTCCGTGGTCGGCGCAGCGAACACTTCGCCTCGCGCGATGAAGGCGAGCTTCTTTCCGTCGGGCGACACGGCGAGATCGGTGAAGCCCGTGGTGAGGACGAGATGCTCCGTGCCTCCACCCACCGCCACTCCCCTGACGTTGATCGGCACCTCGCGTGCACTCTTGCTCGCGACGTCGTACGTCCAGATGCCGAAGTCGCGCTCGAACGCGATCGTACTTCCGTTGGTGGCCATCGTCGGCCACAGCACTCGGCCGTCGTGGAACGTCGTCAGCGCGCGCGCTTCTCCCTGCGAAGGCTTGATCCAGAGGTTCTGCGCGCCGGAGCGGTCCGACACGAAGTAGAGTGAACCTGCGTCGCTCCCACTCGCGCCCCACATCGGCCACTGCTGCTTGGCGCCGTTCTTCGCGACCTGTTCGTAGCGCGGCGACTGGGAGCCATCACCGCGAACGATCCACAGCTCGCTCTCGTCGAGATGCGAGCGGCCCTTTCGCCACCACTGCGAGAGCCCGAAGCCACGACCAACGATCGCCACAGCGTCGCCACTCGGCGACGGCGCCGACATGAATTCGCTCGCATAGCGGTCGGCAGCGACGGGCATCGGCGTCCCACCCTCGCTTCGCACGCGATAGACGTCGCTCATGCTGGCGACGTCGTGCACTGACGTCGTGAAGTAGATCCACTTTCCGTCGCGTGACCAGCCATCGAGCTGCTCCGCCCCATCGTCGAACGTGAGCCGCCGCAGCGACCCGTCGGCGAGGGTGAGAATCCAGATGTCTGCGCTTCCGGCGCGAGTGGACATGAACGCGAGCCGAGTGCCGTCCGGCGAGTACATCGGTCGCGATTCGTTCGCGGCGTGGGCGATCAGGAGCCGAGCCTCGCCGCCGCGCGCCGGTACGACCCAGATGTCGCCACCGTGGACGAACGCGATCTCGTTGCCATCGGGTGCGATGCCCGGCTCGGCGAAGGAGAGCTTTGGCGCGGCAACGGCGCGCTGTGTCGCCTGGGCGGCGACGGGCATCGGCACGGTGAGTGCGACGACCGTCGCGACGATCAGGTGGGAAGAGCGGCGCATGGTGGCGAGTTCTGGATTGGCAGTTGCGTAGGACGCAGGGTAGCGGCGCTAACATACGAGCTCGGTCCACGTTCGCCACCTCGCACACCACGAATGTCCACGACCAAGGCAGTCATCCTCGCACGCGGACTCGGCACGCGCATGCGCAAGGCCGACGACAGCGCGTCGCTCGACGCCGCGCAGGCCGCGGCGGCCGACAGCGGCATCAAGGGGATGGTCCCCATCGGCCGGCCGTTCATGGACTACCTGATCAGCGCGCTCGCCGACGCCGGCTTCACCGACGTGTGCCTCGTGATCGGGCCCGAGCACACCGTGGTGCGCGACTACTATGAGCGTGAGGTCACACCTGAACGAGTGCGCATCGCATTCGCGGTGCAGCAAGCGCCACGCGGCACGGCGGACGCGGTGCTCTCGGCCGAGGCGTTCGCGCGGGGCGATCCGTTCATCGTCATCAACTCCGACAACTACTATCCGCCGGAACCGCTGGCTGAGCTGCAGCGTCGCAGCACTCCGGCGTTGATCGCCTTCGATCGCGAGGCGCTGGTGAGCATGGGGAACGTGGCTGCGGATCGAGTGGGTCGATTCGGCGCGCTGGAGATCGACGACGACGGCGCGCTCGTACGGATCGTCGCCACGCCGTCGTCGACGAACGCCACCACGCCGCTCTTCGCGAGCCTCAACTGCTGGCTCTTCACCAGTGAGATCTTTCGCGCGTGTCGCGCCGTGCAGCCGTCGGCGCGAGGAGAGCTTGAGCTGCCGCAGGCGGTGCAGCTGGCCATCGCGAATCGATGGATGCGCTTCGACGCCGTGCGAATGCGTGCGGGCGTGCTCGACATGTCGAGTCGCGGCGATGTGGCGTCGGTGGCCGCGCGACTCAGTGGGACTTCGATAAAACTGTAGCACTGCACATTTGAGGTTCCGTACGCAGAAACCGCAGAACTGAAGAGGAGCGGATCTGTAGATCTGTCGAACTGAAAAGGCAGCCGCTTGCTAAAACTGCTGTTCCTGCTGGCCCTGTTGCTAACCGCATAGGAGCGAAAAGCTCTACTACGGAACGCTGAAGACGCAGGCTACGCCAACGCTGAAAGACGCAGCAACAGCGGATTCCCTAATTTCTTTTTTTTGGCAGTTACAGCGTTTTGTCTGCGTTGGCGAAGCCTGCGCCGCGCGCGAAGCGCGCACTGCGTTGGGTCGTTCCGCCGTTGCGTCGTTCCGCTGTTACGCCTTCAACAGATCCTCGATCTTCACCGGCAACTCCCGCACGCGCACGCCCGTGGCGTGATACACCGCCGACGTGATCGCCGCCGCCGTCCCCGCCAGGCCAATCTCGCCCACACCACGCGCACCCAGCTCGTTCAACACCTTGTCCGGATGATCGAGGAACGTCACGTCGATCGCCGGCGCATCCGCGTTCGTGCTCATGATGTAGTCGGCCAGGTTGTTGTTGATCGGCCCACCGTACCGCTTGTCGTACCGCGCCTCCTCGAACAACGCCATCCCGATCCCCATCACCACCGCACCCTCGATCTGGTTGCGCGCCGGCTTCAGGTTGATCATCCGGCCCGCGTCGATCACACTCACGAATCGCGACACCCGCAGCCGCGCTGTCTCCGGCTGCCACGTCACCTCGGCGAAC
This sequence comes from Gemmatimonadaceae bacterium, assembly GCA_039915865.1. Classification (GTDB taxonomy): domain Bacteria; phylum Gemmatimonadota; class Gemmatimonadetes; order Gemmatimonadales; family Gemmatimonadaceae; genus AG11. The sequence goes on along the minus strand of JBDSML010000053.1, from coordinate 30,256 downwards.
TGCGCACCGAACGAGTGCAGCGAATATTTCCTGCTCTCTTCACCGCCGAACGTGCTCGGTGACTGTCCGTTGCCAACTGCAGCGAGCACGTTCGCCCGTGTGAGCACATCGCTCACCGTCACGGCCGACGACGCGGCGCTCTTCTTCGACACCCGGCCGCCGACGAGCTGAAGGTCGCTGGGCTTCGCATCCTTGAACGGCGCATTCGGTCCTGACGTCGCCATCGCGAGCAACGCCTCCACCGCACCGCGCGCCGCACTGGTCACGGCCGGAATCACCGATGACGTCACCCACGACCCGCCGGAGATCGGGCCCGGTGGCAGCGTCGTGTCGCCAAGACGCACGTCGATCTTGTCGAGCGGAATACCCGTCGCTTCCTGCACGACCAGCGCGAGCACGGTGTACGTGCCGGTGCCGATGTCCTGCGTCGCCGTCCTCACCGTCGTCGTGCCGTCGCGGCCGATCTCCACCGACGCATTGGCATCGGATCGCATCGCTCCCCACGAACACGCCGCCACGCCCCAGCCAATCGTCAGCCCCTCGCGCTTCATCGAACCGACGCGCCCATCGCGACGCGCCCAGCCGAACTTCTCGGCGCCCACCTGCATGCACTCGAGCAGGTGTCGCGAGGAGAAGGGGAGCTTGTTCGACTCGTCCTCCTTCGGCTCATTGCGCTTGCGCAGCTCGATCGGGTCGATGCCCAGCGCGACAGCCAGTTCGTCCATCGCTGACTCCAGCGCGAAGAGACCAGGCACCGCGCCCGGTCCGCGCATCGCCGTCGGCGTGCCGATGTTCTTCCGCGCCAGCGCCGACGACACGCGCAGGTTGGGCACGCTGTACATGAACGGCGTCGACTCGCCGCAGGTCTCCTTGTAGTCGTCGAGGACAGACGTCGCGTTCAGGTAGTCGTGCTGGATCGACACGAGCTTGCCATCGCGACCCGCGCCGAGACGAAAGCGCTGCTCCGTGCGCGGCCGATGTCCCACGGTCTCGAACATCGACTGGCGCGAGATCACGAACTTCACCGGAGCCCCGACCTCACGCGCGATGCCTGCCGCCAGAATCGAGTGCGACCACGGCCACAGCTTTCCGCCAAAGCCGGAGCCAAGAAAGTGCGTGATGACCCGGACGTTCTCCTTCGGAAGCCCAAGCATCTGGGAAAGCACGTCGCGATGGTTGAGGATTGCCTGCGACGTCTCGTACAGCGTGACCGTGTCGCCCTCCCACGCCGCGACGGTCGCATGCAGCTCGATCGGATTGTGTACTTCCGTCGGCGTGACGTATGTCTGGTCGACCTTCACCGCCGCGGACTGGAACGCCGCATCTGGATTCCCCCGCTCGCTCTCCGTCTCCATCGCCTTCTCGGTGACGAGATGTGGATCGACGTTGTGTGCATCGGCGGCGTAGCGAACGCGGACCGCGTCCGCGGCGGCCCTCGCCTGCTCCATCGTCTGCGCGACGGCAACGGCGACGTACTGGCCGTAGTACGACACGACGTCGTCCTCGAATGGCGGACGCTTCTCGTCGATCAGCCCACTGAACCCCTGTGGCGGTGCGCTGCGGAAGAACGGCTTGATGTTGCCGCGGTGATAGACCGCGCGCACACCGGGCAGCTTCCTCGCGGTACTCGCGTCGATCGAGACGACGCGCCCTTTCGCGATCGTGCTTCGCACAGCGACCGCATACAACATCCCCGTCAGGTTGACGTCCGACGTGTACACCGCGCGTCCACTCACCTTGAGCGGGCCGTCGATGCGCGGCAGCTTGCCGCCAAGCACCTTCGGCGCGTCGGGGGCGCCAGAGCGGGTCGTGCTCATACGGTCGCCATCCCGGTGGCGAGACGCAGCGCATGCGCGAGACATCGCTGCGCCAGCTCGACCTTGAAGCCGTTCTCGCTCTGCGGTTTCGCGTCTCGAAGTGCGAGCGTCGCCGCCTGCTTGATCGTCCCCTCGTCGACCGTCGCACCAGTCAGCGCTTGCTCGGCCGCCGTCATGCGCCATGGCTTGGTGCCGATGCCGCCCATTGCCAGCCGCACGTGGGTGAACCGCCCGCCGGACACCGAGACGACAACTGCTGCCGACGCGAGCGCGAACTCGTACGACGCACGGTCGCGCAGCTTGAGATACCGCGACGTCGCGCCCGCGCGTGGCGATGGCAGCGTCACGTGCGTCACCAGGTCGCCCGGCTCGAGCACCGTCTCACGGTTCGGCGTTGAACCGGGCAACAGATGAAAATCCTGGAATGGGATCGCACGGATGCCCTTTGCACCTTGGACGTGAACCGTCGCCTCGAGTGCAGCGAGCGCGACATTCATGTCCGACGGATTGGTCGCGATGCACTGCGGGCTCGTGCCGAGGATCGCGAGCGTCCGGTTGTCGCCGTCAATCGCCGAGCAGCCGGAGCCCGGCTCGCGCTTGTTGCACGCGGTGGCCGTGTTGCGGAAGTACATGCATCGCGTGCGCTGGAGCAGGTTGCCGCTCGTCGTCGCGACGTTGCGCAGTTGCCCCGACGCGCCGGAGAGCAGCGCCTCCGACAGCACGCGATAGTCTCGCACGATGGCCGCGTCATGCGCGAGCGCCGCGTTGCGCACGAGGGCGCCGATGCTCAGGCCGCCGTCGCTGCTGCGCTCGACCCTGTTCAATCCGAGATGGTTGATGTCGACGAGGCGCGTCGGGTGCTCGACGCCGAGCTTCATGAGGTCGACGAGCGTCGTGCCGCCGGCGAGGAAGCGGACCGGCGCGCCCTGCTGCGCCGTCGTCGACTGTGCAGCGATGCCGATCGCCTCGGGGATCGTGCGTGCCCGTGTGAACTGAAAGCGTTCCATGTCGTTACTCGTTGAAAGAGTGGTCAGCTTTTGCTCACGCGAGTGTTGCCACGCACTTCCTGGATGGCCGCGACGATGTTCGGATAGGCGCCGCACCGGCAGATGTTGCCGCTCATCAGCTCCTTCACGTCGGCGTCGGCCGGCCCGCACGGCTCCTTCATCAGCGCCACCGCCGACATGATCTGCCCCGACGTGCAGTAGCCGCACTGATAGCCGTCGTGCGCGACGAACGCCGCCTGCATCGGATGCAGCGCGCCTGGCGCACCCAATCCCTCGATCGTCGTGATGTCGTCGCCCTCGTGCATGAGCGCGAGGCGGAGACATGAGTTGACGCGCACTCCGTTCACGTGCACCGTGCACGCGCCGCATTGCCCGTGATCGCACCCCTTCTTCGTGCCGGTCAGTTGCACCGTCTCGCGCAATGTGTCGAGCAACGTGGCGCGCGGGTCGATGCGGATCCGGTGCGTCGCGCCGTTGATGCGCAGCGCGATGGGCACCGTGCCCGGAATGTCGGGCGCCGCCGGCGGCGCTGGCGCAGTCTCGGCCGCGTCGGCGACGAGCGGCATCGACGCCGCCACAGTCGCCACGCCCGCGATACCCGCGCGGGAAAGAAATCCTCGGCGCGACAGCAACGGCGTTGACTCGTCCCGATCGGGCGCGTCAGGATCGTGCATCGATGGCTCCAGGCAGTAGGAGTGGGACCGAAACGTGGGTCGTGGACAACACGGCCCACGCCATGTGGCTTCCACACCGGATAACTTCGAATACCTCAGGTGCGTGGGAAGTTCGTCCCTTCGAAGGGCATCGCAAGAGGTAGGGCTTCCGCGCTCCGCTGTTCGCCCAGCTCCTCATTCATTCCGTGCCGACGTGCCGTACCGCGCTCCAGCAGCAAAAGTCATCAGGCTGTTCACGCTCTCGTGCGCACTCGCGACCCCACTGGTTGCCGCGTGCGCAGATACCCCGAAACCGGCGATCGAGGCCGCGTCTCCGCAACGCGTGCCCGGCGCCGTCGGCGAGGTGCAGCAGCGTGTGCCGGCCGACACCGTCGACTCCCTCGCCGCGGCGCGTCACGCGACAGTCATGGATACGACGCACCGTCGCGCCGCGCCGACAGCGCCGAGTGCGATTCCGCGCGCCGCAGATAGCGCGGCGGCGAAAGACACCACACCGAGGAAAGCTGTCACCGGACTGATGGGCCCCAAGTCCGGCGACCGCCACATCGCGTTCCGCGACATGGGCAGCAACCTGGACTCGCTCTGGCCCGTGAAGGGCCCCGCGCCATTGCCGGGCTCCATCCTGCCGGCTCGGCGCATCGTTGCCTTCTACGGCAATCCACTCTCGAAGCGCATGGGCATCCTCGGCGAGTTTCCCCCCGAGGAGATGCTGAACAAGCTCGATGCGGAGATCGCCGCATGGACCCGCATCGATCCTGCGCACCCGGCTCAGCCCGCGCTCCACCTGATCGTTCTCGTCGCCGATCCGGTCCCGGGTTCGAGCGGCAAATACCGCACGCGTCACGACAGCGCGATGATCGAGAAGGTCTACGGTTGGGCGAAGAGCAGGAACGCCCTGCTGTTTCTCGACCTCCAGGTGGGGCAGAGCACGCTGCAGTACGAGCTCCCGTGGATCGAGAAGTTCCTCATGCGCCCCGACGTCCACCTCGGCATCGATCCCGAGTTCTCGATGAAGGGGGGAGGCATCCCCGGCAAGCGCGTCGGCACCTACGACGCGGCCGACATCAACTACGCGTCGCGCTTCCTGGCCGCGCTCGTCGACAAGCACAAGCTCCCGCCCAAGATCCTCGTCGTGCACCGCTTCACGCCTCGCGGTGTGACGAACACGAAGAACATCGTGCTCGATCCGCGCGTCCAGATTGTGATGCACATGGACGGCTTTGGCCCGGGGTGGATGAAGCGCGACACCTACTGGCGCGATATCAAGCGCGAGCCGGTGCAGTTCGCGGGGTGGAAGCAGTTCACCAAGGCGAAGAACGACCGGCCGCCGACGCCGCGTGTGGAGATCCTGCGACTCTGGCCAGTGCCGCTGTACATCCAGATCCAGTAGCGAGAAACAGGTTGTCTTGCGCGGGGAAGTGCTTTACAGTATAAAGTACTTGAAAGTTCACGTCGCCCCACCACGACCGCAACCCTCATTGTCGCTCCCAATCGTGCGCCACCTCACCCGGCGACGCGTCCTCGCCGTCTTCGTCATGCTCGTCGTGTTCCTCGGCTACCAGTGGCAGGCGGCGATCAAGAGAAATCGCTCCATCCCCGACACGCCGTACCAGATCGCCGGCAATCTCTACTACGTCGGATCGACAGGCGTCACCGCGTTTCTGCTCACGGGCCCCGACGGCCACGTATTGATCGACGGCGGCTATCCAGAGACTGCCCCACTGATCATCGGCAGCGTGGCGAAACTCGGCTTCAGGATCACCGACGTCAAAGCGCTGCTCAACTCACATGCGCATTCCGACCACGCAGGAGGACTGCGTGAGTTGCAGGAAGCCTCCGGCGCGCAGCTGTGGATCAGTGAGGGCGATGCTGATCTCGTCGCGGCCGGCGGCGCCGGCGACAACAGCTACGGGCCATTCAAGTACTTCGGCGTCGGCCGGTTCCCTGCGCCGCGCATCGACCATCGGTTCAAGGACGGCGACACGATTCGCGTCGGCCCGCTCGCCCTCACGGCGCACCTCACCGCCGGCCACACGCAAGGCTGTACATCATGGTCATTCCCCGTCCATCACGGGGACCGTGAGTTGCTCGCGGTGGACGTCTGCAGCTTGACGATATTGCCTTTCATGTCGTTGGTCGAGCCGGAGTCGTATCCCGGCATCCGCACCGACTTCGAGCGGAGCTTCAAAGCGCTGCGCAGTTTGCCCGCCGACATCTTCCTCGCCTCGCACGGAAGCTTCTTCGACATCAACCGAAAGCATCGCGCGCGCGCCGAGGCCAGGGATCTCGCCGAACCATTCATCGATCGCGCGGGCTACCTCCGCTTCATCGACCACGGCGAGAAGAGATTCCGCGAAGTGCTCGCCGAGCAACAGAGCGATGGTGCGCCGCTGTTGTCGAAGCTGCACTTCTAGCGCAATCCTGTCGCACGACCTCGCTACCCCATGAAATCACGAAGACGCGACGCGTGGCGCCGGCTCATGACGACCGGCTCCGGGAAACCACGCATCGTGATGCGGTAGCTGTAGTGCGACCAGCGCTCCACATGGGCGACGTGTTTGAGGTTGACGATCGCCGAACGATGAACGCGGACGAAGTCGCCGCCGGCTAACCGCACTTCCCAGTCGCCGATCCCCTGTTTTGCCACGCGCATGCGTCCGTCACGCGTGGAGACGCGTGTGCGAGCGCCATCCGCCTCGATGTGCGTGATGTCGGCGACCTGAAGGAACTCCTGCTGCTCCTCATTGTCGAGAAAGACCCACTGCGATGTGCGAAAAAGCGTCGGCGTCGCGACGTCGTCCTTCACGCGACGCGTTCGCACGCGCTCGAGTGTGGCGGCAAGGCGACTCGCATCGACGGGCTTCATCAGGTAGTCGATTGCACTCGCCTCGAATGCCCGCACCGCATAGTGGTCGAACGCTGTCACGAACACGACGCCGGTCTCCTCGTCGACATCCCCCAGGAGGTCGAATCCAGAGGTGCGGCCAATCTCGATGTCGAGGAAGATCACGTCGGGTCGCGTGCGCTGCAGCAGTCCGCGCGCTGTGTCGAGGTCGCCCGTGTCGCCAACGACGTCGACGTCGTGATGGTCGCCGAGCATGCGACGGAGCTCGCGGCGTGCGGGTGGCTCGTCGTCGACGATGATCGCCTTGATCATGTCTTCTGCCGCTTGATGATCACGGTGGCGACAACGGTGTGATTCGATTGGTGGATCGAAAATGACTGGCCGTTCCCATACATCGCCTCGAGTCGCGACCGCGTGAGGCGCAGTCCCGTGCCCTCTTTCGTTCCGTGAAGGGTACCCTCGTTCTCGACGCGAATGGTGAGCGACTCCCCGACCAGGTCGGCACGAATGCAGATGGCGCGTACCCCGTCACCGTACTTCACGGCGTTCTCGATGAGTGGCTGCAGAATGAGCGGCGGGACAAGCGCGGCAGCGGCGCCATTCGCAATCGCGATGTCGACGGAGAATGTCTGCTCGAACCTGGCTTCCTCGATCGCGAGGTAGTCACGAACGAGATCGATTTCCTCCGACAGCGGAACCGGATCCGCCGGGGCAAACGAGACAACCCGGCGGAGAAACGACGACAGACGGCCGACCACCTCGCGCGTGCGCTCGGCGTCCTCTGCCGCGAGTGATCGAATGGTGTTCAGTGCGTTGAACAGAAAATGCGGATTGAGCTGAGCCGCGAACAACTCGAGTCGTGCGGTCTGTGCTTCCATCGTGCGCCTCACCAATTCTTCACGCTGCAACCGACCGTCGTTGGCGAGCGTCAGGCCGATCCAGCCCGCACTCCACGCCACCATGACGAACAGGTATTCGAGGTCCATGCCCCGTGGAAACGCGCTCCACGGAACGGAGAAGCGGGTGATCGACGCAGCAGTCACCAACACGATGCGATCCAGGATCATCCACGCCGCCGAGGCGCTGAGTGTCGTTGCGACCACTCGCGCCCACCATGCCACGTTGCCCTGCTTGCGGCGCCACGAAAACACAGGAAGCAGGACGCTGCTCACACCGAGGCCGGTCATTGCACGAATCGCCATCGTCGCTGCGAGTGCGAGATGCTGCGAATCCTGGACGGCAGGTATCGACGCAAAGAAGTGGACAACGCCGTACGTCGCCCAGAGTGGTACCTGCCACGCCTTCATGCCCCGTTCATTGGCGAACTCTCAGCGCATGGAATGACTGATCGCGATAGAGCGCTCGGACGTTCAGCGAGTCGGCACCCTGCGCTGGTGCTTCGATCATGGACCAGAGCGCTCGGGCAAGATACGTGTGCGGTCCTTGCGGCACGAGAACGTCGACAGGAACCGCGCCAAGATAGACGACCAAATGATCGCCTGACACCCGAAGCTCGACGGTCGTTCCCGGAGGCACCGGCAACGCGCCAGCGGGGAGGCTGTACGTTCCCGCCAACATCCGTTGCGCCGACGTATCAGCGCGCGCCGGCTTGCCCACCGGGAGCGCCTTCGGAGCGTCACCGCGCGCGAGCGCAGCGACACCCTCCGCGACCTCGGCCACCATTCCGGCAGCATAGTTGTTCACGAGGACGATCGTCGTCGCGTCCCGGCGACGGTCATGATGAAGGACGACGTTGTAACCGGGGCATCTCCCCGTGAAGACGAACGTGCTGTCGCTGCCTGGGAACAGCGCCGCCCACGAGGATGACGTCAGCAGCGGTGACCGTCCAATCGCACGGGCCCAGATGAGGAGGTCGCGCGCCGACGAGACGAGCGAGCCACCGCCGGCCTTCGTGTTCATCTCCTGAAACGGCGCGACTTCGAGATGTCCAAAACTCTCCGGACTTGGCGCATACCCGCGCGCCAGACGTTCGACGATCATTCCATCAGCGCTGTGACGCGTGTGCGTGAGATGCAGTGGCTCGAGGAGCTCGCTCGCCAGGACGCTCGCGTATGGACGGTCCGTGGCCAGCTCGATGATTCGCGCCAGGACGGCGTAACCGCCATTGCTGTAGCGCGTGCGCGTGCCAGGCTCGAAGTCGAGCGGCTTTCGCATGATCGAATCCACGAGATGGGCGAGCGTGTTCGGCTCCAATGCCTCCTCGTCGTATGGAAGCGAATTCACGTTGGGGATGCCGGATCGGTGCTCGACAATCATTCGCACCGTGATGCGGCTCGCCGACGGTATGGTCGGCCACCAGCGCGAAAGAGAGTCGTCGAGACGCACGACATGCTTGTCGAGCAGGCGTCCGATGACGCCCTTGGTGAACGACTTGGAGATGGATGCGATGCGAAACACGTCTCCCGCTCTCACCGGAATCCCATGCTCGGCGTCGGCGAGACCATACGAGCGCTCGAGCAGGACAGACTCGCCGCGAGCGGTCAGGATCGTTCCACTGAAGACCTGCAGGTCGACGAGCGGCGCGACATAGGCGTCCACCTGCGCCGCGAGCGCCCGCGAGGGCGACGCCTTCGCCTGCGCGGCGATGTCTCGCGCGTCCGCGAGCGCCAACATCGAAATGACTGTAGCTGCGAGCCCGATTCGCATCATGCGTCTCCCCCCGTAGAGTGTGGCCCAAGGGTGGCGGTGCATGCGAAGATGAGAAACGGTTCGCGAACGAGCGGCTCTCACGCGCCACGAGCGGTCGGCGTGGCTCTGTCGCGCCGGCACTGGTACAGTTTGAATTTGTGAAGGCTAGCGGGAAGGTGTAGAAGCGTTCGCGATGACAGACCACCACGAGAACCCATTCGGGGACGATGACGTCCCGAGCGCAGCAGACGACCACGAAGAGGAGGTCGAAGAGGCGCGCGAAGAGGGGTTTGAGGAAGGGAAGGATAAGGGGCAAACGCAGGGCTTCTACACCGGCTGTCTGTTCGGTATCGCGCTCACGTTCGTCGCCATGTACATGGGCTGGTGCAGTCCGTACACCCGTTAAATTCCCGACTATGCCCAAGACACCGAAACGACCCGCCGACATGATGCAGCTCGCTCGCTTGATTGGCGAGCGGGCGACGGGCGAAACGAGTGAGGCCGAAACGGACCCCGCGCCGAAACCGGCAGCGAAGCGAGGCGAGGCGAGGGCGGCGAAGCTGACGCCGAAGAAGAGGTCAGCCATCGCGAAAGCGGCGGCGACGGCGCGCTGGAACGGAGCGCGAAAGGAGTAGGCGTCGAGACCCTTTCTCGCTTGCATAGTTACGTCATTTCTTGTATTATTCTGACACTGTCTGACCCGGCTCGATAGCCGGTTTAGGACAGTTCCGCGGTCCTCGGGGTCCTTGTCCCCGGGGGCCGCACCCTTTTTATGGCCAAACGACTATCCCGGGTGGTCCCCCTCGCACTGCGTTTACGTCGAGGAGCCGACTACCGCCGAGCGCATCCCAGATGTCAGCGGGCACTGCCGGGCTCGGGGCAACGTAGCTTGAGCGGTGAGCTGCATACGCGTTCCAGTCGGCGAGCTGAATAAAGTAGGAGTCGTGGGACTGCCTGTCGTTTGGGTCCTCTACCACGCGAAGAAGTGGGATACTGCGACTCCCGCCAAATGCGCCAGGTATGTTTTGATGGCGACGAAAACGCCGAGAAAGCCGCTTAATAAAAGTGCCGTGCCCCTCGTCGGGAAACAGGATGGCTCGCGAGTCCGCTGCCCGGCAAAAGCGATCCACTCGCTGCAAGGCATACTGCCACGCCGTTTCGCGGGGATCACGACCCTTCGCCGCACAGCTTGCCTTGTGGATCGCGATAGCGAATGTGCGTACTCCCGGCAGCTTTCTTTCTTGGTAGATCATAAGACCGCGGAACAGGCGCATTCGCTTCTCCGGGGACCAGTTCAGTCCCAACAGCGGGCCGCGACCACGGCGAATGTCCGTGGATTTCAACTCTGGGCGCGTGGCGATCCCATGCTTTGTTCGTAGCATGCCGCGCAAGGCGACGAGAGCATCTAGCGTCGGCATCCACTCCGCCTCAGGTACCAGAACGCAAGCGAGCACAAAGTACTGCGTCGGACTATTCACGACCCCGGCGTCACCGCTTTCGTCGAAGTAGGCAAGGTGCGCCATTTTCTACTCGCCCTCTCCCTTGGGCTTGTTCGAATACCACTCAGCGAGTCCCCACTCGCCGTTTCTCGTCTGCGAGAATTCCCCGTCCTTCCCCCGCTTGAGCGCGGTGTAAGCATTCGTGTACGCGGTCTTCGGATCGATCGCGTGCACCTGTCCGCCCGCGTGCAGCGCGTCCGCAATGGCGCGTGGCGTTTGAGGACGCTTGGACATCGCGAGAAACTTCTTTACAGCTTGGGCGGTCGTCATACCGAAAAACGTATCGGTCTGGACCGGGAGGCCGTTTGCTGTCACCGGGGCAGGCTGGCGTGGGGCAGGAGGCTTAGGTGGAGCATCCACCTGCGAAGTGCGATCCTCTGCTTCAACTGCCGATCCGAGCATGATTCGGATACCCAAAATGGCCGCCTCAATCTGCGCCCGTTTGGCCTCCAGATCTACGAGTACTGCCTGATAGTCGATGGGAGCTGTCATCGTTGCGGACCCCTAGTCCGCTGACTAGCTTTGAGTGTCTGCCGCGCACGCGAAAGCGCGCACGTTGGGTGGGCCCTTATTAGGGGCCGATTTCATTTCATGATTGTCTGAACCTCATGTTGGCCGTCCGGGGATTCCTCGCCAGGAGTCTGTCCCCCGCGACGGCCTTCGTGCTGTGTGGACATAACACTAGACGGGCCGGACGGTCGCGTCAAGTGCGCCGTCAAGTTGTCTATTGACAGACTAGACACGCTCAAGCATATTAGTTCAGTTACGGTCACTGAGCTAACGGATCATGAATCGTCTCTCCACTGAAAAGCGCGTCCAGATTCTCTTCGCTCTCTGCGAAGGCTCGTCGGTCAATGCGACGGCACGGCAAACGGGTGCGAGCAAGGTGACGATTCTCAAGTTGCTCGCTGAGGTCGGAACGGCGGTGCTCGACTACCAGCAGCAGACGTTGGTCAACCTGCCGTGCAAGACGGTGCAGTGCGACGAGATTTGGAGCTTCATCCAGTGCAAGGAGAAGCGCGTCCCGCGTGACGAGAAGGGGCGGGGTCGTGGCGATGCGTGGACGTGGACGGCGATCTGCGCCGACACGAAGATCATTCCGTGCTGGCATGTCGGCGCACGCGACGCCGAAGCTGGACGGCTCTTTATGGAGGACCTGGCATCGCGTCTCGCGTGCCGCGTTCAGCTTTCGACGGACGGGAACAAGGCATACTTGTCCGCTGTCGAAGACGCCTTCGGGTGGAACGGGGTGGACTACGCGATGCTGGTTAAAGTCTACGGCCCCGCGATTGAAGGCACGACGCGCTATAGCCCGCCCGAGCTGGTGAGGATCGACAAGCAATGGGTCATGGGCCAGCCGCAGGAAGAATTCATTTCGACGAGCTACGTCGAGTCACAGAACACGCGGATGCGGACCAACGTTCGCCGCATGACGCGCCTCACCGACGGCCCCAGCAAGAAGCTGGAGAACCACGTTCACGCAACGAGCCTTTGGTTCATGTATTACAACTTCTGCCGCCCTCACATGACGCTCACGAAGAACAACGGGGGCATCAAGCAAACGCCAGCAATGGCGGCTGGCGTTTCGGATCACGTCTGGAAGCTGGAGGAAGTCGTTGCGCTACTCGCGGATTAATGGTCAATTCGCGAGGGTGCAGACACCCTAATTTGGCTGAGGTTAGCCTGTGATCATTGACAGCAGTACACTGCGCGGCAAGCTCATTCTTGGCGCGTGCTTCCTCCCGCTACTCATCGCCTACGTTGCAGTTAGGGAAGCGGCGGATGAAGGAAAGCGAGTCGAACAAATGGCGGCTGTCGCCCGAACCACTCTTGAGCGTTCGCGTATTATCGAAACCTGCACAACGGCAGACCAATCGCACGCCTGCACCCGGGAAGAGTTCACAGAAGCGGAACGGCGGCGCGATAGCCTACGACTCGTCTTTATTCGTGAATTGAAACCCCGCTAATTCAAACTGTACCAGTGCCGTCGCGCCGAGGGGTGGTGCACGTGCTCGCATGACGACAACTTCGAGAAGCCATTCCAGACTCGAGCCCATCGTCATGACCCAGCCTCGTCACACGACTTCATTCCGCCGCACACTGCTCCTGCTCGTGTGCCTCTGCGCCGTCGTCACGTCCGCGGCCGCACCGCAGGACCGGCCCATTCGCGCACTCTACGTGACGGGCGGTGGCTTTCACGACTTCACCGCGCAGAAGCAGATCCTGCCGACCGGCATCGCCGCGCGCACCAACATCGTCTGGACGATCGACCATACCGCCGACACGTCGACGAAGATGTTGATCCCGCGCCACCTGACCACGGCCTGGGCCGATTCATTCGATGTCGTGGTCTACAACATGTCGTTCTCGTACGTGGTCGACCCGCAGTGGATCGAGCGCATCGCGTATGCCCACCGCGACAAGGGTGTCGCCGCCGTCATCATTCACGGTGCCACGCACAGCTATCGCCGCTCCACTACCGACGCGTGGCGTGAGATGATGGGCGTCGCTAGCATGCGTCACGACACGCAGCGGGACTTCCGGATCGAACGACTCGTCGCCGACAACCCGATCGTGAAGGCGCTCCCCAAGGAGTGGGGGCCGGGCAGCGATGAGCTCTATAGCATCGACAAGATGTGGCCCACGGCGACGCCATTGGTGCAGGCGTGGAGCATCGAGGGCGAGAAGCACTTCCCCGTGGTTTGGACGAACACGTTCGGAAAGGCGCGCGTGTTCGCCACGACGATGGGTCACACCAATCGCACGATGTCCGATCCGGTCTACCTCGATCTCGTGACGCGCGGTCTGCTCTGGTCGGTGGGCAAGCTGGCAGCAGACGGCACTCCCGTGGCTGGCTACGGGCCGCGGGCGACGGCGCCCTGACCCCCGACTCGCCTCACGGATGGCGGTGTTGTCAATGCAGTCCACGCCTCAAGCTGTGGTATCTGTGCGCAATTGATCGATCAGCCCGCAGCACCAGTGACGTGCGCCGCCGCTCCGTGTAGATGAACGGCAAGAAAATCCGCCAGCATGGCGTCGCGCAGGAACTGCTCGGCACCTGACGCCACGACGAGCCGCACCCACCGCGTAGCTCCGTGCGCTCCTCCGCCATGGTCAGCATTCATTGCATGAACACGTTGGGCGTACCGAAGCAACCGAGAGAGGAACATCACATGGACGTCAAGCGCGCGGGCTCACGCCCCTCTGTAAAAGGTCCTGCGGACTGGTTCAGCGGCACGGTTCGTATCGATCCCTTCGTTGATGCACAGGCACCGGCGCACGCTGGCGCAGGTGCGGTCACGTTCGAGCCGGGCGCACGGACCGCTTGGCACACGCATCCGCTGGGACAAATCCTCATCGTCACCTTCGGCCGCGGACTCGTGCAGCGAGAGGGTGGCACGATCGAGGAAATCCGACCCGGCGACGCCGTCTGGTTTCCCCCCGGTGAAAAGCACTGGCACGGCGCATCGCCGGAGAATGCGATGCAGCACATCGCCATCACGGAGTCGCTCGACGGCAAGGCCGTCGACTGGCTGGAGCACGTCACCGACGCACAATACGCACGTTATCCGGCCGCGCACGAGCAGCGCGCTGGACGATGAATGCGGCGGGCCGATGTCGTCATCATCGAGGTTGCGGGGTAGCGGTGCGTTGGTGACGCAGCAGCGCCGCGGCGATCGCGTCTCCAACGAACCGGCCGTACCGCGCCGCTGACCAGCCACGGCGTACCACGAGTAAGTCGTAGAGATCCGGTGAGCTGTATGTCCAGAGCACGTCCACTGCGTCGCGCAGCGTCACCCCCGCCCGAAGGTGCCCCGCGTCTCGCAGGTGGCTGGCGTTGACCTTCATGCGCCGCCGCCGGTCGGCATCGAGCCTTGCGTGCAGCGTCGCCATTTCAGGGTGCGCCGCGGCCGCATCACGCACCAGCAGGAGAATGGGTGAAACGAGCGGGGACACCTCGGCGGTCAGCTGACCCCACCGCGCCACGAGCCGGTGTGGATCGGATTCCACGTTGCGCGTCAGGTCCGATCGTGCCTCGGCGTGGCCCGGCCCCGCACCAGCCAGCCGCACCTCGCGAATGCCGGCCACGAGCCCCGGCTTGCCACCGAACACCTTGTAGATCGTCTCCGCGGACACGCCGGCCGCCGTGGCAATCGAGGCGATGGTCGTCCCCGCGTAGCCGTTGGCGAGGAGCAATCGTTCGGCGGCTTCCAGCACGGCGGTGCGGGTTCGCTCCGCCTGCGCGCGCCGTCCCGCGCTGTCGTAGCGACGCCTGTCCTTGACGGGTCGGCTATTTCGATCCATAGTTATGTATTGAATACGTAATGATGCATTGGATATTCTAGCGCGCGAGGTTCGGCGATGACAACTCCTCTCCATGATGAACGGCCCGAGGCGGCGATCGAACGGCTAGCGCGAGCGACCAACGCGCGAGACCTCGACGCAATCGTCGACTGCTTCACCACCGACTACCGCAACGAGACGCCCGTACATCCGTCGCGCGGCTTTGTCGGGCGCGATCAGGTGCGGCGCAACTGGGAGCAGATCTTCGCACAGGTGCCCGACCTGCAGGCGGTGGTCGTGCGCAGCGCCGTGAGTGGCAACACCGTCTGGTCGGAATGGGAAATGCGCGGCACGCGTCGCGACGGCGCGGCGCATCTCATGCGCGGCGTCGTGATCTTTGGCATCCGCGACCATCGCGCAGAATGGGCCCGCTTCTATCTGGAGCCGGCCCAGGACACGGGCGAGGACGCGAATGCGGCGCTTCGCAACATCGTCGCGGCAACGGGCGCGAGGCCATCATGATCCTCGTCGCTGGCGCGACGGGCACGCTGGGATCGCGGCTCGTCCGTCGTCTGCGTGCGCGCAGTCTCCCGGTGCGCGCGCTGACGCGTGATCCCACACGGGCCACCGCACTCGCCGCGCTAGGGGCGGACGTCGTCCGCGGCGATCTGCGCGACGAGGCGAGCGTGCGGCGCGCGGCGCACGGCATCACGACCATCGTGGCCGCCGCCCACGGTTTTGCCGGCACCGATGGAAGCTCGCCGGAAACCGTCGATCGTCGCGGCAACCGGTGTCTCGTCGATGCCGCCGCCGCATCCGGCGCCGACGTCATACTCGTCTCCGTCGTCGGCGCGTCGTCCAACAGCCCGATCGACTTGTTTCGCGCCAAGCATGATGCGGAACAATACGTCCGGCGCAGCGGGGTGCCTGCGACGATCGTCCGCTCCACTGCATTCGTCGAAACGTGGATGGGCGTCCTCGGCGAGCCACTTCGCCAGCGCGGGAGAGGCCTCGTCTTCGGGCGCGGACAGAATCCGATCAACTTCGTTTCGGCCGACGCAGTCGCCGCATTGCTGGAGCACGCAATCACTGACGTGAGCCTCCGTGCGCAGACGGTGGAGATCGGCGGTTCGTCGAACATCACGCTCTCCGAATTCGTGGCGCTCCTCGCGACACGCCACGGTGTCTCGAGGGTGGCGCAGCACGTGCCGCGGCCGGTCCTCCGCGCCATGTCCGTCCTGCTTCGGCGCGTGCGGCCAGCGTTCGCCGCTCAGGCGGGCGCCGCCCTGTTCATGGACACGAGCGACATGACCTTCGATGTGTCCGCACTGCGCACGCGCTTTCCCGATCTTCCTGATGTCGATTTACGGCAGATGATAGCCGCCGCGTCAATGATCTGAGGGATCGCGCGGCCGACGTTGACGGCGTCGCGTACACCGCGCCTATTTGGGCGCTTCCACCCGCTTGACCGGGCCCAGTTTGGACAGGATCGGCGCCACGAGTGCGCCGTCGCCGACGACGACGATCTGGAAGCCCGACGGATCGTAGTACTTGCGCGCGACCTGTTGCACTTCGTCGGCCGTCACCGCCGCGATCTTCTCGGGATAAGTGTCCCAGTAATCATCGGAGAAGTCGTAACGCTTCGCCTGCAGCCAGTAGCCCAGCACTTGCGACGACTGCTCGAGTGACACGGCGAACGACGCTACCAGCGACCGCTTCGCGCGCTCGAGCTCTTCAGCGGGCACCGGCTCCGATGACATCCGCCGGACCTCCGCGAGCAGGTCGCCGAGCGCGGCTTCCGTCACCCCGGTCCGCACCTCCGCCCACGCCCGCCACGCACCGGGAAACGTGGAGGCCGTGAACATGCTTTGCGCATCGTATGCGTATCCCTTCGTCTCACGCAGGAGGAATCCGAGGCGCGCGACGCTCGCCTCGGCGCCCAGCACGCGATTCAGGACGAGCATTGCGGGATAGTCGGGTGAGCGCCGATCGACACCCAGCCCGCCGACCATCAGCACCGACTGCGACGATCCCTGGCGGTCCACGAGCAGCACGGACGGCGCAGTCGGCGGAGTCGGATTGGCCGGAACAGCGGGCGTGAAGCTCGTCCGCGGCCACTGACCGAACTGCTGTTCCAGCAGCTTGCGAACCTTGCCCGCATCGACATCCCCCACGATGCTGACCAGCGTGTTCTGCGGCGCGAAGCGCTCGCGATGCCACTGCTTGACCATGGCGGCATCCATGCGGCCAAGCGACTCGGCGGAGGGCGCGAGGCGGGACGCCGGGTGCGAGCCGTATACCGCCATCGCCATCTGCTCGTCGGCGAGAAATCGTGGCGTGGAATGCTGCTGCTCCACCGTGGCGACCATGCGCCGGCGGCGCGCGTTCAACTCGTCTGCTGGGAATCGTGGATTCTGGATCATGTCTGCCAGGATCGGCAGCCACGACTCGAAGTTGTCCGACAGACCGAGCGCCGCCAGCGTCGCAGCCGGCGAACCATTCGTCGCCGAGGTGCCGATGATCGCGCCCGTCTCCTCGATCTGGTCGGCGATCTGCTTCCCGGTTCGTGTGGTCGTGCCATCGCGAAGCATGTCGGCCGCCAGCGACGCCAACCCCGGCGTGCCAGCCGCGTCGTACAGCGAACCCGCGCCAGTCACCGACACGTTGAAGAGGACCTGCGGCAAACGGTGATTCTCGATCACGATCGCCGTCAGTCCGTTCGAGAGCGTGAACTGGACTGGTCGCGCCATATGCACCGATGGGAGCGCGCTCGCAATCGGCGCGGCGACGCGCGGTGCCTCCGCCCGCACCTCCAGCGCAGGCGCGGGGCTCGGCCGCTCCGTCACCGGAGCTGCAACCGCTACTCGCCGCGCGCTCGGCACGGTCACCACGACGACGCGGTTCGATGGCACGAGATATTTTTGCGCGACGCGCTGGATGTCATCGCTCGTCACCCGCTGCGTGGCTGGCGCGATGTCGTTGACGGTACTCGCGCCGCCATAGAGCGCGGCGCCGGAGCCGAGCGTCACCGCGCGCGTGGCCGTCGCCTCGAAACTCGTGGAGAGCGCTCGTCTGGCCTGCAGCTTTGCCTTCCTCAGCTCCAAGGCAGTGACAGGCTCGCGCTGCAGCCGTGCGATGCCGCTGTCGAGCAGCAGCTGCGCCTGTTCGACCGTCTTGCCCTGGCGAAGCTGCACCCCCACGAGAAACATCGAGGGGCCCATGCGATTGTCGGTCGAGACACCCACCGCGGTCGCGATCTCGGCGCCGCGTACCAGGCTCTGATTCAGGCGCGACGACTCCCCGGTGCCGAGGATCGAGACCGCCAGCTCGAGGGCCGGCTGATCCGGAGCGTTGCCTCCCGGCGTCATGTACCCCGCATCGATGCGGCTCGCCGCCGCGAACCCATCCTCGAGTACCTGCCGCCGCTCGCGCGTGCGGAGGGGCTGGACCACCGCGACGCGTGCAGGGGTCGCACGACTGGGGATCGCATCGAAGTAGCGGTTCACCATCGCCAGTGCGCTGTCCTCGCGAAAATCACCTACGATGGTGAGGATGACGTTCGAAGGGACGTAGTACTTGTCGTGGAAGGCGCGGGCCTGCCCCGGCGTGATTGCGTCGACGTCCTCCGGCGTGCCGATCACCATGTGCTGGTACGGGAATCCGTCGTACGCCAGGGAGAGCAATGTCTCGAGCGTACGGCCGTAGGGCCGGTTCGATCCGCCCCTGCGACGTTCCTCGGACACCACCTTCCGCGCGTTGTCCAGGTTCACTTCGTCCACATGCAGCGAGCGCAGGCGGTCCGACTCGAGAAAGAGAGCGAGTGCGAGCTGGTTGGCGGGAACGGTCTCGTAAAATCTTGTCACGTCCTCGGAGGTGCCGCCATTCGGTTGTCCGCCCACGCTCGAGATGAGCGCCTGATGCCCCGCCTTCGCCACGTTCTCGGAGCCCTCGAACATCAGGTGCTCGAAGAGATGCGCCATGCCACTATGGCCCGGTGTCTCGTCGCGCGAGCCGACCTTGTACACCATCGAGACGCCGACCGTCGGTGCGGAATGATCCTCCGACAGCACGACGTGCAGGCCGTTGGGCAGCGTATGCTCGGTGATGGGGAGGCGGAGCTGCGCCACGCGATGTGGCCGCGCGATGAGTCCGACTGCGATCGCGAGCACCACCACCGTACCGATGAGGATTCCGCGCGACGGCCGCTTCCATGTCCGTCGCTTCGATGCCGCGGCGGGCACCGGTGACCCGCTCAGCGCCATCCCGACTTCGCGCGCCGATGCGTAACGCGCGTCGGGATCCTTCTCGAGACAGCGGAGGATCACGCGCTCGATGTCCGCAGGAATGCCCGCGGCGATCGAGCGCGGCGCCGGCGGCCGCTCCTGCATGTGCTTCAGCGCAACAGCCACCGGCGTATCCGCGGAGAACGTCGCCTGTCCGGTGAGCAGCTCAAACAGGATCAGTCCGACCGCGTAGACGTCGCTGCGCACGGTCGTTGACGAACCCGACGCCTGCTCCGGCGACATGTAGGCCGGTGTGCCAATCCAGCCGACCGTCAGGTTCGTGCGCGTGTCCATCGAGCGCGCAATGCCGAAATCCATCACCTTCACGTTGCCGGTGACGTCGATCATGACGTTCTCCGGCTTCAAATCGCGATGCACGACACCCTGTTCGTGCGCCTCCCCAAGGCCCGCGCACAACTGCCGAACGATCTCCACGGCCTCGGCGGTCGGGAGCGCACCGCGGCGCTTCATCAGGTCACGGAGCGTCTCGCCCTCGACATACTCCATCGAGATGTACGCAACGTCACCCGCGCGGCCGAACTCGTGGATGCGGCACACGTTCTTGTGCGTGATCTTTCGCGCGAGCAGCAGCTCGTTCTTGAACCGCTCGGCAATCTGGGGATCGTCGGCCAGCTCGGGCCGCAGCATCTTGAGCGCCACGATGGCACCCGTCTCCCGATCCCTCGCTTTGCGCACCATACCCATGCCGCCGTCGCCGAGATCGCCGAGCATTTCATAGCGGTCGGCGATCTCCGTGATTCCGGAACCCGTCATTCAGCGCGGGCGGAGGCGGCACGGTGCGTCATTTGGCTAACATGCCCCAGCGCGCACTCGCATCGCAAGCCGGTTCCAGCGATCATCGTCGTCCTCCTGATGAAGGAGACGTTTCGTCGAGAGACCCGCCGCTCATCCCACGAACACGATGTCGCCCTCGTCGTCGATTCCAATGTCCTGCTGCAGCCCGCAGACGCCGCACGTCTTCGTCGCGAGCCACACCGCCTTCAGCGTGTCCGCGATTTCCGGCAGCGTGGGCTTCACGCTCAGTCGCTTGATGGTGTACTCCCCACAGCGCTCGCAGGCATGACCGCGCGCAATCCGCTCCGCTCGTTCCTTCGTCACAGCAGCCACCGCTCAGCCTCCCACGATCATTTCGTGGAATCGTCGTCGCGTCGCACGAGCGACTCGAGGGCCGGAGGCAGTCCAAGGGCCCCGGGCGACGGCTTCGCCTGTCGTGGCGGAGCAGACGGCGTCGGCGCGGCCCCTCCAGCGCTTCGCACGAACATCTCCCGCAACCCGCCAATCGCACCCATCACGCCAGTCGCCTCCGCGGGCAGGAAAATGGTAGTGCCCTTTCCCTCGGTGAGCTTGGGCAGCGCTTCCATGTACTTGAGCCCCAGCAGGTACATCGCCGCCTGACCCTCGGGCAGTACCGCCGTGATTCGCTCGATCGCCTCGGCCTCGGCCTCCGCCATGGCCAGACGCGCCGTCGCCAAGCCCTGTGCGCGAAGGATCGCCGCGTCCTTCTCGCCCTCCGCGCGCCGGACCTGCGACTCGCGCACACCCTCTGCCTCCAGGATGGCCGCGCGCTTGCCCGCCTCCGCGTTCGTGACCGCGGCGCGACGCTCGCGCTCGGCGCGCATCTGCAGTTCCATGGACTGCTGGATGTCGCGCGGCGGCTCGATCGCCTGCAGTTCCACGCGCGTGAGATCCACGCCCCACCCGATCGCCGCCTCCTCGATCACGTCGCGCATGCGCGTGTTGATCGCATCGCGACTTGCCAGCGTGGAGTCCAGCTCCATCTCGCCCACGATGTTGCGGAGCGTGGTCTTGGTGAGCGTCTCCAGCGCGTACGGAAGATTCTGCACCGAATACGTGGCCTTTTGCGGATCGGCCACGCGGTAGTACAGCACTGCGTCGATGTCGATGGTGACGTTGTCCTTCGTGATAACCGGCTGGCTCGGAAAATTGAGCACCTGCTCGCGCAGGTCGATGCGTGTGGTGGAACCCGACGTGATCTTCTTCACGCCCGCGGCCCCCTGCTCGAAGTAGCGCACGTCGATGGCCTTGGGCCGCTCGACAAGCGGTATGAGGACGTTCAATCCCGAACGCGCGACGCGATGGAAGCGGCCGAGGCGCTCGATGACCATCACCTCGGCCTGCCCGATGACCTTCAGTGAGGCCGTGAGGAAGAAGGTGGCGAGGGCGACGATGACGGCGAGAATGACGTAGGTCATGAGTTCATGGCGATGCTGGAGGAGCCTTCATTATGCGGAACGCAAGCAGCGCGGGGAGGGAAGAGCGCAGCGACCCGCACCTTGCGCGAGGCCGCTTACCACGAATTATACGCCGCGCTCGCCTCCGGGTAGCCGACGCTGAACTCGGGCTGCGTCAAACCAAAGCTCGGGGTCCTTGCCCGCCAGTACTTCACGGGGCGCGAACTCCGCCCCTTGTTCGGTCGCGCGACCGCACAGTCCACGGACACACTTCCTGGGAGGTGCGTCGATATGCCCGATTTGAAAGTCAATAGGCGACAGGGTGGTAAACCCTATGCAAACCAATGGGTTAGAGCATTGCTGGCCCCGCGACCCCTTCGAAGACTTCGAGGACTCGTCCGAGCACGAGACGTCGAGTCAAACCGGAACAGGTGACGGCAAGGGAAAGAGTCGACGTCTTGCCCACAGCGAGGCGTAGACAAGCCCGATGAGCGCGGGCACCTCGATGAGGTGGTCCGACCACGGCCGCCAGCGCTTCACCCGAGCCGCATGTCTGGCAGGAACAACCACGCCAGGCCGAGCATCATGAGCGGACCCAGCACCCAGTTCAGCATGAGGGACGTACCGAGGAGCTTCGTGTCCTGGATGTGCGCGCCGATGCTCTCGTATCGCACCTTGGCGAGCACCGGATACATCATCCACAGCAACCCGAGGGCAATCGGCACGGAGACGCCAGCCATCTGCACGCGATCGAGCGCGGCTCCGAGCCCCGGATAGACGCTCCGGAGCCCGATGCCGATGGCCATGGCGGCAAAGATCCAGAACGGGAGGAACCGATCGAGCGTCGAGAGTCTGCGCAGGATTGGAGCAGTGTCGGGAGCGTGCGGAATCGTGGTCATTCGGATTGGTCGACCATTGCGGGTGACGTGCTCTCCGTCGGTGTCGTGCTCTTCCCGCCCGTGCGCAGGAACTCCGCGAATTCGTCCGGCAGCGCACTCTCGAGAATCCTTTGCGCCGCTGCTTCGACATCGTATTCGATACGCACGAACTCGACGGCGATGCCCTCCGCGGTCACATCGAGAAGCACATAGCTGGCTCGCGGATCGCCGTCCTTGGGGCGTCCGACGCTGCCGGTGTTCACGAAATGCACGTCACCGACAATACGATGCCATGGCTTGTGCGTGTGCCCGAAGCAGATCACGTCGCCGCCTTGGCGCCCATGCCCTCGGCCATCTTCGTGAGAAAATCATTCGTTCGGTCTTCAGTGACGTAAACGGTGTTGAGCACGTGATTGCCGTGGACCAGTCGAATCGTTGGCCCAGCCGTATGACCCCCAAAGGGTCGGATGTCGATGCGGAAGGGCAATCCGAGCAGGAACTGCCTGGATGCTTCGGACGTGTGTTCCAGCGTCCAGGCGAAGCTCTGGTGCGCGAGCTCCTCCTGATGTGCGTTCTCCGACCGGCAGCCGCAGTGCTGATAATGCGTCGCGACTGTCGAGTCGTAATTGCCAGCGACGCCGGGAATTCCAGCGTCGCGCAGCCGCTCAATCACTTCGTTCGGCCATGGCGCGTATCCGACGAGATCGCCGAGATGGTAGATACCGGTGAGTTCGCCCTTCATCGTCGCGTCGGCGAGCACTGCATTCAGTGCGGGCAGGTTCGCATGGACGTCGGACAACAGGAGATATCGCACTACCGTTATACCGACGAGCCCGATCACCGGCTGGAACTGCTGCACCGGAACGTGAAGAAGTTCGGCACGGTCTTCAATACCGTCGCACCTGGAACCCCGCTCGCGGGCACGTTGCGTCGCGCCACGTGATGCTCGTGACCGTACTTTCCGAAACCAGCGACGGCCGTGCGCCGCTTGGCGCCGGCCAATTCTAAGGGAGCCGCGGCGCTAGCTGATCGATTGTCCGGAACTCTGAGACGCCCCTGTTAAGCCTCGCGTGTCACAGGCTCATCAGCGATGCGATGGCCGGTTCCCACGAGTTGGCGCGCGTCTGCGCGGTGATGTCGTTGACGGTCACCACGGCCGCGTGCGCACGTGCGCCGGCGTTCCTGACCGGCACCGCCCTTACGGCTAGCCAACTCCGTGCGTCGATTCTTGCGCGTATGCCGGTCGGTTCCACTGCGAACTCCTCACACACCACCTGATCGGTTCGGAGGGCACGCGCAACCACCCGTTGCAGCAACGGCACGACGTTGGCCTCGAGGGTTCGTGCCGCCTCATTCGCAAAAGACACTTCGCCGTCGCGATCCATTACGAGCAGCCCTACGGGAAGTGCCTCGATGAGCGCGTCGAGCGTCGATGGGCTGAGGCGATGTGTCCTGGCCGCTTCACTGAACGTCGCGACAGCAGCGCCGACTGCCGGCCCGAATGCGGTGTCGAGCGACGGGCGTCGGTCGGCGTTGGGCGAAACGCCTGCGCCCATGCGCGAGCGCTCGATTCGGACCTGCGGCAGCGTCAACATACGGCCCCCTGCGGTGTTTATGTGAAAGGCGTAGCCCGCGCGGTGTCTGCGAAGGATTGGTCGAGCAGAATGGTGTCACTGCGAAAACGCTCGGCCTCGACCGCAATGATGCGCGCCGGATCTCCCTGTACCGCCTCGACGAAAACGCGCCCAGGGTGCGCGGCCGCTGCGAGCTGGCGCCAACGAGGCGTTTGAGCGTCGTCCAATTTGAACGGTGCCGGCGCGTTCGCGTCGTCAGGTGCCGGCTTCCTCGCAATGTGCAGGAGGACGAGCCGAGCATCGGACGCCGCAAGAATGGATCGCCCTCGCGCCAGCGTAGTCTCGCTTATGTCGCCGTCGAGTACGGGAACCAGAATGCTTTGCGGTAGCTGAGCGGTTTTCATTGTTCCTCCTTCGCTCCAGGCACCGGCGAGCGGGTCACGTGGCGGTGCCGACAATCGAACGATAGGCTCCACGCCACGCCAACGCCGTAGGGCGAAATACCCACGTGTGGTAGGGGAATCCCCGCCATTCAGCCGAGGACGTCGTGGCTCTTCCGAACGTCGTCCGGATGCGAAGGGACTGTCGGTAAGGACCGTCCGGAGATTCGCCACGACGCTTACGCTATTTCCCGACATACACTGCCGCCGAACGCGGGCATCTTTCGCTTGCGTAGCGCGTCGCCAGTCCCGATACCTATCGAGACGGCTGACTTGGCCCGCACAACGCGCCATCGTCGTGTCGTGGGGAGACGTCAATGGAAGTCAGCCGCATCGCCAGCCAGCATGGGACGCAGACCGCGGACACCAGCCCGATGGCTGGTTCACCGGAGGAGGTTCGTCGCTTCGCGGAGCTACAGGGCGGGCTGGCCGATATGTTCCAGCGCGTCTTCCCGGACCCAGGGGCAGCACGCACGATCGTCGCCGTGCCCAGCATGTCGCTCGACCGTGTCGAGCTGACGAAGCTGGTGGGCGCGCCCCACTACGAGGAGCGGCTGCTGTGCCTGCTCATGCTGCTCCGATTGCCGGCGGCTCGTATCGTATTCGTCAGCAGCGTGCCGATCCCGGCGAACATCGTGGACTACTACCTGCGGCTGCTTCCGGACGTCTCGCTCGACGATGCACGGCAGCGACTCGTCATGCTGAGCTGTGACGAAGACTCCGCAGTGCCCTTGTCAGAGAAGATTCTCAATCGACCAGATCTGGTCGAGCAGATTCGCGCGTGCGTGACGGACCCGGGGTCGACGCACATCACTTGCTTCAATGCGACGGCGCTCGAGCGCTCGCTTGCCGTTCGGCTCGGCGTTCCGATCTACGGTTGCGATCCGGCGTTGAGCCAGATCGGCACGAAGAGCGGCAGCCGCGAGATGTTTCATGAAGCCGGAGTCCGAACGCCCGAAGGATACGAGCATCTGCGTGGCGTCGACGACATGGTCCGCGCGCTCGCCGCGTTGAAGCGCGCACATCCGCACGTCCAACGCGCGGTTGTGAAACTCGAGGAAGGGTTTTCCGGAGAAGGGAACGCGATCTTCTCGTACGGCCACGCGCCGGAACATGGGCCGCTCGAGCCGTGGGTGCGCGCCGAGCTTTCGTCGCGGATACGCTGCGTGGCAACGCATGAGTGTTGGGATAGCTTCCGCGAAAAATTTGCGCTGATGGGCGGCGTGGTCGAGGCGTTCATCGATGGCGCGTCGAAGCGTTCCCCGTCGGTGCAGTGTCGCGTCGATCCTCTCGGCGGCACCCAGATCATCTCGACGCACGACCAGGTGCTTGGTGGCGAAACGGGACAGGTCTATCTCGGATGCATGTTTCCGGCGCTGGCGTCGTGCTGTCCGGGCTTGCACGCCGCTGCGAAGAGGGTGACGGACGTCCTGGCGGGCAAGGGAATCGTCGGCCGTTTCGCGATCGACTTCGTTTCGACGCGGACACGGGCGGGCTGGGTCCATCACGCCATCGAGATCAACGTCCGCAAGGGCGGAACGACGCATCCGTACCTGTCGCTCAATCTCCTCACGAACGGCGCGTACGATGTCGCGACAGGACTCTACCACAGCGCCGCCGGACGCGTGTGTTACTACGCGGCGTCGGACAACCTCTCCCGGGCCGCCTACCGCACGCTCACGCCCTCGGCGGTCACCGCCGCTGCCAAACGCGAAGGGATGCATTTCGACGCGGCAACGGAGCGGGGCGTCATCTTCTACATGATGGGCGCCCTCGCCGAGCATGGAAAAGTGGGCGCGGTGTGTATCGCGCGGACGCGGGCCGGTGCGCGTCAGCTCCTCGAGCAGACGGTTGCCCTGCTCGACCGCGAGTCAGGCACACTCCGTGGTGATCCGGGCGCTTACGGGGTGCGGTGATCCATGCGCTGGAACGCAAGAAACTCGTGGATCGCCGCGATGGCGTCCTTGTCCTTCGACACAATCAGCAGTTGGCCGCCACGCGGCAAAGCCGAATACGTATAGCTGATCGCGGAGCGCTTCGCGGCCATGACGGCCGCACCGGGCACCGATTGCATATGGACGAATGCCGGCGTCGTGAAATCACCGCCTTTGAAGGCGCTCGCGATCTCCTGTAGGTGGCCACGGATCTGCGCGACGTCGATGGAATTGTCCCCATCACGCTGCAACTCGATCCGACCGCCGTCGGTCATGTCGTCAAAGTGGTGCGTCGATGTGTACTGGTCGACGCCCATGGCCTGCTTGCCGCGCTCCTGAAGCGCCGCGAATGCGGCCGCCGACGTGTCGTGTGTCATGCCTGGCATCGAAGCCCCGCTCATGCCACCACTCATCATGCCACCGCTCTTCATCATCGTCTCATGCATCGCGGCCATGCCGCGATTCACGAGGTCAGTGACCTCGGCGGCACGCTGCTGCATCAACGCGACGGTGGCGGGATCGTCCGAGGTTTCGGTGACCGCCACCCCTTTCGCCGTCTCCTTCGTGACGCGTGTGATGCGGGCCCCATTGCGCAGCACGCCATGCAGCGACGGAGTCGACATCGGCAAATTGGGATCCTCGCCTTTGCTCACCAGAGCACTGGTGCGGGCGACGTGCGCCTTCAGGCTGCTGGCCATCGTCGGGTCGTCGGATTCGGTAAGCGTCCGAATCCCGTTCGGCAGATTGGTGACGGTGCGTCGCAGCTTGTCGTGATTGGTCATCAATTCGTGAACGACGCGCATGATCGCCGTCGTCGCGGTGTCGCCGCCCGTTCCCATCATCCCCATCCCCTGCTGCGCCAGGAGCGGCGAGGTGACGAGTGGCGTTGCCGCGAGCGTCAGACTGGCGGCCATGCCGGCCACGATGCGAATACGGATCATCTTGCTCTCCAATAGTTTCTGCCAGCGATCGCCCAGGGGTGCGTGATAACGCGGCGTCACATGCATATTTACGGAACCTAGACGCGCCTGCCCCTCCACGATGGAACCGAAGTCACATTGCCCGCGGCAACCTCGGTCACGCGCATCTCACCGGTAGCGGATTCGTTGGACGCGCTCCCGCTCTTCGCATCGCTCTGCGCCGCGACTCGTGGCAGACTGATCGCAGGGGGGACGGTACGGCGCTACCCTGCGAACACGTTGCTCTTCCAGGCCGGCGTGGAGGCGACGGGCCTGTTCATCATCCTATCCGGTAGGGTCCGCGTCATCCGGGTGCGCCACGGACGCCAGCGGGTTGTGCACACCGAGGGTCCCGGCGGTACACTGGCGGAGGTACCCCTTTTCGAAGGCGGAACCCTGCCCGCCACCGCCGAGGCGTTGGAGCCGACTCGCTGTCTCATCCTGCGCGGGGATTCGCTGCGCGCGATCATGCGCGATGATCCGGCGGTCGCGCTTCTGTTCTTGCGCCGCTTGTCGTCGCGTGTCCGAGAGCTGGTCGATCGCCTGGATCATGCGACCAATCAGTCCGTTCCGTCACGTGTCGCCGCCTTTATTCTCCAGCGCGACGCCGTCGCGCCTGGGAAGCCATTTACGCTCGGCATGACGCAGGGCGCGTTGGCCGAGGAACTGGGGACCGTACGGGAGATGGTGGTGCGCGCACTCACTCGGCTGCGAGTCAGCGGCGCAATCGAAGCCGTCGGGCGCCGGCAATTCCGCCTCAGGGACCGCGCTGCACTCGATGCCATACGGCGTGCCACACGACCCACGTCACCAGGACGTTGACGCCGATGCGCGCCGCTCATCCCACGACCACGATGTCGCCCTCCTCGTCGATCCCAAGGTCCTGCTGAAGCTCGCACACGCCGCAGGTCTTCGTCGCGAGCCACACCGCCCCCAGGGTGTCCACGATCGCCGACAGCGTGGGCTTCACGCTCAGTTGCTTGATGGTGTACTCACCGCAACGCTCGCAGGCATGACCGCGCGCAATCCGCTCCGCGCGTTCTTTCGTCACAGGAGCCACTGCTCAGCCTCCCACCATCATTTCGTGTACGCGTCGGCCCGGCGGCCGCGCTCGCCGAGGTGCAGGACGCTTCGGCTGCGTGGACTGACGGGACCCGTGGCTTCCTTCTTCTCGCACATGAGCCGTCACGAGCAACCCTCGACGTTGTCGACGGACTCAGCGCGGCAGGACAGAAAGCCTTCTGGTTGTCGATGCGGCCGGTTTGGCTGGACGCAAGTCAAGTGGAACGCGGATATCGAGCGCTGCTGATTCACGGTCGATCACACGCGGTTATCGACGCCGCAGCGATGCACCTCCGGAAGCAGCCGAACATCGACCCGCAGATCCTCGCCGAGGCGCTAGAGCATGCGCCAACGGAAGTCGCCGATCCGGACGGTCGCCAGATGACCGCGCATGACATCGAATCGTCCTCGATGCGCTGGAGCGTGCGGTCATGGACGGGCGAATCGAGGAGGCTGTGGTCGCGAAGCTCGAGTTTCTCTACCTCGCCATTCTAGGTCACTTCACGCGTCCCTTCCCCGCGAGCACGTCACGCGACGCAAACTCCGGCACATTGAGTTCCCGCGCGAACGACACATTCCATGGGCACACCTCCTGACAGATGTGTCGGCAAAACCGTCTTGAGATCCCGCTCTCGACGGGAACTCAAACGCTCCGAAGAAGGACTTGGCAACCGCGCCGACGTACACGCGCCACTCGTCGCGACTGGCGCAGATGGTCAAGCAGCGCCTGCATCGCACGAGAGGCATGCCGCGCGTCGTGAGAACCGAGCGGCACGATGCGCCGCAGCGCCCATCTCGCACGCTTCATCGGCGATTCCCTGAATGCCGTGCTGAACTCATCGATCGTCATCACGAGCAGCGCCGCCGCTAACGCGTGTCCATCCTTGCCAGCGAGAACCTCACGCCGCGCGAACTCGGCACCTTCACCGCACGCGCGAACTTCACGTTCCACGGACACACCTTCTGAGCCCGTCTGGCGGTATGACCGTTTTGTGATCCCGCTCGGGACGGGTGCCTGAACTCACAGACGTGCAGACACCTAGGCGAGCCCACAGAGCGCAAGCCGACATCGCCGAGCGGCCCTACTTGGCGCCACTCGTCGATTTTCAGCACCTTGGTGACGGAGTCACTTCTCGGTCGCGATCAGCGCTGCTCGGAACGGTGGGTCGTTCCGCCGCGTCCCTGCTGCTATGGGGCGCCCCGGTCCGAGCCGTCGTAGGCGATCGCGCCGTCAAGCGTCATCTGCGTCGTGCCGGTGGCCAAGGTGGCCGTGCCCTCGCCGCGCGCCTGACCAGTGGCGTTCGCGAACCGTCCGGTGCCGCCGACGAACGTAAGCGTGGCGACGAAGTGCACGAGTCCCGGACCACTCGATGTGCTCGTGCCGACGCTCACCAAACGCAGCACGTCGCCGTTCGGGGCGTCGTGCATCGCGATCTCAAGCCCGAGAACGTCCTCCTGTCGGCGGGGCACGCGGTGGTCGCCGACTTCGGCATCGCGAAGGCGGTCGCGGCAGCGACTCAGGGGGGCGCGGCCCTGCATGTCGGACTCACCTCCGTCGGTATGGCCTTGGGGACACCCGCGTACATGGCTCCCGAGCAGGCGGTGGGCGACGCGGCGACGGACCACCGGGCCGACCTCTACGCGCTTGGCGTAGTTGCCTACGAGGTGCTCGCCGGCGTGCACCCGTTCGGCGCACGCTCGCCACAGGCGCTCGTTTCGGCACACCTCACGGAGGCACCGCCCCCGCTTGGGTGTGGCGACGGGACCGGGGTCATGAGGCTCGATCCGGTCGGTTCGCCGCTCGAAGTGCGCCGCCGAGCGGACCGACGTACCAAGGCCTTGATGACGATCTCTGCGGTCGGTGCTCAGGCGGATCTTCGCAATTGCACACCGACTCTCGCCCGGCGGGCCACGCCCGCCTGGGAACCCGGTGTCGGAGTCACCAGATCACCTCAGTCCGCGTCTTCGGCTCTCCGACATCGGCGCGCGTCTGAGGTGACGATCCCGCCGGCTCCAAGCCGCTCGAGCGCCCACGCGGCGTGCTCGCGAACCAGGGGCTCGTCGTGCTGGAGCGCGGCTTCGAGCGCCGGCACGTCCTCCACCGTTCCGACATTGCCTAACGCGACGGCAGCGTTGCG
>JBDSML010000297.1:0-13234 GCA_039915865.1 Gemmatimonadaceae bacterium | reverse complement strand
CCGCTCGAGACTTGCCACCTGCCGCCGTTCACGTCCGGGAACGGGCGGACGAACACCTCGTTCTCGCCCTGCTCGTTCGACACGTACGCCAGCCAACGGGAGTCCGGCGACAGCGCCGAACCTCCTTCGTCGTATCCAGTGGCCACAATCCGACGCGCCGCGCTAGCCACTCCCGAATGCACCGCGAGAATGTCTCCTCCTGCTTTGGACCCCGGCGATCCTGCTGCGCCAAGCACGAGCCATTGGCCATCGGGGCTCGAGAATCCGTCGGTCGGCGCGTCTTTCCCCCAGAGGAGCCGTGGTTCGCCCGTGCCGTCGGCGGGCTGCTCCCACAGGCCCAAGCGGCCCGCGCGCCGCGTCGTATCGGGCGGGATGGGCCGGTCCGAGAGGAAGGTGATCGCGCGCCCGTCGGACGTCCACGCGGGCGCTCGGTCCTCCCCAGGGTAGAGCGTGAGCCGTGACACGGGACCTGCGGGTAACTGCTTGATCCAGATGTCGGTGCCAAGGTCGGTGAGGAGCGTGAGAGCGATGCGCCGTCCCTCCGGCGACAGGGCGAGACCCCAGCCGACAGGAATGTCAGCCCCGGTGTAGGACCCGCCCGTATTCACCTGCCACGAGGAATCCACCGGCTCCAACTGACCGCGTCGGTCCACCCACACGAGCGCCGCATTCGGTGTCGGGCCCGGCGCGAATTCCGGCCGCCCCAGGAGATAGACCGCCGTCCCTTCGCCCGAGACCACGAATCCCGGTGCCTGGATCCCATCGAGGATCGGCACCGGCTTGCCGGTGGCGGCAAGTGCCGTGTTGTCCCACGGCACGGCCATGAGCGTGCCTGAGCTGGTCAGGTACAACACATGTCCCGTGGGAACGTACCACGCGCCGACGGCGTCATCGAACAGCGCACGAATCGTATCCCTGCGCGCGTCGTACACGTACACACGGCTCGGCCGGCAGCTCACAGGACCCACGCAGTTGGTGAGGTGGGCCGTGAACAGGATGCCCCGCGCGTCAGGCAGGGGCGTCGGCAGCCACGGATAGCGTCCGTCGAGCTTCGCTGGTGATGCGATCACCTGCGACGTGGCTTCGCCGGTGCGGAGGCGCCGCAGGGTGTGGTGCTCGATGTCGTAGTAGAAGATGGAACCGTCCACCAGCCACGCTCCGTGGTTGTAGGTGGGGTCGACGGATTCCGCGAGCTTGAGGGAGGCTCCGCCGGTGCTCGGGATCTTGCGCATCTGGCCGTTCGCGAAGAACCCGATCCACGCGCCGTCGGGGGAGAAGAACGGTCCCGAGCCACCCTCCGTGCCGGCCAGCGGGCGCGCAACGACTTCGTCTCGGCGCTTGATGTAGAGTTGGCCGGGTCCCTTCAGCGGCTGGCGGAACACCAGCGAGGCCCCGTCGGGCGAGAGAGCTGCTTCCACCCGCAACGCGATTCCATCGAGTGCACCGGACGCGCCGAGTGTGGTAGGGTATCTCGCGACGGAATTCGTGCGACGTGGACGGAGCCAGCCCCACGCGGCCAGCACGGCGGCCAACAACAGCAACGTGGTCAACGCGGGCACGACGAACCGTCGCGACGCCGAACCGGCCGTCGTCGTCGACCGCGCGAGGGCAGGAGTGTGGAGCGCTTCGGCAAATGCCGTCGCGCTGTCGAAACGATCTGCGGGCAGTTTCTCCACCGCCTTCGCGACCGCCGCCTCCACGTGCGGCGGCACCGCCTTGCGCAACTCCCTGACCGGACGGACCTCGTCCGACACGATCTTCAGGATCATGGCCTGCGCCGACGAGCCGCTGTGCGGAGACTCACCCGTGAGCATCTCGTACAGCACCGCGCCGAGGGAGTAGATGTCCGAGCGGTTGGTGACGTGCTTGTCCGCCGTCGCCTGCTCGGGCGACATGTAGAGCGGCGTCCCGAGCGAGAACCCCGTCTGCGTCATCCGCCCGCCCGCCGCCGCGCTTACCGCCAATGCAATGCCGAAGTCCGCCACCATCGCGCGACCGTTGTGCAGAAGAATGTTCTCGGGCTTGATGTCCCGGTGAATCACCCCCTGCGTGTGCGCGTACTGCAGCGCGTCCGCCACCTCGGTGGTGATCCGCACCGCCTCATCGATGCCGAGTTGCACCTCGCGATCGAGCTTCTCCCTGAGGGTCTCCCCCTGGATGTACGGCATGACGTAGTACAGGAACTCCGTACCGCCGCCGTGCACGTCTGTCGCGCTGCCGCTGTCGTACAACGGCAGGATGTGCGGGTGCTGGAGCTGTGCCGTGGTCTTGATCTCCTGCAGGAACCGGTCGGCGCCGAGTACGGCGGCCAGCTCGGGCCGCAGCACCTTCAGCGCGACCTTACGGTCGTGCTTCAGGTCCTCGGCGAGATAGACGGTAGCCATGCCGCCCTCGCCGAGGCGGCGCTCGATACGGTAGCGATCGGCGAGGGTCGTCGAGAGCCCCTCGGTGACTTCAGACATAGGTCTCGCCTTTCGATACGGGGCCCGTTCGTCGGATGGAAACTCGATGCGAATGGGGACTTCGATCGAGCGACCCAAAGTACGCCCCGCTGCGGAGGCCGTCGAGACGGCGCACGCAACGCCAACGGCGAGGTGATCGGTCTCGAGATGCAGATGTCGGCGCGGTAAATCGCGACGCTGGACGGTTCATCGGGACAGAACTCACTTGCAGGCGGCACTGGTTCGGGCAGTGAGGTGACCCTCTCGCTCCACCATGGCGGCTGTTACTTTCGGGCGTGCCGCCAAACGACAATCCCGCAAACAATCACCTTCTTACACTCGGCACCGCGGCCGTCCTTGCTGTATTCGGCGCGGGTTTCGTGCGCACCCAGAAGGCGGCCGAGCGTTTCGAGGGAGAGAGCCGCAGACGTCATCCAGTTGCGCCAATCACGGCCGTGAGCACCTCGGCCGACACCAGCGTCCCGGCGCAAACAGCACCGGTGGTCACCACACACGCTGTGTCAGGAGCGAAGCAGGCGGCGAAGGTGACGGCCAAGGTGACGACCAAGCGGAAGCCCGATACCACCAGCGCGATCTCCGTCGCGGTGCAGCCGACGGTCACGACTGCGCCGGTCGTTGCGGACACGACGTCGACCAACGCGCCGGTTGATTCAGCCATGGTGGCCCGTGACCTCAAGGACGGCGTCTACACGGGTTGGGGAACTTCGCGGCACGGCGACATCGAATCGCGCGTGGAGATCAAGAACGGCCGAATCATTTCCGCGTCCATCGCGCAGTGCCTCACCATGTATTCCGTCTACTGGATTGCGGCGTTGCCTCCCCGGGTCGTGAAGCGGCAAAGTCCCGAGGTGGACGTCATCTCCGGCGCAACGGAAAGCTCGTATGCGTTTTCCGATGGCATCATCGAGGCGCTCAAGAAAGCCAAGTGAGCGAGTCGTACGTCCGCGCGATCTCGGCAATGGGCACGGTCGTCACGATCCAGGTCGTCGGTCACGATGCCAATGCAGCAGAGCGCACCGAGCGTGAGGCTGGCGTTGCGCGAGCGCTCGAGTGGTTCACTCACATCACTGCGCAATGTTCACGGTTCGATCCGGCGAGCGAGCTGTCTCGGCTGATGACGCAGGTTGGTGTCGCCGTTCCAGCGAGCACGCTGCTATTCGAATCGCTGAAGTTTGCTCTGGCCGTCGCCGCCGACACGAAGGGGGCATTCGACCCCACGGTGGGTCATCGACTGGAAGGGCGCGGCTTTGACACTGACTATCAGACAGGCATTCGCCGTCGTTCGGCGGTTGACCCAACCCGCCGAGTGTCCTATCGCGACATCGTACTCGACGAAGAGGCACAAACCATCACGCTGACAACGCCGATGGTACTCGATCTCGGCGCCGTCGTGAAAGGACTCGCGATTGATGCCGCGGCGCTCGAGCTCGCACCCTTCAGGAACTTCGCGATCGACGCCGGCGGCGACGTCTATGTAGCTGGAACCAACTCGAAGGGTGATCCATGGCATGTCGGTATCCGGCATCCGCGGAATCCTGATGAGCTGATCGAGTCGCTCAGTGTGTCCGACACGTCGGTGTGTACATCGGGAGACTACTTCCGTCACGGTGCGCAGGGGGCGGCTGATCACCATCTCCTCGACGCGCGCACGGGCGACACCGCGCTGGGCGCTGCGAGTGTCACGGTCATCGCACCAACGGCCATGGTCGCCGATGCCCTTGCGACGGCCGCCTTTATCCTTGGCCCCACGGCGGGAATCGCGTTGCTCGAGCGTCATGGCGTGGAAGGATTGATCTGCACTCCGTCGCTCGAGTGTCATCGGACGTCCGTCATCGTCAGCACGTGAAGGCCGGACGTTTTTTCCGGACACCGAAAGGACTGCTCATCCTCGTGCTTGGCGTGCTCGTCGCAGCTGCCGCGGCGGGAACAGGCATTGCGCTCGTGACGCCGGGCGTGGTCGCGGCCATCGCGACGGCAATGTTGATCGACGCGCCACTGATTCGCTGGCGTCGACGACGTTGGCATTTACCGGATGGTGCGCTGCTGAGTGGCCTCATCGTCGCCATGATCCTGAGTCCGCATCAACCCTGGTACGTGGCTGCCGTGACGTCTGCTGTCGCGGTACTGAGCAAGTATCCGTTGCGCGTGCGCACGGCGAACATCTTCAATCCCGCTGCATTCGCACTGGTCGCGACGTTCTACGTCTTTCACACTGGGCAGAGCTGGTGGGGTGCGTTGCCGGAGCTCTCACCATTCGCGCTTGCGCTGCTGATTGCGACAGGCGCGTTCATCACGCATCGCGTCAACAAGGTGCCGGTCGTCCTCGCATTCCTGGGCAGCTATTACACGCTCGTCACGCTCACGGCATTCGTCGGCGATCCGGCGCACGTTGCCGAGTTGTATCGCGCGCCGGATCTCCACGCCGCGCTGTTCTTCGCGTTCTTCATGGTCACCGATCCGCCGACGTCACCGCCAAGGCACGGTGACCAGTGGCTCTACGGGGCGATTGTCGGCGTCACGAGCTACGCGATGTACGCGCTTGTCGGCGCCGTGTACTTCCTGCTGGCCGGACTGCTCGTTGCGAACGTCTGGGAAGCGTGGCGCCGCAACGCTACTGCGAGGCACCCGACGCGGTCACCATTCAGAGCACGCGTTCTACCACGAAGTGGCGATTTCTCGTAGAGTCCGGGCCGTACGCTAGGTGCCCACCCGCGTGATCGTCTCCGACAACCTCGCCCACGGCACGCCGAGGACGGATATCTGCAGCTGGTTGCGGAGAGAGCGTCCGTCGGGATGAAGGTAGAGAGACTGGTCCACGTACACGGCGGGTTTCCGCAACAGATACCGCAGGTGAAAGTGGTTGCCGCTCGACTCGGCCATTACCTCACCCTTTGCGTCACTGAGTGTAGCCGAGTAGTGCGTGGCGTCGACGCGACGGAGGAGCCAGGTGCGCGTTTCAACTGTCCCGTCAGCGAAAGTGATCGTCTGGTCCAGCCGGAATTGCCCGTCGGACTGGGTGGCGCCGGTGCCCTCGACGCGAAGTGCGCGTTTCGATCCGAAGCGAACGTCGAGCGTGCCTTCGCCCACGGTGCGCCCACTGAAGAACTGCACCGGATCGAACACCGGCGCTGGTGCGATTACCGGGCGGGACGCATAGCCAGCCAGGCAGCCGGTGACTCCGACGAGCATGAACATGCGAAGGGCGTAACCAGTGGCTTGTCGAAGGGTCATTGCTGTGTGTCTGGCACTATCTGTTCCCTCGACAGCGCCATCGTGCTTCTCGCGGACGGGCCGAAGAAGGGATTGCCTTCGGCATACTCCAGTCTGCTGCAGCGCGAGAGTCGTCGGCACGTCGCATATTGTTTCGAGTTCGCGAGTCTTCGTTTCCGCGAGGAGGGCTCCTGCGTTGGATCCGGGATGAGCGCAGTCATCCCAATGGCTGAGGTCTTCGACATGCCGCGCTCTCATCGTCCCTCTTCTCCGGCGATGTCGTTTCCCGTCGCCGCTGCGTCGTTGCTCGTGGGCCTTTTGGTGCTCACGGGGGCTGTCGTCGAACCGGCCCGCGCGCCTGACGCATGTGCGCTCGTTACGCGCGCTGAAGCCGCTGCGGCACTCGGCGCGCCCGTCCCGGTCGGCGTTCCCAAGGCGATGCCCTGGGTCGTGGATGGCCACTCATTGCCCGCCGACTACTGCTTCTATGGTCCCGAGGTCATCGTGGCACGTGTCGCGCTCGGGCCAAACGCTGCGGCCCTCTTCAGTCGGTATCGCAGCTCACTCGCGGCCAAGGATGACTACGGGGCCGTAACGGGGGTAGGTGATGAAGCATTCACGGCAAAGGGTCAACTCGCCGTGCGTCGCGGAACGGTGGGTCTCATCGTCGACGTCGGCCAGGCACGTGGGGGCGGAGCCGCCGAGCGGGCCGCGGAGAAGCAGCTCGCGCAAGACGCCCTGCACCGGTTCTGAGCCAGCACTGCGGGCAAGGGATTGCTCGGTTGCCAACATCACACGAACGAGACCCGGTGTGTGCACTGGCTTGGTACGTTCGAGGCTTCCTTTCCTGATCCTCCGCGCTGCGCACGTGCTCAAGCTGCCCTTCATCGCCCCTGCCAGCTAGAGTTCGTGGGAGCAGACGGACGATCTCGATCGTGGTCTGGCAGCGGCGTTCCCTTCGCTCGAGTAAGCAGCCACCATCGTGTTCGAGGTGACGACTGGAAGCAATCGACCGACTGACCAACGCGTTGGCCGACCGGTACGCCGTCGAGCGCGAAATCGGTGCGGGCGGGATGGCTACCGTCTATCTCGCACGCGATCTCCGCCACGACCGCAAGGTCGCCCTCAAGGTGCTCCATGAGGACCTCGGCGCGGTGCTCGGCGTCGAGCGCTTCCTGAGCGAGATTCGCGTCACCGCGAATCTCCAGCATCCGAACGTGCTGCCGTTGTTCGACTCAGGCTCGGCGGACGGGTTGCTGTTCTACGTGATGCCGTTCGTCGAGGGCGAGAGCCTTCGGCACAGGCTGGAACGTGAGAAGCAACTTCCCGTCGAGGAAGCCGTGCGCATTGGTATCGCCGTGGCGCATGCGCTGGACTATGCACACGCTACAGGCGTCATCCATCGCGACCTCAAGCCCGATAACATTCTCCTGCAGCGCGGCCAGCCGTTCGTGGCCGACTTCGGCATCGCGCTAGCGATCTCGAACGCCGGGGGCTCGCGGCTCACGCAGAGTGGTCTCTCGCTCGGGACGCCGCAGTACATGTCGCCCGAGCAAGCAGGCGGCGAGCGCCTGATCGACGCGCGCACGGATGTGTACTCGTTGGGCGCGGTCGTGTATGAGATGTTGACCGGGGAGCCGCCGCACACGGGCGCGACCGCGCAGGCGATGATCGCGAAGTTGATGACGGAAGAGGTTCGTCCAATCGTTGGGCTCCGACGCTCCGTGCCGCGGGACGTCGACAGCGCGGTCCGTCGCGCGCTCGAGAAGTTGCCGGCAGATCGCTTCGCGACCGCGGGAGCATTTGCCGAGGCGTTGGCGGCGCCGCGCGTGGCGATCGGCGATGGTGAAGCGACTGTGTTTGCACGCGGGACGGGTGCACCAGCGCGGCGTGCATCATTCGTTCGACGCGCTATTCCATGGACCGCGGCGTTGGTTGGCGTTGGCATCGCTGCGTGGAGTCTCGCGTCGGGCGTCGCGAGGGCGCCAGTGGTGGTTCAACTCTCGTTACCCGTCGATCCACCATTGACGTTCGAGACT
This sequence comes from Gemmatimonadaceae bacterium, assembly GCA_039915865.1. Taxonomy (GTDB): domain Bacteria; phylum Gemmatimonadota; class Gemmatimonadetes; order Gemmatimonadales; family Gemmatimonadaceae; genus AG11. The sequence goes on along the minus strand of JBDSML010000297.1, from coordinate 5,523 downwards.
TCGCGATCCATGATCGCAGCAACACCCGACGGTTCGCGCATCGTCTTTACCGCATCGCGCGGCGGAACGATGCAGGCGTTCGTCCGTTCGATCCAGGACGAGACGGCCACTCCCCTTCCCGGCACCGAAGACGCGGCGATGCTGTTCGTCTCGGCCGACGGAAAATCGGTGGGCGTTCGATCGACGGATGGGGAGATCAAGAGTGTCCCGATCGGTGGCGGCGCGGTCAGAACGATTGCCAAATCGTCGTCGCTATCGACGCCGGCGTGGAGTTCCAAGGATCTCATCGTCTTCTCGCAGGGGTTCGGCACGGGATTGTCCGGCGTCGCGGCCAGCGGAGGCACCCCGAGACCGATCACGACACTCGGGAAGGAAGAGCTCGGCCATGGAATGCCCGCGTTTCTTCCCGATGGCGAGGCGATTCTCTTCACGCTCTTCCGCGGCAGAGGACCGGAGCTCGCCGTGACGACGCTTCGCGGGGAGGTCACGCGACTTGGCATCGACGGAGTCGATCCTATGTTCGTGCAGCCCGACCTTCTGCTTTATGTGCGCACGAATGGCGACGTCGAGGCCATTCGCTTCGATCCGAAAAGTCATCGCACAATCGGTGGCGCGATCGCTGTGCTCCAGGGAGTTGCCATCCGAGGACAGCAGCCGCTGCTCACGGTGTCCGCAGATGGGAACCTCCTCGCGTACGTCAAACGGTTACCGCGCGCGCGAGTGGGATTGCTCGACTCCTCAGGCGTGTTGCAGCTGTTGCGAGGCGATGCCGGCCGATACGGGAATCTCCGCGTGTCGCCAAACGGCGATCGGATCGCGATTGACCTGGTTGCGTCCGACGGAACGCAAGACATCTGGATTGACGACCTGAAAGCCGGTGCGTCCAACAAGCTCACGAGCGATGGCAGAAGCACGTCCCCGGTCTGGAGTTCCGACGGCAAGCGAATCGCGTTCACGCGACGAGACTCGGCCGCCGGTGGATTCAACGTGTACACGATGGCGGCCGATGGAAGCGACGCGCCACGGCCTCTCGTTGTCGGACCCGGTGCTCGTAATGCCGGAAGCTTTACGCCGGACGGCAGGACCTTGGTGTACCAGGCGCTGGTTCAAGGACGGTCCATGCACATCGCGGCGGTTGGAGAGGATGGCAGGACGCGGGTGCTCGCCGAATCGCCCGGGGCCGCAGTCGGGCAGCCGGTGCTCTCGCCGGATGGCCGGTGGCTCGCGTACGTGTCGAACGAGACGCGACGCGATGAAGTCTTCGTCGGTCCGATGAGCGGTGCGTGGAAGAAGCAGGTGTCAACGCTCGGCGGGGCGTCTCCCGCTTGGTCGCGAGACGGGAGGACGCTGTACTACCGAGAGGATAGCCACATCGTCGCGGTGGCCATCGAGGGCAGTCCGGAATCGGCAAGCGGCAACGGGACGATTACCGTCGGAGCTCGCCGTCGATTCGCCAGCCAGTACCTGGGAATCCAGAATGTCATAGCATTCGACCCCATGCCCGATGGCAAACACCTCGCCGTGCTCGTCCCGACCGACGAGGGTGCCGACGTCACGGTCGTCGTGAACTGGATGGAGCGAGTGACGCAGCTGATGCGAAAACAGTGACTCACATTGACATCGTCGACGCCAGAGGCGGAGGCGACACGCCGAAGTCAGTGGACGCCGAGTAGATGTATCGCGTCCGCTGATCGAGGTATGTCGACGAAGTGTGTGCACCTCGAGCCGACGCCGGGCTTCTCGCCGCTGATTGGGCGTCTCGTCAGCATGTTGACCGACGTTCGGACGGAACGTTGGCTGCCGTCGCCGACCTGTCGATCGAGCAGCTCGATCATCTGCACGACGCCGAGAGCAATTCGATCGGGGCCTTGTTGGCGCACATGACGACAGGCGAACGCATCTATCAGATCGTGACGTTCGAAGAGCGCGAGCTTTCGGCGGAGGAGGAGGCGCGGTTCGCCGCTGGGTTGTCGCTCGGCGCTGGCGCGCGTGCGGCGTACCGTGGCTTCACTCTCTCGCACTATCTCGAGGAGATGGCCGAAGTTCGGGGCGTCGCGCTGCCCGATGACGTGGAGGGTGAACTGCCGACATGAGCGCGCCGACCACTCCAGCGGACAACACCGAGCACCCTCGCCTCCAGCGTCGCTTCGGCCTCCTGCCGGCGACGGCGCTCAACATGACCAACATGATGGGCGCGGGACCGTTCATCACGATCCCTCTGCTCATGTCGGCGTTGGGTGGCCCACAAGCCATGTTGGGCTGGCTCGTCGCACTCGTGATCGTGATCTGCGACGGCATGGTGTGGAGTGAGCTCGGTGCGGCGATGCCTGGGTCGGGCGGATCGTTCCACTATCTGCGCGAGGCGTTCGGCCGAGCGAAGTTCGGGCGACTCATGGCGTTCCTCTTCGTGTGGCAGTTCGTGCTCAGCGGCCCGCTGGAGATCGCCTCCGGATACATCGGCTTCGCCTCCTACGCCGGCTACATCTGGAAGGGCCTGACGCGCACCGAGTCGCTCGCGATGATCGCGGCTGTCGGGGTGATCAACATTGCGCTGCTGTATCGACGGATCCACTCGATCGCCACGATCACCGTATCGCTCTGGGCGGGCACGCTCGTCACGGTGCTCGCCGTAATCATCACGGGCGCCACGCATTTCGATCCGCACATCGCCTTCGACTTTCCAACCGGCGCGTTCAACTTCTCGCTGGGCTTCTTCCTCGGACTCGGCGCCGCCGCGCGCATCGGGATCTACGACTACCTCGGCTACTACGACGTCTGCTACATCGGCGACGAAGTGCGCGATCCGGGGCGCGTCATCCCGCGGTCGATCCTCATCAGCACTGCGGCGGTCGCGCTGATCTACCTCGGCATCAACCTGTCGATCATCGGGGTGATTCCGTGGCGCGAGTTCGTGCCGGCGTCCGATCATCCGGAGTCGAACTTCATCGTCTCGATCGTGATGCAGAAGATCTACGGCGAGCGGGTGGCGATGATCTTCACGCTGCTGGTGCTCTGGACGGCGTTCGGGTCGGCGTTCGCGCTGCTGCTGGGGTATTCGCGCATCCCCTTTGCTGCTGCGCAGAGCGGCTACTTCTTTCGCGTCTTCGCGCGACTCCATCCAACGAAGGATTTCCCGTACGTCTCGCTGCTGGTGTTGGGGGCGATCTCGATCGTCGCGAGCTTCTTCTCGCTCGGCACGGTCATCGACGCCCTCATCGTCACGCGGATCCTTGTGCAGTTCATGGGGCAGGTCGTCGGCTTGATGCTGCTGCGCCGGAAGTCGCCGGACATGCCGCGCCCGTATCGCATGTGGCTCTATCCGCTGCCGGCACTTGTGGCGTTGGTGGGATGGATCTTTCTGTTCGCCACCACGCAGCTCGAGGTGATCCTGTTCGGGGTGGGTGTGTTGGCGCTGGGTTGCGTGGCGTTTCTCGTGTGGTCCTGGCGCAGCAGCAGTTGGCCTTTCGGGGTCGAGCAGCCATCAGCGGTTTGATGTCCTGGGCTGTATCGACCCCAGGCCTCTCCCACCATCAGGGCTTTCGCGCGACGCCTGTCGAACGCCACGCATTCAACCTTCCACGCTGCTCCTGCTGCACATCATGGCGAGCCACCACCCTCCCAAGGTCCAACCCCCCGTCGTTGTCGAAGCGATAGTGAATCCCACCATACAGCCGAGACATTGCCTGCTCCTCGGCGATCCGTGTGAATGTCGCGCGCTCGTGCGGAAAGAAGTGCCCGAGCGCCGCGTCGAACGCGCCAGCACTGCATGCATGGCCCGATGGATAGGACGGAAAGTTCGGCAGGCCGACGTTCTCCGCGAGCGCGAGCGTGGTATCGGCCTGCGATGGCCGGATGCTCCAGTAGTGGTACTTCGCCTCGAAGCACGCGATCACGGCATCCGTCGCAGAGAGATTCACCACCGCGAACACTCGCGCGGCATCGGCCTCCGACATGCGGTGACGACGAATCGCCGCGGACGCGGTCTCGTTCCAGGGCGCCCACGGGTCCGCGTCATTCCATCGTTGGGAAATCTTCGTCTGCTCGACGGTCCGCTCTCGCGCCACGCGTTGTACCTCCGCGAGCGCTGCCTGCCACGTGGGCGAGCCGAACGCGGGAGGCGGCCCGGGACGGAACTGCGACGCCGAGTCGAGCAACCAACCGCGCGACTTGCCGAGCATGATGCCGATCGGGGGGAGTCCAGGCCTGCTGTACCACATGCCCGGACCCGTGGGGACGGTGCCGCTCCAGGGCGCGATCATGTCGAACGGCGGTGCCCAGGAAATCACTCGTCGAGCGACGTCCTCCCCGATGCGCTTGCCGGCAATTGCGCGTTCGGCGACGCGCGATCCTGTGCGCGGCTTCTCGATGTCTCGAGCGAGTTCGCGCGCAATGGAGGCGCGGACAGTGGAGTCGAGAAACATTTCGCTGAGTACGACGGCTGACGCGCTGGCGACGGCCGCTTCGACGGAGACGTTGCGGTCGCTTCGCGCGGCATTCACCGCGCCGTACTGGGCCACGCTGAGGAGCGTGTAGACCCGAAAGAGGATCGGCGGGGGGGTCAGAGCGATTCGGCGCAGCGCCGCGGAATCGTTGCCGGCAGCGAGCCTCGCCGCTCTCCGACTGGCGATGTTCTCGTCGACGAATCGGGGCACGAGCCGATTCCAGCGGACGCTGACGGGAATGCTGTCAGCCGCGGCCCGTGTGAGGACGGCCACGGGTTTGTCCTGCGCGTTGAGCGCTGCGTGCGCTGGAACGCCGATGGTCAACGGGAGTAAGAGCAGTCGAGTGGAGAGTCGCATGAACGCCTCGGTGTGAGGAAGCGGGTATTGGAGGGCCGCGACCGAACGGGCCGCGGGCCACTACCCCGACTCCTCGCCCGTACGAGATACCTGATAACTTAGTTTCTAGTTATGCGGGGACGTGTGTTGCATGGACACGCAGCGCTGCTGGCAGGTCGCCTCGTCGCGCCGTATCTCTACCACATCGCGCAAAACGCGCAATTCGAGCATGTGGCCCGACCTGCAACGGGACTTCCCCAATGTCCCCGTTCTCTACTTCGCGACAGCGATCTCGCGGCTGGCCGCACACCCGAACAGGTGGCGGCTGACTACTCGACCTTCGTCGCATTCGTGCGACGGACCCTTCCACGGACGCGAGTCGCCGACGTCTCGATCAAGCCTAGTCCGAGCCGTTGGACGCTCGTCGCATCGATGCGGCGAGCGAATGCATTGATCGCCGCGCAGATCGAGCGCAGCGGCTCCGATGCATATGTCGACGTCTCTACTCCAATGCTCGGCCCGGATGGACGTCAGCTGCCGTCGCTCTTCCTGGCGGACAGCCTTCACATGACGCCTGCCGGGTACACAATCTGGCGCGCTCGAGTCGCGCCGCTGGTGCACTAGTTCCCAGGATGACCTCGCGCGAGCGGCATCCGCGGCCGACCTTTCCCGCTGCCTCCCACCGAGACCATCCCGATGCGCACTCTTGTCAGTCGTTCCGCCCTGCTGTTCGGCCTCGCGGCGC
>JBDSML010000279.1:0-15624 GCA_039915865.1 Gemmatimonadaceae bacterium | reverse complement strand
CTGCCATTCGGTTGAAGGTGTCCGCGAGCTGTCCCGGCTCGCCGTGGGCCTCGACGCGCGAGCGGTGCGCGAGATCTCCCGAGGCGAAGGCATTGGCGTCCGCGATGAGCGCGATGACGGGCTTGGCGATCTGCTGCGCGATGATCCATGCGAGGCCGAGCGACACGAGCAGCGACGCAATGCCGAGGATGATGGCGTTGCGCTCCTGCTCGCGGGCGCCGGCGAGCGCGGTGCTTTTCCGGAGTCCGACGAAGATGTGCCACGGCACCCGCGTCGCCGTCGCGAAGGCCGCCAGTCGTTCGACGCCATCGACGCCGGTGACCTCACGCACTCCGTGGCGTTCGGCGAGGGCGCTCTTGACTGACGACATCTCGCGGATGTCGCGGCCCACCCATGCTTTTCCGTCCTCAGAGCGCGCCAGAACGACCCCTCGCTCGTCAAGCAACGTGACCACTGCGCTCTCGGGAAGCGTCGATGGCACGAGGAGTCGCTCGATCTGCGCGAGCATGGTGGACGCGGCAACGACACCACGTGGCTTGCCGTCGGGTCCGAGAATCGCGCGTCCGATGCCGATCGACGACGCACCGGTCACCCGCCCCGTCATCGGCTCGCCGAAGCCGAGTCCGCGCGACGCCATCGCATCGCGAAAATACTTGCGGTCAGCAACGTTGTAGGAGCGCTGTGAGCTCGATGCATGGGAGAGCCCGCGGATGTGCCCGGCCGTGTCGGAGACGGACAGCACGAGAAACCGTGTATCGAGATCGCGGCTCACTTTTGCCAGCAGAGAGTCGTTGTTCGCGAATGGGCCGTCGTTCGTGGGGAGGGTGTGGATCAAGGTGACGAGCAGGGCATCGACGACGCTCACGTGATCGTCCACGCGCGTGGCGATCCGCCTGGCAAGCTGCGTCGCGACCTCTTCGGCGTTTGCGCGGGCCTCGCGATCGGCTCGGCGCACCTGGACGATGCTGAAGGCGATCTGGGGTAGGGCGGCCGCCAGGACCAGTGTCAATAGTCGGAGCCGGATGCTCGCACCGCGGGCGGCCGGAGGCCGTGTGGCGAATCCCGGCAAGGTGGAGTCTTTCATCGAAGTGTGCTCACGCACATGATTGACACGTAACTACCCGTTGGAACTGCCAATGATCGTTTCTGCCGTTTTTGGGTTCGTGCTGGCCGCAGCCGTACCCACCGATACCGTACCGAATCCACGCGACAGTGTGGCCGGACCAGTGCAGTCGTCGCTTGCCATTGCTGTCCGCGCGGCCGAGGACACCGTGCCGCGCCGCAGGCGGTCGGTCGAGGTCAGCGAGTGGTACGAACGACGGCTGCGCATCCATCGGTACGGGGCGTACGCCGTCATTCCTCTCTTCACGGCGCAGGCAATTGCCGGCAGGGAGGTTTTCAAGGATCCGCGCACGGCGCCCGGATGGGCGAAGACGACGCATCGTGTCGGCGCGACGGGGCTGGCCACCGTCTTCACGCTCAACACGGTGACCGGCCTGTGGAACCTCTGGGACTCGCGCTCCGTGTCGCAGGATCGCACGCGCCGAACAGCGCACGTGCTCCTCATGCTCGCGTCCGACGCCGGCTTCACCTATGCCGGCGTCAAGCTGTCCAACGACGCCGAAAACAGCCTCGAAAAGCGGCGTGAGCACCGGGCGTGGGCCTATGGCTCCATGGCTACGGCGCTGACCGGTATCGGCGTGGCGACCCTTGGACGGGAGGACTAGCACAATGATCCTGGCGCGCTTGGAGGCAGGTGGACTGACCGGATCGCTGGCGACACTCGCCGAGCCGTGGGCGAAGATCTACGGCGACTTTAAGGCAGTATCGGCCGGAGTGCTCTTTCTTCACCTCGTTCCGCTGATAGTCGCCGCGGGCGCGGCGTTCATGGCCGATCGCGACACCTTGCGGCTTTCTCGATCGGCGCCTGCCGACCGCGAGCGGCAGTTGCGGGAGCTCGGCTCCATCCATCGCGTCGTCCTGTTTGGGCTGACGATGTCGTTCTTGAGTGGTGTGCTGATGTTTCTCGGCGACGTGGAGACGTTCCTCGGGTCGATCTTCCTGTGGATCAAGCTGTCGCTCGTGGCGTTGCTGCTCGTGAACGGCTTGATGATGGCCCGCACGGAAAAGGCGCTTGCCACGGATGTGCAAAGCGACGCGCTCTGGGGAAGGATGCGAACGATTGCCCTGATGAGCGCAACCCTGTGGCTGTTGACGACACTCGCGGGCGTGGTTCTCAAGGAGTACGCATAGATGAGCAACTCGAAGGACGAATGCGGTGAGTGCGGAGTGAGTGGGCGGCGCGACTTCCTCCTCGATGCGTTGCGCGCCAGCGCTGCCGCGATGGCGGCGATCGGCCTCACACCTGCGGGGGCGCACGCGATGCCGCTGCGGTGGATCTCGGCGCTTGCGTCCCATGCGGACGAGAAGAGCTATCCCGTTCCCGCAGCGGACGGCGTGCAGATCGACAAGGAGAACGAGGTCATCCTGTCGCGCGTGGGAAAGCAGGTCTACGCCTTCGCGCTGGCCTGCCCGCACCAGAACACCGCGCTGCGCTGGGAGGCCGAGGACAACCGATTCCAGTGTCCCAAGCACAAGTCGCGCTATCGAGCGGATGGCAGCTTCATCGAGGGTCGCGCGACGCGGAGCATGGATCGCTATGCGATCAAGCTCGGGGGCGGCCAGATCGTCGTCGACATCGACAAGGTGCTGCAGGAAGACATGGAGAAGCCAGCGTGGCAGCAGGCGGTCGTCACGGTTCCCTGACGGCACTCAAACCCCTCACCCGCTCGATCATGCCCTGTGACGACTGCCTGAGCCGGCGCGCATTTCTCTCGCGGAGCACGTTGGCTGTCGCCGGTGTCGCGGCGGTGGCCGCTGGCTGTGGCGATGGACACTTCGGTCCGACGGCACTGACGCCGACGAACAACAAGATTTCGCTGACGGTGTCGTCGTTGCCGGGCCTCGCGACAGCGGGACAACCCGTCAAGTTGTCGCAGTCGGTGGGGCTCATCGCCGTGAAGCGCACCGGCGCGACGACGTTTGCCGCGATTTCCACCGTCTGCACGCATCAGGGCTGTGAGATCGACGTCACCGGCACGACGTTCGAGTGCCCCTGCCACAATTCCCGCTTCGACAACGACGGACGCGTCACCAGGCAGCCTCAGGGCACATCCGGAACGGCGACCAACCTGCCGGCGTACGCGACGCAGTACGACCCGGCGACAGACACGCTGACCATCGGCTAGCGGGCGAGCGTCTATCTTCACTGATGCTCATTGGAATTGCCGGAATGGTGGGCTCGGGGAAGAGCACCCTCACCCGAGCGCTCGCGACACGCTTCGGGCTGCAGCATGCGCTCGAAAGCGTCGACGACGAAAATCCGTGGCTCGAGAAATTCTACGCAGGTGGTGAGGCGGAGATGCGCGCGAATGCGCTCCCGTTGCAGCTGCACTTTCTCGCCACGCGATTCGAGAGCATGCGTCGAATGCGCGGCGCCGGCGGCAGCTGGGTGCTCGATCGCACATGGTACGAAGACGCTGAGATCTTCGCGCGTGGACACTTCGAGGAAGGGCTGATGCCCGAGCTCGAGTGGGAGCTCTACCAGCGACTGTACCGCGAGCTGTTGCACTCGCCCGCCGCCCGCCCGCCTCGGCTGCTCGTCTACCTGCACGCGCCCCTCGAGACGATCGTCGAGCGCATTCGCACGCGCGGACGTGCGAAGGAGAAGGACACGGCTGAGAGCTATTGGGTGACGCTGCATGCACGGTATGAGCGGTGGATTGCCGGCTTCCGGGCGTGTCCCGTGCTGAGCCTCGATGTGCGCGGATATGACCTGGTGGCGGATCCGCTGGCGATCGAGGAGATCGCGGGGCGTGTGCGGCAGCGACTCGAACCCGAACTGCCGCAGACGGACCTCTTTCCCGCGGCTCTATCGCGAAGAATATCCATCGCGCGATAAATGGAGATGAGCCTGCGGCCGCGGGTGCAGGGTCTGCATGGCAACCTGCTGGTCAGGCGAGTGTATCATGTTGTGTCCGTCTACGTGCCTCGGAGCCATCATGCCCACTATCTCTCGTCAAACGCTCCGCCCCATCGCGTTCTTCGCGGTCGTGGCCCTCGCTTCGGCCTGTCAGGAGAAGGCGCCAGCCGCCACCGACTCGTCGCTGGCGCAGGATCTGGCAATGGCGCAGCGCAACGCCGTGACGCCGACGGTGTTCAACGACGCCCCTCTCGGCGGCAGCGTTCAGGCCGAGCGCGTGCCGAATGCGCCCACTCCGAAGCCGCAGCCGCCGCGCGCGAATACTCCGACGCCGCGCCCCGTTCCCAAGCCGCGTCAGCCACCCGCGCAGGTGGCACGCGCGCCCGAGCCGACTCCGCCGCAGCCCGTTGCGACAGCGCCAGCGGAAGTGCCCGCAGCAGCGCCGGCACCCGCCGCGGGTGTGATCGGTACTGGCAGCCGCGTGGGGATGTCGACGAATGGGAAAGTCTGCACGGCGAGTCTCCTCGTGGGCGACAAGTTCACCGCGACGGTGACGAGCGGAACGACGGGCTCCAACGGTGCGTCCATTCCGGCTGGCGCGATCGTCGTGCTGGAGGTGGCGTCGATCGATCGCGCGGACCCGATCGAGTCGAGCCGCATCGAGTTTCGCGTCCGCTCGGTGGAAGTGAACGGCGACGCGCAGTCTGCCACTGGGGATGTCGCGAGCCTCGGGACGATGACAGCGGTGAATACATCGTCGGGCAATGACCGCAACAAGGTCATCGGCGGAGCAGTTGCGGGTGCGGTGTTGGGGAGGATCTTCGGCAAGAGCACGAAGGCGACTGTGATTGGTGCGGCGGCTGGGGCAGCGGCAGGGACGGTCGCGGCGCAGCGGGGGCACAGCTCGGATGCGTGCTTGCCCGAGGGGAGTCCGATGCGGTTGACGCTGACGAGGGATATCGTCGTGCGCCGCAGCGCTATTTGAACTGGTGTCGCCTCGAGCACAGTCTCGGGCCCCGCTTCTTCGTACGGCGAGTCGTACGGCAGTCGTACGGCGAGTCGTACGGCGTACGGCGCCTCGTGCGGAGTGATGCGCGCGGCGTGAAGCGATTCGTGGGGCGGCGACTTTACAGTTGGTGCGCGCGACTTCGGTTAGACAGCGCAGGTGTGTAGCGTTTGGGTGGTGAAATACGCGTTTTGTGACGTGCGTCACTTGCAAGCGCAATCAACACAATCGCTTAACGAACAGTGCGTGCCGTCGTCTCCAAAATGACGGCGCGAGGGCCCCGCGTCGATGCAGCACGAACTCGACAACGAACCCGCACTGGAGACACACCATGTTCAACATCCGCTCGTTGGTCACCGGCACCGCCATCGCGTTTGCCGCCGCAAGCACCCTCTCGGCCCAATCCGGTGGCGAGATCCGCCAGGACCGCCGGGAAATCCGTGGTGACCGACGTGAGCTCCGTGGCGACCACCGTGAGATCGTCGGCGACAAGCGCGAACTGCGCGGCGATCACCGGGAACTGGTCGGCGACCACAAGGAGATCCGGCAGGACACGAAGGAACTCAGGACCGCTCGCGCCGATCACGACACCGCCGCCGTGCGAGACGCCCGAAAGGACCTTCGCGGCGACAACCGCGACCTGAATGGTGACCAGCGCGACTTCCGCGGCGACCGCCGCGACACGCGCCAGGACGGTACCGAAGCCCGCGGCGACCACCGGGAGCTTCGCCAGGACCGTCGTGAGCTGCGCCGCGACAAGCGGGGCTGAGGACTAACCGCGGAAAAAGCAGGGCCCTCGACTTCGCTCGGGACGACATCGGCGACGGGGAACCCTGACGAGTGGCGGGAGGTTGACCCCAGGTGGTCACCCTCTCGCCACTTCGTCGTCTTTCTATGCACGCGACGAACCCGCGATTCCCGCGATTAATGGCTGCGGAGCGGACTCCCTAGCCTCACGGGCTTACGTGTCGATGGGTCAGAGGAATACTCTATTGGCGATGGCAGCCGACGCACGAGACGAGACCAAGATTCCCGCAGGGCCCTCTACTCCTTCCGAGGAGGAGCGGGCCATGCGTGACGCCGAGGCGCGCGCGCTGGCCGAAAGCGGCCTGGGCTCGGGCCTGCTGGCGCGTCAGCCGTCGCCCGCCGATGTCGAGTCGGTCGCGGTGCTCAAGGTCTGTCCGCAGTGCGGTACGGAATACGAGACCGCGGCGCGCTTCTGCCCCAGTGACGGCTCCGCACTCCGGCCCAAGGGCTCCGATTCGCTGATCGGGCGGGTCCTTGCCGATCGTTACCACATCCTCAAGCGCATCGGCGAAGGCGGGATGGGCCGGGTCTACCTCGGCGAGCACGTCAAGATGAACCGGCAGTGTGCCATCAAGGTGATGAGCCCTGCCCTGGTGAACGACGCCGAGTCGGCGGCCAGGTTTGCGCGCGAGGCGTCCAACGCGGCGCGCATCATCCATCCGAACGTCGCCGCGGTGTTCGACTACGGAGAGAGCGAGGGGCTGATCTACCTCGTCATGGAGTTCGTGGACGGCGAGCCGCTCTCCCGGCTGCTCGCGCGCGAGGCGCCGCTCGGGCTGGATCGCGCCATCGAGATCACCCGGCAGATCGCCGACGGACTCGGCGCGGCACACGAGCTGGGGATCATCCATCGGGATCTCAAGCCGGACAACATCCTCATCACGCGGACACGCGCCGGCAAGGAAGTCGCGAAGGTGGTCGACTTCGGGATCGCGAAGGCGATGCGCGAAAGCGTGGAGGAAGGGCTCACGCGTACCGGACAGGTGATCGGCACGCCGGAGTTCATGAGCCCCGAGCAGTTGCTCGGCGATCCGGTGGATGCGCGGGCCGACCTGTATGCGCTGGGCTGCATGTTCCACATGATGCTCACCGCCGCACCGCCGTTCGACGCGAAGACGCGCGAGCAGATGATCAAGCGCCGGCTGTCGGAGGATGCGCCGCACGTCCACGTGATCGATCCGGGCATTCCGGAATCGGTGGCGGGAATCGTGGCGCGGCTGCTGGCTCGCTCGCCGAGCGACCGGTACGGCTCAGCGGCCGAGTTGCGGGACGCACTCGCAGGGACGCATCTGCGCCGCTCGCAGCACGCCAAGCTGACCCTGGACAAGCTCACGCCGCGGAGCGCCCCTACCGTCGCGTTCCTGCGCGTGACGCAGGCGACGACAGAGGTCACGGAGATACCTGTCTCCAAGCCGGCGCGTCGGGTGCCGTACGTCATCGCCGGAACGGCTCTCGCGGCCTTCGGCGTCGCGTGGGCGCTTCAGGGTACACCAAGCCCCGTGAGCGCTGAGCAGCAGAAGGCGCAGCAGAAGAATGACAGCGCGCAGTCGATCAGCGCGGTCCCGCCAGAGAGTCTTCCGGCGGTGGCGGCGATCGTCCCGAGAGACACTGCGGTGACGTCGATCGCCGCAGCGATCGTCATGGTCGATACGGTGGCGCGGAACGCGAAGCTCGCCGCGCAGCGACACCAGGACAGCGTCTATCGACTGGCGATGTCGGACACGAATGCCGTCCGCGCGCCGATCGTGCGCTTCGCGAAGGCGATCGAGAGCGGGGACACGGCGTCGCTCAGGACGGCCTATCCCGCGATGACCGTCGGGCAGCAGGTGAGCTGGCAGACGAACTTCTTCGCGCGCGCCGAGAACATCGCGACGTCCATTCGGTACGGCCCCACGCGGATCTACGGCGACTCAGCCGAGGCGGATTTCTCGGTGCGACTGAAGATCAACTACAAGGGCTCCAGGATTACCGGTGCCATCCCGCTGAACCAGCACGCTCGGCTGGTGCGCATCGGTGATCGTTGGCAGATCGTGGCGCTGCGCTGACGCCGAAGGCGGTCAGGGCGTGATCTTCTTGCCGAGCTTCGTGCGAATGGCGGTCGTCACGCTATCGAGCTGCGCGACGTCGTAGCCGACGTCCCATTCGTCGCCGCGGGACCAGTTGGCCTCGTGGCGTAACTGGAGTTTCTTCCAGTCGTCACCGAGGAATCGTGCGGTGAGGCGGGTGCGATAGCGGAGGTCGGGAACGCCGTCGCGAAGGAGGCTCGCTTCCCACGCCGTCATCGCAAAGCCCGCACGCGGATCCTGGACTTCGACCGTGTAGCGCTGGCCGAGTGCATCGAGGAGCGACCGCATGGCCTGCGTGTGCGTCAGGCCGTCGCGGACGTCGATCGACCGGGTAACCTGCGATTCGGCGGTCGACTTCACGAACGTGGCCGGAGCGGTCGCGTTGGCCGTGGTGAGCGTGGCGGCGGCGACCGCTTCGGCGGGTGTGGGTGCCGGTGCGGCCTTCCCCGAGCCGCCGCAGGCGGCGATGCCGAAGGTCAGAACGAGCGCGGGGAATCGCATGGGCGGAATATGACAGGAAAATCACGCGTCGGACAGTCGGACGAAAGTGCGCCCGACTGTCCGAGCGCAGTTACTGAACGCAGCGGCCCTTCGGGTCCGGCTTCGGCTTGTCGACGACGACTCGATGATCGAGGTTCGCCACGGTAGTAGCGGCATCTTTCACGAATTTCGCGATGTTGGCCATGTGGGCGTAGTCGATGTACTGCGGTTCGTCGGTGACCTGGTGATAGTCGGAGTGTCCGCCTGTGGTCATGAAGACGATGGGAATGCCGTAGCGCGCGTACTCGTAGTGATCGCTGCGGCAGTAGATGTTCTGCGGATGGCCATTGGTGTCCATGCCGTAGTCGAAGGTGAAGCCGTACTTGCCCGCGGTGTTCACGCTTTCCATCAGGTCGCCGAGCTCCGTGGAGAGGCGGCGCGAGCCGACGAGCTGGAGGTAGCCCGGTCCCCCGTGGAGGAGCTCACCGGTCTTCGATTCACCGGTGATGTCCGCGAGGGCGCCGCGGCCCACCATGTCCATGTTGAGCTGTGCGACGATGGAGTCGCGCGGCACGGTGGGGTGATCAGTGAAGAATTCGGAGCCCCAGAGGCCTGCTTCTTCGCCGGCGTGCCAGACGAAGATGATGGAGCGCTTCGGCTTGGTCTTCTGCGCGGCGAATGCTTCGGCGATCTCGAGGACGCTGACGGTGCCGCTGCCATCGTCGTCGGCGCCGTTGGCGATGGAGTCGCGACGCACGCCATGCAGCGTGTGCAGGCTGTCCGTGATCGCTTTGATGCGCGCGCCCTGTTCCGGGGTGACGTTCTGGACGGGCGGGCTGTCGGCGCCCTGCGGGCGCGCGATCATGTTGACGGCGCGAATGGAGTCGTGATCGACCGGCCGATTGTTGAAGCCGATGTGATCGTTGTGCGCGCCGATGGCGACGTACTGGTTCTTGAGCACCGGATCGGAGCCGGGCAGCAGTGCGACGACGTTGCGGCCTGGCGCCTGTTCCTTGCGCAGGATGATCGTGCCGGTGAGCGACTTGCCGACGGCGCCGGGCTTCGCGGTCTCGAGGGGGCCGACGAGCAGGTTCGCGACGCGCTGTGTGATGAGGATGGACGGCGTCGAGGGGGGCGGCGCTCCGTCGCGCTGCAGTGACTGCGTGTGCAGCGCACCGGCCTTCTGGTTCGCGGGCACGCGGTCGAGGGAGACGATGAAGACCGCTGCCGCGCGGGCGATACGCGAGCGCAGCGTCGGCGAATTGGGCGGAAGGACGCCCATCGCGATGTTGAGGACGACGATCTTGCCCGCTGCGTCGTCGCCGGAGATCCAGGTCGTGCTGTCCGTGCTGCTGCCGAAGTAGACGACGGGAACGCCGTCGAGTGCGATGCGTCGTTCGTCGCGCGCGATGGGCAGGTAGTCGGTAGCGACGGCGAGGTTCTCGCCGCCCACGCTCACCGTCGACGTGCTGTCGAACGAGTATGCGTAGAGCGGGAGGTTCTGGAAGTATCCGCCGTCGTCACCGGCGGGCTGCAGTCCCATGCGGCGCACTTCGCGCTCGATATAGGCGGTGCCCATGAGGTTGTACTTCGTGCCGACCTGGCGGCCCATCATGGAATCGTCGGCGAAGATGTAGAGCCGGGTCATGAGGTCGGCGGCGCTGATGTCCGGGGACGTCGGTTTGCCGGTGTACTTGATGGGCAGCTCGGCGGTCTGTGCCGCGGCGGTGCCGACGTGCAGCAGCAGCGCGCCGAGGGTGAGCGCGGAGATGGAGCGAACTGAGAGCATGCGTAGGACTCCGATTGGCGGTCTGACAAGACTAATGGGGCGGCCGCTTTCAGCGGCCTGACGGGGCGGGTGCTTACAGCACCCTTACGGGGCGGCTGCCTGAGGCAGCCTTCGGGGGTGGCCGCTTCGCGGCCTCACGGAAACAGCCAAGCCTTGACCCTAGCGGCGTGCGTGACCATGGCTGAATTTCACCGCATGAAACTCGCTGTCCCTCTCGAAGTCGCGCCCGGTGAACACCGAGTCGCCCTCACTCCCGACAGCGTCGGACGATTGGTGAAGGGCGGACATGAAGTCCGAATTCAGGCCGGCGCGGGGGAACGCGCCGGCTTTCCCGATTCGGCATACGCCGATGCTGGCGCGCAGATCGTCGCTGCAGGGGAGCTGTACACCGGATCAGACCTCGTGTGCCGAGTGCAGCCGCCGTCGGTGTACGAGGCCGTGGCGATGCCGGAGAACATCGCGGTGCTCTCCCTGATGAACGTCGCGCGGAACCGCGACGTCCTGGATCGGCTCGCCTCGCGCAACATCACCGCGCTCGCGCTCGAGCTCGTTCCGCGCATCACCCGCGCCCAATCGATGGACGTGCTGTCGTCGCAGAGCACCGTGGCCGGCTACAAGGCCGTGCTCATCGGGGCCGGCGCGCTGCCGAAATTCCTGCCGATGCTCACCACCGCTGCCGGCACGGTGTCACCCGCCAAGGTGTTCATCATCGGCGCCGGTGTGGCCGGTCTTCAGGCCATTGCGACGGCACGGCGGCTCGGTGGTGTCGTGTCGGCGTTCGACGTGCGCGCTGCGGCACGCGAGCAGGTGTTGTCGCTTGGCGCGACATTCGTGGCGACGGAGCTCGTCGCGGCAGGAGCAGAGACGGCGGGCGGCTACGCGAAGGCGCAGAGTGCGGACGACGCACAGCGCACGCGTGACGCGCTCGCGAAGCATCTGCCCGACGTCGACCTCGTCGTGACGACGGCGCAGATCCCCGGGCGCGACGCACCGAAGTTGATCTCGGCAGACATGGTGAAATCCATGCGTGCCGGCGCAGTGATCGTCGACCTCGCGGCGGAATCCGGAGGCAACTGCGAGGTGACAAAAGCCGGCGAGACCGTGCACGTCGGGCATGTCTGCATCATCGGGCCGTTGAATCTGCCCGCGACGGTTCCGTTCCATGCCAGCCAGATGTTCAGCAGGAATGTGCTGGCGCTCGTAACGCATCTGTCGAAGGATGCGAAGCTCGTGATCGATGCCGCCGACGAGATCACCGGACCAATGACCGTCGTGCGCGACGGACAGGTCGTCGCGCGCCCCACTTCCTGATTCAGGTGCGATGCTGATTCTCGAACTCTACATCTTCGTGCTCGCCGCGTTCGTCGGATACATGGTGATCACCAAGGTGCCGCCGCTGTTGCACACGCCGCTCATGTCGGCGACGAATGCCATCTCCGGGATCTCGCTCGTGGGCTCGATGGTCGCCGCGGGGGGCAAGCACGGGACGGTCGCCACGATCCTCGGCTTCATCGCCGTCGTGTGCGCGACGACCAACATCGTCGGTGGCTTCCTCATCACCGATCGCATGCTGAAGATGTTCCGCCGCGACGATCACACGAAGGCCGTGGTACCGAAACCCTGATGCGCGAGTACATCACACAGGGCACATACCTCATCGCGTCGGTCCTCTTCATCCTCGGCCTGCGCGGCCTGACGCATCCGGACAAGGCACGGCGCGGCATGCAGTACGCCGCGATCGGCATGCTCGCGGCCATCTGCGGCACGCTGATCAATCACGAGATCCTCGACTATCGCTGGATTGCGGGCGGACTCGTGCTCGGCACGCTCATGGGGTATCCGCTGGGCATGTGGGTGCCGACGACGGCATTGCCGCAGCGAATCGCGATGTCGCTGAGCTTCGGTGCGCTCGCGGCGACGCTCGTCGGCGTGGCGGAGTACTACAGCGCCTTCCATGGCGGCGACGGATTCATCGCGGCCCCGCGCATGACGGCGCTGGGTTTCGAAGTGCTCCTCGGCTCACTCACGGTGACCGGGTCGATGATGGCGTTTGGCAAGCTGCAGGAGCTGATACCCTCGCAGCCCATCACGTATCGCGGACAGAACCTGATCAACTTCGGGCTGTTCGCGGCGGCGATCGGCCTGTTCATCACATGCATCGTCGACCCGACGCAGACATTCGCTTTCTACGGGATGATCGGCATCGCCGCCGCGCTGGGCGTGCTGATGGTCATTCCCATCGGCGGCGCGGACATGCCGGTGGTCGTCGCGTTGCTCAACTCCTACTGCGGCCTCGCCGCCTCGGCGACCGGCTTCGCGCTCGGCAACAGCATCCTGATCATCTGCGGCGCGCTCGATGGCGCGTCGGGATTCCTGCTGTCGATCCTGATGTCGAAGGCGATGAACCGGTCGTTCGCCAACGTGTTGTTCGGCGCGTTCGGCGGCGGTGCGCCTGCGGGAGCCGTGGCGGCCGGCTCGGGTCTGCCGGTGCGCGCGATCTCGGTAGAAGACGCCGCGGTGCAACTCGCCTATGCGCAGCGCGTGATCATCATCCCTGGCTACGGCATGGCCGTGGCGCAGGCGCAGCACGCGGTGCGCGAGCTCGCCGAGTTGATCGAGAAGCGCGGCGGGGAGGTGAAGTACGCGATTCACCCCGTGGCGGGCCGCATGCCCGGGCACATGAATGTGTTGTTGGCCGAGGCGAACGTGCCGTACGATCGGCTGTACGACATGGAAGAGATCAACGGCGAGTTTCCACAGACGGATGTCGCCCTGGTGATCGGTGCGAACGATGTGGTGAATCCGGCGGCACGTGAGGACAAGTCGTCGCCGATCTATGGGATGCCGATTCTCGATGCGGATCGGGCGAAGCACGTGATCGTGTTGAAGCGCGGGATGGCGGCGGGATTCGCCGGCATCGAGAACGCGCTGTTCCATGCACCGGCGACATCGATGTTGTTCGGGGATGCCAAAGCCTCGCTCGTCAAGTTGGTGAGTGAGGTCAAGGCCGCCTAGTGCGTCCGCTTTTTTTCCAGGAACATCTTTCGGATAGCTTGCAGTAGCTCCCAGGTCGCACTCTACGTGCGTAATCAATGAGGAGCTTTCCATGCCGACGATGACCGCCCGCCGCACCGACACCCATCTCGCGCTTGCCGAGCACGTTCGTTCCTACATCGACGCGCACGCCGACGAGCCGCTGCCACTCGCGCGCCTCGCGCGCGAGGCCGGCGTGAGCCCCGCGCATCTCCAGCGCACGTTCACGCGTGTCGTGGGACTGTCGCCGAAGCAATACCAGGAGCAGAAGCGCGTCCGGACGCTCAAGACCGCGCTGCGCGACGGACGCACCGTCAGCAGCGCCACCTACGAGGCAGGCTTCGCCTCAGGTCGCCGGGTGTACGAGACCGCCGACGACGCGCTCGGCATGACGCCTGGCGCCTATCGCCGCCGGGGCGTGGGCGTCACGATCCACTACACGGCGGTGGCAACGACGCTCGGGCTGCTGCTCGTCGCCGTGACCGAACGCGGCGTGTGCAGCGTCTCGCTCGGCGACGATGAAGCGTCGCTGGTGGCTGCGCTGCGCGAGGAGTTTCCGGGCGCGGAGCTCGAGCGGTCGACGGACGCGAATGACCGGCTCGTCGATGCGGTCGTCGCCCACGTCGAAGGGCGGACGTCGGCCGAGGACCTTCCGCTGGACGTGCGGGCCACGTCGTTCCAGTGGCAGGTCTGGCGCGCGCTGCAGCGCATTCCGGAAGGAGCGACGCGGTCGTATCGGGCCGTCGCGGAGGAACTCGGTCGTCCGACGGCGGCGCGGGCCGTGGCACGAGCGTGTGCGAGCAACAGGATAGCGGTGCTGATCCCATGTCATCGCGTCGTGCGCGGCGACGGCGGGCTTGGCGGGTATCGCTGGGGAATCGCGCGCAAGGCCGCGCTGCTCGCACGCGAGGGCGCTCCGCCGGCGGTGTAACTCTCGCTCGCTGCGGTCGTAGTGCCTACATTGACCAGCGCGCCCCCGGTTGCAGGGGCGCGCTGCATTCACCGGGCACTCAGTCACAGGCTCCGCATGCTGCAAACCAATCAGGGACAAGCGACACGTGCGCCGTCGCAGGGACCACCGTCGAACGCCGAGTTGCAACAGCAGATCAGGGGCACCATCCAGGACGCGCAGCAGGCTGCGCGGGATGCTGCAATCGCCGGACGGGACGCTGCGCAGGCAGCGCGTGAGGCGGCGCAAGCCAGGCGAGGCGACATCGATGGCGGGCCGCCGATGCCGCCGTCCATGCCCGGCGCGTACGGTGGTGATCCATTCAACGCCCGCAACTCCTTTCCGCCACAAGTACGGGACATCTCGATCGCGTTCTTCGTCATGTGCGCGGTGATCATCGTCGGCTGGCCACTCGCGCGTGCGTTCGGCAAGCGCATCGAACGGCGCAGTGAACAGGCGACGATCAATCCCGCCATGGCGGATCAGCTGCAGCGCATCGAACAGGCAGTGGATGCGATGTCGATCGAAGTCGAGCGCATCTCGGAGTCACAGCGGTTCATGGCGCGACTCCAGAATTCGCAGACTCCGGAGCGCGCCGGACTGCCCGCCGATCGCAGCTGAGCTATCGCGGGCGTCAGCGCCCGTGATCGTGTGAATCGCCGCGGCGATGATCGTCCCGATCGTCGCCGTCGTGCTTCCTGCCCTTCTCCCACGCCTTGTCGCGCTTGCGGTCCGCCTTCTCGATCGCCTTCAGCCGCTTGTGCTCGGCTTTCTGGAGATCGCGTTCGCGACGAGCATCGTCATTGGTATAGCGACCGTCGTTGCGCAGGCGCGCCTGTTCGCGGAGACGCGCTTGTTCACGGAGACGTGCCTCGGAACGCATGCGCTCTTCGCGCGTCGCGACTGCATAGCGGCCATTGGAGTTGCCGCCGTAGATCACGCGTGAGTTCGAGCGGAGATTCGCGCGCGCCGTCACGCAGTCGGTGACGGCGGACTGACGGGTTGGAGCCACGCCGTCGATCCAGACGCGACACAGGCCGGCAGACGGAAGCATCGAAGCAGGAACGGCGGTGCGGCGCGCCTGCGCGCCGGCGGCGGCCGTCGCAATGACGAGCGCACTTCCCGCAAGAACCGCATGACGAAGTCGAATCATTGGTAGCTCCATTCGGCAGTGCCGCAGCAAGCGCGGCGGTGATGCATCAATCGGTGAACGACAGTGGCAAGTGATACGCCCGAACGACGAGCTCAGCGCGGCGGCGGCGCCTTGTCGGGAGGGTCGAGCGGCGAATCGGGCCGCACGAGAAATTCCAGCGGCTGCACGAGGCTGCGCCCGCCGGAGGTGAGTCGACGCGCAGCGACCATGTGCTGTACGAACCATTGTCCGCGCTTGGTGCCGAGGTCGTCGAAGCGCACGCCTCCACCGCTCGAGGACGAGTGGATGATGCGTCCGTCGCCCGCATAGATCGCAACGTGCGAGATGGGCTTGCGCGTCTCGGCGAACAACATGATGTC
>JBDSML010000225.1:0-20134 GCA_039915865.1 Gemmatimonadaceae bacterium | reverse complement strand
AACGCGCGCTTGCTCAGGCGATCCTTGATCATCCGCATGCAGCGCTCGAAGTCGGCGCCGGTACGATCCATCTTGTTCGAGAAGATCATGCGCGGGACCTTGTAGCGGTCCGCCTGACGCCACACGGTCTCCGTCTGCGGCTCGACACCAGCCACGGAATCGAGCAGCGCAACGGCGCCGTCGAGCACGCGGAGCGAACGCTCCACTTCGACCGTGAAGTCGACGTGGCCCGGGGTGTCGATGATGTTGATGCGGTACTCGGGACCAGAGCCTTCCTTGTCGGACTGGCCGTGGCGCATCCAGAAGCACGTGGTGGCGGCAGACGTGATCGTGATGCCGCGCTCCTGCTCCTGCTCCATCCAGTCCATCGTCGCGGCGCCTTCGTGCACTTCGCCGATCTTGTGGCTCTTGCCCGTATAGTACAGAATGCGCTCGGTCGTCGTCGTCTTACCGGCGTCGATGTGCGCCATGATGCCGATGTTGCGGTAATACTCGAGCGAAGTTTCGCGTGCCATATCTACCCGTCAGGTGTCAGTCGCGGCTGCCGTTCTAGCGCCAGCGACAAATCAAGTCGTCAAATACAAACGCGGGTGGACCAGGCGCCCGTTAAAGGCCGGTATCCATCCGCTCTCGCCAGGGTGCACTCGCCTCTGCTGCACGAGTGGGGACCCAAGGCGCGCCGAGTAGGAGCACTCGACGTCAAGTTGTCCTGCGTTTCTTTTCGGGAGCGACACGAAGTCGCCGGTGTGAACCTTGTCCGGTAGCCGAAGCCAGGACACCCATTTAGCCGGCCGCAGTGAGCCGAAGCACGGTGCTCGAAAAAACAGATCCGAGAAGAAAATCCCGTAGCCCCATGAATTTATTGGGGATTCGGGCTGTGTCAACTGGTCGCGGGCAGCAATTCCAATGTGCTCAGCGGACACCGGATCACAATGTCCGCATGAGTCGGCTGTGCGTCGGCTCGAACTACCTGCCGCCGCATCTGCTCCTGCTGGTCGACAGGCATCGGAGGGTGCTTGCAGCGACACACACGGATTGAACGGACTGAACGGATACAACTGCGTCGTTCCTGCCGCGCCACCGATGACCCATGCACCGCCGGTTCAGTCTGTGTCCGTCCAGTCCGTTTCTGTCGAACTCCAAAGCCACCGATAGTCAGCACGCGATAGGAGGATGCGCGCCGCACGGATGCCGACCTTCGTGAGCCGCGGTGCGACCTCAGCCCATGGTCGCTGCCCTTTCCGCACGCTGCTCGCGATACAGATACCCCGCGCCGAGCAGGAATACTCCAACCGCAGCGTACGCACCCACGCGCAACAGCACTGACCCGATGTCGGTCACCTGCACCGCGCCCTTCACCCCGGCGTAGATCGCCAACGCCAGCCCCGCCACACGCAACCGACCAATCCCCAACCGGCGCCCAGCGACGATCGACGCCACACCGCACGCCGCGTAATACGACACCAGGAGAAACGCCGCCAAGTCGGCATTGAACGCCTGCGCCAGCTCCATCCGGCCCCACAGGATCAGGAACCCCATCAGCAACCCCAGGCGCACCGGACGATCGCACAGCAACCGCGCCCCGCCCTCGCCCTTGCCGATCAGCTCGCCCGCCAGCGCGATCCCCATCGCCGCGCACAGCGCCGACGCCGACGACCGCGTCGCGAAAGGGACGTACGAATACGCCCCCCGGCTCGCCAATTGGTCGATCGCCGACAGCGCCGCGATCGTCACGGCGACCGCCACTCCGGCCACCGCATGAGGATGCCGCTCGTCGCGCCCCAGCCAGGCAACCGCCACCGACCACCCCGCAAGCCCCGCGACGAACGCCAACGGCGTCGGCCATAGCCACGCCGACACAGCCATGATTCCCAGCAGCGAGCCGGCCAGCAGATGGGTGGCGCCACGCCACTCGTCGCCAGCGCGCTGCTCGACGCGCCACGCGACCAGCGCGAACGCCGACCAGACCGCGAACACGACGCCGTTCACATTGCGGCTCGCGATCCCCGCTGATGCAAGGCCCAGCGAGACCAACGGCAGCAGCAACGCGCTCGCCGTCCACACGCGAGCGACGGCATTCCGTATCATCAGCGACGCATACGTTACCGCGGCGAGCCCCACCGCCACGCTCACCGTCACCGGCAACGGTCGGCCGGCAATTGCATCCCAGCCGAGGATGACGCCGATCACCGTCACCGCCAGATACGCCCGCGGCAGCTCGCTCCTCCACGACGGCTCGGCGAACAACACCGCCGCGGCCGCGAGGACACCGCCGAACATCGCGATGAGATAGGGCCCGTACCACGACGCGCTCATCGGCAGTTGGCCAGCGGCCAGCGAATAGACGAGCGCGCCGATCACCAACACAGCGAAGGCGCGCGCCCACTGCGGGTCTCGTGCTGCCCGCAGCGCGCCGATCAACACCGTCCCTCCATAGAGCAACAGGCCCAGCGCAGTCCCGCCGCCGTCGGACGTGACGAAGGGCGCCGACAGCGCACCCGCCACCGCGACAGCGAAGAGGAATTCACTGCCGTCGCTCAGCGCCAGCACCGCCAGCGCGATGGCGACGACATCGACGATACCGAGGGCAACCGTTGTCGGAATGAGATGGAGCCGAGGCCCCGCGCCCCACGCCACGACGTCGATGATCGCGAGCGAGAGCGCCAGCAACACATTGCCGTATCGCAGTTCGTCGCGCCGGCGAAAGTACAGCCCCGCCGCTCCGACGAGCATCGCCGCGACTGCGCCGGCGCCGATGCGCACTTCCGGTGTCAGCAACCCATGCTCGACGGCCACCTTGATCAGCGCGCCTACCGCCATGAGGATCATGAGCGCCGCCAGCGCCGGCATCCCGTAACGTCCGACGACCGACTCGAGCTCCTCACCGCTCATGGTGGCGCCGGAATGCATCCTGTCCGAAAACGATTGCCCTCCCGGCGGCGGCGGCTCCGCTCGCGGCGGTTGGCGTAGCGCCGCTGCCATTGCGGGACTCGCCAGCGCCGCTGAGGACGCCGGCACGGTCGCGACTCGCGCCGGTCGCGAGTCCTGGGCGAGGGTCGTCTTGGGCTCCGGCTCTAACGTCGCGCGCAGGCTTGCGACATCCGCCCGCAGCGCCGCCATCTGCTGCTCGAGGGCGACGAGCCGAGCGTCGTCCCGCTCACCATCCGGACGTGGGACTGCGGCCGGCTCGTTGGCGTGATCGTCAGAAGACGTCATGCGTTCAAGTTACCCCCAGCCCCGACGGGCGGCACCGGCTTGCGCTAGATGCGCGCGATGATCACCAGCGGGGCTTCCGCCTGTGGCCGGATGCCGAGCGGCTTGGGCGCGGGCGCCGCATCTGCATTCGGCGTCGCCTCCAGCTTCCCTGCCAGCAGGACTGCCTCGCTGATTGCGTCGCTCTCGCGGCGCCGCTCCATCGTGTCGCCAACGTCCGCCCGCCTGTCGACAAGGCGCCGCTCGGCGAGAATCATGATCGGCGGCACGGCACGTCGCTCGCGCAGGAGCCGGTTCGCCGAACGATCCCAGGCGTCGAGGTGCACGAGGAGATCGTCCAGCGAGCGAATGTGCCTGGTGCCATCGCGCTCGCGCCGGAGGACGACATGCGTCCACCCGCGCACACCCACGGGCCGGTGCCACACCCCCGCGATGCGCACGCGGCGGCCCGCGATCGCGTGGCTGAGCACGCGCTCGTAGCGTGAGCGCGGCAGCAACGTGACCGGGAAGAGGTCGTTCCAGCTGCACAGTCGCCCGACGTCGTCGTACGCGGCGGGCCGGTCGTCGAGCTCGAGCAGCGACGGTGCGCGGCCGCGCATCACGGCGGCGATGAGGCGCAGCGACGTCGGGTCGCCGAGCTCGGAAACAGTCTTCCAGAAGTGTCGCGTGGTGCGGCCCGCCATCTCGCGCAGCGTGAGGCTCGCACCGGATTGCTGCTTCCACTGATCCGCGTCGACGTCGCAGGCGAACGGATTGAACGGATAGCAGACATCCTTCGCGACCCACCCCTTTCGTGAGCTGTGCGGGACCGGCACGAAACCCTGCACGACGGGAATCGAGTGCGCGGCCAGCTGTGCGACGGAGTAGTCGGGCCACGTCATCACCTCGCGCACGATGCCGACGATCAGCGTCGCCGTCGCGGCCATGAGCGCAGCGTCGGGAGTGAAGTCGGCGGTGATCTCGACGCGATTGCCGCGCGGCCGAACGCCCACTCCGGTGGAGCGGCGGTTCGCGGCGAGCACCATCACAGGCGCGGCGAGGACGTGCGTCAACAGATACGCGAGCTGCTCCACCGAGCGACCGTCGGCCTGCTCACTCCGCGGAAGGTCGAACGATACGTTGTAGTGCGCGCTGAATCCGACGAGACGAATGGAGCGTTCCGTCGCCGCTTCCCACGCGTCCAGCTCATTGCGGAGAAAGCCGAGGCTCTCCCACAGCGAACGCGTGCCGCGCGCTCCACAGCCGCGCGCGATCTCGATCATCGGCGTCGCGATCTCCATCACGCCGGTGTCGAAGTAGAGCGCCCCGCCGGTGGGCAGGTGATACGAGCGTCCCGTGCGATGCACGAGCGGTCCGCGGATCACCTTGCGCGGCGATCCGAACACGTCCTCGGGCCGCTGCGGTACGCCGTCGATGACGGTGGTGAACTCCGCCTCGAGACCGATCGCCGGCATGCTTCCGCCGGCAATCGCGCGTTCCCCGCACGCCACACCATCCGCTCGACGCGGACCCTTCTTCGCTTCTATCGACATCATGCTTCTCCAGCTTCCGTCATGGACTGCACATCGGTCACAACGGATCTCCAGCCAGCTTCAGGTTATAGGTCTCTCCCGCTGCTTCGCGGGGGACGCTGACGACGTATCCCAGGTCCAGGTGCAGATGGTCGTCCGTCTTGGCGAGCTCCGGGCCGAGCGGACGTGTCCAGATGGTAGGGATGACCTCGCGCGCGATGGACGCATGGCGGACGATGGTCTCTTGCGAATCGAGGTACGTGTCCCCTACCCGATAGATGTTCGCAGCGGTTCCCCAGCAGTGCGGTGATGCACCACCGATCCGTGCATGACGAGGCGAGCAGTATCCACCATTCGCGCCGATGAAGACGTACGTGCCAACCGCCTCCCGGAAGAGCTCGAGTGCAAGGGCAATCAGCACCGTCGCGCAGGGGATGTATCGTGGAAAAATCCGCAGCGGCGGCGCCTCGCGCACGTCGGTGTGAATGAACTCCGACGCCGCGAAGTGTGGTGAGAGCATGGTACGGCTCGCCTGCTCCCATGACTCGATCTCGTAAAAGTATCGAGGCAAAACGCGCGCTTGCCCGGCGTGATCGCAGAGCACGCCACCGGGAAGCAGGACGTCCCTGTAGCGACGCTCCAGACGTCGTCCGTCCACGAGGCGAAGCGGGAAGGCCGCAATGTCGGTGGTCATGTGTCGCGAGACCCGATGAGTGCGGCGTAGGCCAGATATGATGCGGCGGCGATGGTGGTCGAACGGCCAGTGGCCGACGGCTCCCATTCGGTGAGCACGGCGAGCGCGTACGGCTTGCGGTCGGGCAGGTAGATCAGCCCCGCGTCGTGCGCGATGGTCGAGATCTCGCCCGTCTTGTGCGCGACGCGCGCGTCGCGCGGGAGGCCGGCAGGAATGCCGCTCTTGAACTGCTGTCCGTGCAACACCGCGAGCATCTGCCGCGAGAGCGACGGACTGAAGGCGTGCTCTTCCCCGATCAGTCGCAGCAAGCCGACGAGTCCATTGGCGGTGACGCGATTGCTGATGCCATGCTCGAACGCTTTTTCATCCTCCACCCCTCGGCGCAAGTCGATGCCGTCGAGGCCAAAGGCGTCGAGTTGATGCTGCAGGACGTCGAGACCGACGAGGTCGAGCAGCAGGTTGGTGGCGAGGTTGCTGCTCGTCGTGATCATCGCGTCCGCCAGCTCGCTCACGCGAAGCGTGCGTCCGACAGCGCGATGGATTTCGGGGTTCGCGTCTCGCTCGAGGCGCACGCGGTAGGGCGAGCCGTCGTATGCGCTGAGGAAGCGATTGCGGACATGAACTCGCGATTGCGGCAGCAACTCGCCCCGAAAGATCGCACCGAAGACGCCGACCAGAATCGCGACCTTGATCGTGCTCGCCGCGTGGAACCAGCGGTCGGCGTGGTAGTGAAAGTTTGCGCCCGTCTCGAAGTCGATGATTGCGACGCCCAACGCGGTGGCGCCCGACCGGGTCTGCAGTTCGGCGAATCGCGCTTGGAGCGCCGTCGGGGACTGGAGAGAGGGAACGGGCGGAATCGGGGGTGTGCGGGTCGGCATGGCGGGCCGAACAATCGCAAGCCGGGTGCCGCGGACCCGGACGAAAAAATCCCTCCCTGGCAGTGCGTCGGGGAGGGATCGGGGACTGCGCCGAGGGGGTCTACTCCTCGATCGTTTCGGTGATCGCTGCGGGCGGAGCGTCGGCTGCTGCGTCGGACGTCGCGTCAGATGTCGCGAGCGAACGCGACGACCGCTTGCGGCCCATGACCAGCGACCCGGATCCGCGCGATTCCTTTCCCGTGGAGGACGAGGAGGGCAGCGCCTTCGTCTTCTTGTTCACCGTCCGAAACGCGCTGATGGCGAGTACGATGGCCGCGACGCCCTCGAGGATCAGCTTCAACATGGCCTGCATGGACGCCATCATGAACCGTTGCTGCGCCGCTTCCTGCACACGGCGCTTCATCTGCAAGGCGTCGAGCGCAAAGGAGCCGGCTCCGGCCACGAGCAACAACGCGATGAGCGACGCGACGATTCCGACGGTGAGGACAACCCTCTTGTCGCCGAGGAACATCGCGAGTGCGAAGATGAAGAAGAGCACCAGCAGCGGCGCGCCGATGGCGCTGGAGAGCAATCCGACCGCACCGAAGCGCCACACGACCGTTCCGAGCCGAATTGGATAGACCGAGACCAGAAGGTCGAGGATCGGAAGAATCACCGCGATGCCGAAGAACAGGTAGCCCGGCACGCGCAGGCGGCGAGCGAGACTGCTGGTCGGCGCAGGAGAGGTCATGATGAGGTTAGAAAGTTGGGTGGGAGGCCAAATTACAGCTTCGTGACAGGAAGCGCACTACCGCTGCAAGGCCAGACCGCGCTTTGGTGCGCTGGGTCACCGGGAAGTGACGCTCGGGGGGATGGAAAGTTACTGCTTTCTCATCTACAATCTCCGCGAACACGACGAGAATGGATAGGTCCAGCAGCGCGTGGCGTTAGGCCGAATGTCGTAAGTCCGCGTAACGTACGCCACCTGAACAGCCAGCATGATCAGGAGCGCTGTTCTCGTGGACAGCCAGCCGGGCCGCTTAGCGCCGCGAAGGAGCAGCCAGCCGATCCAGCACAGGAACGCCTCGAGGGCAAACTCCATCTGCTCCATCCGCTGCACGTTGAGGCCACTTGGCCCGCCGATCCACAGTGGCTTCCACCCGGAAACCATGTCGAGCGCGATATGGGAGGCCACGAGGGCTGTGACCACCAGCGCGAGGGCACCGTCGCGCAGGGTCAGCCAGGCGACTGATCCCAGGGCGACCGCAACCACCGCGCTCCACGGCAGGGCGTGGGACAGTGTGTTCGAGGGCCACCAGTCATATCCTGATCCGGCGAGGGCGAGGCGCCAGATGTCAGGTGCGAAGGAGGCTCCAAGGAGCCAGCCGAGCGGTGCGCGTTGCCAGCGTCGCTTGGCGGCGAAGGCGATCCCCAGGTGCCCGATAATCACCGTGTCGCCATGCGATATCGGGGCGTGACGCACCTCGCCCCGCCCGTGGACCAGCCACGAGCGGGGCGAGTGACATATCTCGGGACAGTGCTACCAGCGGTAGTGCGCGAATGCCTTGTTCGCATCCGCCATGCGGTGCGTGTCTTCCTTCTTCTTCACGGCGTTGCCTTCGCCCTTCGACGCTGCGATGACTTCGGCGGCGAGCTTCTCGGCCATCGACTTCTCGTTGCGGTCGCGGGAGTAGCTGATCAGCCAGCGCATGGCGAGCGCGGTACGGCGCTCGGGACGCACTTCGACCGGCACCTGGTACGTGGCGCCACCGACGCGGCGGCTCTTGACCTCGACGACCGGCTTGAGGTTGGTGAGCGCCTGCTTGAAGATGTTGACGCCGGGCTGGCTCGTGCGGTTCTCGACGAGGTCCATGGCGGCGTAGAAGATCCGCTCGGCCGTGCTCTTCTTGCCCTGATACATCAGGACGTTGATGAACTTCGAGACGGTCTGGCTGTCGTAGCGCGCGTCGGGCAGGATGGTGCGCTTTACAGCGCTCTTGCGGCGGCTCATTTCTTGGCTCCCTTGGCAGCGGCACCGGCCTTCGGCTTCTTGGTGCCGTACTTCGAACGGCTCTGGTTGCGGCCGTTCACGCCAGAGGCGTCGAGCGTCCCGCGAACGATATGGTAGCGAACGCCGGGAAGATCCTTCACACGACCGCCGCGGATGAGCACGATGGAGTGCTCCTGGAGGTTGTGTCCTTCGCCGGGGATGTAGGCGGTGACTTCGAAGCCGTTGGTGAGGCGAACACGCGCGACCTTGCGGAGGGCGGAGTTCGGCTTCTTGGGGGTGGTGGTGTAGACGCGCGTGCAGACGCCCCGCTTCTGGGGGTTGGCCTTCAGCGCCGGCGCCTTTTCCTTCTTGGCGAGGTCGCGGCGGGACTGCCGGACCAGCTGGTTAATCGTCGGCATTCAACCTGATGGTGTTCGTCGATCTGCTTCATACGTGGATCGCCCCGATTGAGGCGGCACGGAACAGACTCGCAACGTAAGCAGGGACCGGGAGTTGGGTCAAGGTGGGAGTCGCCGCTGGGCGCAGGCTTATGGGGCGCTCGCTCCGCTCGCGAACGGCAAGAGTCAGCGACTTCTCGTCACGGTCGCCATCGGCGCCCGGCCCCGACAAAAAAAAGGGCACACCGCAACGACCGGTGTGCCCTTCCCATCTCATCCTGTCATGCCGCCGTCCTGACGAGCGTCAGCGCGGAACGTTCGGGTTTCCGGCGATCTCGGAAAGCGGCAGCGGCCAGCACGTCGCGTCGTTGAACTGCTCACCGGAGATCGAACCCGGATACGCACCGCGCTGGAAGTTGTCGATCTTGTCGTACTTGAGGTACCGGCGCATGTCGCCGAGGCGGTGGCCATCGAGGAAGAAATCACGGCGGCGCTGCTCGCGCAGCTCATCCATGAGGGCCGCACCGGCGAGCGTCACCGGCGCCTGACCGCCCACGGTGCGACGCGCGTTGACGAACGCCAGCGTGCTCGCGACCGGACCATCCGCTTCGGCGATGATGTACTGCGCCTCGAGATAGGTCGCGATGCGGATGAAGTTGGGTCCCAGCGTGAAGACGGCGCCGGTCGTCGTCCCGTCGTACGTGCTGTGCATCAGTGGGGACTTCGGAATGAACGCCCCGATCGACCGCACGCCGTTGACCGTCACCGTATCCGCGTTGCCTGCGGCGATCGACTGCACGCCCGAGGGCGTGACGAGGTGCGGAATACGCGGATCGTTCAGGCGCTTGTTCTTCGGCTCCAGCGATACCCACGGGCTCCCCACCGCCGCATTCTGGAACCCATTGTTCTCGCGCCCATTCTGCGCCGAATAGTACGCGCGGAACTCGAACGTCGCGGGGATCTGCACTGCGAACGCACGCGCACCAGCCTTGTCGTTCACGAACAGGAGCGAGCGAGCGGCCGTCAGCTTTGCGAAGTTGATGACGGAGTCCGCCGCCGCCTGCAGCGCGGTGTTCGGCGTCGCTGCGCGAAACGCCGTCGCGACTGCAATCGCCTCGTTCAGGCGCGGAATGGCGAACTTGCTGATGGTCTCCTCCGGCGTGTACGGCACGCTGCCGTTGACCGGAATCGTGCAGAGGTTCTCCGCCAGCAGGTCATACGACGAGCCAGCGTACGCGAGCACGCGGGCGACGCGGAGGTCGCGGCTGGCCGAGTCGCCGAGCAGGACCTTCAGGCGGCCGGCGACGCTGTCGGCGAGGAAGCGCGTGCGCTGCAGCGGCACGTAGATGACGAGCGGATACGTCCCGTTCTCCGGAATGACGTTGCGCTTGTCGATCTCACGCTCCTCGAAGAAGCCGTGGTTGTTGAACAGCTCGTCCCCAAACACGCCACTGCGGAGATCGAGGTCGTCGACGACCTGCTGGTATTCCCCGATGACGCCGTTCACCATCAGGTTGATGTAAAGAGGATTGGCGAGATCATCGGCCTGGATCGCGCTGGGATTCGATGCCTTGAGAAAGTCGGTGCAGCCGGCGAAGACGGCGACAGCCGCGATGGCGGCAGTCGCGCGCGTCATGCGACCGGGGAGACGGAAAGACATTGTGTGTCGGCTCCGGTCAGAAGCTGAGATTGAGAGCCAGCGTCCATCGCTGGTTCATTGGCAGGGTATACACGTCGGCACGCGCGAACAGGCGTCCGCCATAGGAATTGGTTTCCGGATCGGGGCCGGAGTAGTCGGTCCACAGCGCGAGGTTGTGACCGGCGAAGACGACACTCGCGTCCGTGCCACTCGAGAACTCGAGGTAGCGCTTGGGGATCTGCACCGTGAGCGAGAGATCGCGCAGCTTCACGAAGTCCGCCTTCTCGAGGTAGGGCTCGTCGTTCGTGGACGTGCGATACGCGCGGATGGCGATGGTATCCTGGCCGACGGTGTTCACGAACTCGCAGTTGTTGCCGTTGAGGCAGCGCTGGCGTTCACGCCCGTTGTACAGGTAGTGGCCGCCCTTGTAGTCGAACAGGCTGTAGACGCTCAGGTTGCGGAACAGCGTGAAGGTGTTCGACACGCCCACTTCATGCAGCGGCACCGGCGAACCGATGTAGCTCTTCTTCGTCGGAAAGGTGAAGGCGCGCGTCGCGGAGAGCACATATCCGCCAGTGGCATCGTGGATCGGGAAGGCGCTCCAGTATCCACCGAGCGGATAGCCGAGGTGGTTCTCCTGCGAGGCTGGCGTATAGGCCAGTCCCGAGATCGGCTTCGCGGTGTTGGTGTCCGGCACCGAGAGCAGCGTGTTGCGGTTGGCCGCGTACGTGACCCGCGCGTCCCACGAGAAATTCGCGCGTGAGAGCGGCGTCGCCGTGAAGGAAACTTCGACGCCGCGATTCCTGATGGAGCCAAAGTTCGTCTGCGGCGAGCTGTTGAAGCCGTTCGACGGCGCAATGGGCAACGCGACCAGCAGGTCGTTCGTCACCTTGTTGTACCAGGTGAAATCAATGGCGGCCCGGTCACTCAGCACGCCCATGTCGAAGCCGAGTTCCAGCTCCTCCCCACGCTCGGGCTTGAGGTTCGGGTTGCCGTACGAGTTCGTGCGCAGCGCGGACACACTCGTCTGGCCGAGCGTCGCGGTGCTGACGCTGTATGTCTGCGTTGCCGAATACGGATTCGGTGAACGGCCCGCCTGCCCCCACGCGCCACGAAGCTTGAGGCTGTTCACCGAGAGACGCGCCAGCTTGTCGCGCAGCGCCGGCTCTTCGCTGGCGACATACGACATGGAGAACTTCGGGTACGCGATGCGGTTGAAGTTCGTCCCGAACGCCGAGTTGTTGTCGACGCGAATGGCGCCGGTGACGAACAGCCGGTTGTTCCAGCCGAGCTGCTCCTGCGCATAGTAGCCGAGCGAGTTCTGCTCGGAATACGTGTTGGACGAATTCTTCGTCGTCGCGGAACCGATCACCGTCACGGTCGGTGCGCCCAGTCCGATGCCCTGCCCGAAGATCGACTCCGACTTGTTCGACACCACCTGCGATCCAACCGACGTCGTCGAGAGGAGCGACGACGTAAAGGAGTGCTCCACGCTGCCGACATAATCGATGGTGTAGATCGTGTTGCGCGGCACCTGCTGATTGTAGGCGCCCGTCGGCTCGTCGTCGCTCTCACCGGGCAGCGACAGCACTTCGGCAATGGAGCTCGTGTTGTCGAGACCGATCGTCAGGCGATTGCGGAACCAGTTGGTCGGTCGGTAGTTGAGCGTGGACCCCAGCGTGACACGCTGCGAGCGCGTCTGGTTGTTGTAGCGGTTCGAGAGAATCGGATTGCCGATCGTGTAGCAGATGGAATCGGCTTTGACGGAGCAACCCGGGCGGCCGCGGGCGGCGCCGAACGACAGGCTGACCGCTGACTCGTCAGCGATCGGGAGACGAAGCCGCGTCTGCGAAAACCCGAGGTTCAAGTCGATGTCCAACTTCGAACCGGGCGTGAACCCGAAATTCGCGCGGCCGCCGTTGCGGTTCTCGTAGCTGACGGACAGCACACCTTCGTTCTCGTCGTGGTTCAGTCCGACGTAATACGAGTACTTGTCGGCACCACCACGAACGGACGCGTCATACTTGCGAATCTGTCCATCGCGGAGCACGCGCGGATCATCACGAAATGGATTCTGCGTGATCAACGTGTTGAGCGGCTTGCCGGTGCAGCCCGGATACGTGCCCGACGCGGCCATGCGCGCGGCGTCGCACAGCGTGAAATTGTCCTGCATGTCGATCGCCTGACGGTTGAATCCCGTCTCGGCGCGCACGGACACGCGAGACGCCTGATTCCCGCGGCTCCCCTTCTTGGTGATGATCTGGATGACACCGTTCGCGGCTTCTGCTCCGTAGAGTGTTGCCGCGGCGGGTCCCTTCAACACCTCGATTGACTCGATGTCCTGTGGGCTGATCAGGTTGATCGCCGACGTGACCTGCGTCGATTGCGCCTGCCCGCCCGTCGCGCCGAGGGTGCCCGTCGGATTGAAGTTGCCAAGCGACGCGTTGTTGTAGCGGACGCCATCGATGAAGATGACCGGCGTATACCCAACCAGCGATCCGGCGCCGCGAATGCGGAACTCCGCGGCGGCGCCCGGCGTGCCGCTGTTCGGGAGCAACGTGAGACCGGGTGTCTTCGACTGGAGCACCTCGGTCACGTTCGTGACGGTCGTCTTCGACGTCAGATCGGCGACGTCGAGCTGGGTGATCGAGTTGCCCAGCGTGCGCTTCTCGACATCACCGGCTGTGCCGGTGACGACGACGGCGTCGAGCGTGGATGCTGCCTGCCTGAGGTCGATATCGGCACGCACCTCGGCGCCGGCGGCGACGACGATCGGCCGCGCCGTCTTGCCGTAGCCGATGCGACGCGCCGTGATCTCGTACGTCCCCGTGGGGACGTTGATCATCGAATAGTCACCCGACGCGTTCGTGACCGCGCCGAGTCGCGTACCGGTCAGCGTCACCGAGGCATCCTGGATCGGGCGAGCCGTCGCCGCATCGATCACACGGCCGCGGATGGTGCCGGTTGCCTGTGCTGCCGCCGCCGAAGCAGCGAATGCGAGCAGTGCCGCCGCGACGCCAAGCTGGCGAATCGCGGGGAGAGAGTGCCAACGCATCAAGATCCTCCTCGTTGAGGAACGATGAGGGCCGGAATGGCCCGTAAGTGGGGTGGAGCTGGGAAGCGAGCGCGCGCCGAGCTCGTTGCGTGGGATGTGGAGACGGGCAACGATGCCGTAACGATCGGTATGATCAGTTAGTCCCGAGAGAGGACAATCCTACCGCACCATACATGCAAAGAGCAACCCGCACCGCAAGTCATCTCATGACTTCGACGGCGCTAGGTCACGAAGACCCGCCATAGCCGGCAATGCGTCACGCGCTTGCACCGCTTTTACGAATGGACCGAGAAGGTGCGCGACGCTGTTCGCGTAATAGCTGATGAGCGGCCGTCCACGCGGCAGCACGAGATATCCGGCCCCCTGCTCCACCAGCACATGGCGCATCTTCAACATCCGCCAGGCACGAGCGAAGATCTCCTCCGCCCCGTTGTCCCCACTCAGGACACGCGCATTCAGCTCGCCCAGCGCGCCCCGCATCTCGTCGATCCGCTCGAGCAGGTCCGCGCGCGACACCAGCTCCGAGTCGAAGCTCTGGAGTGCCGCGCAGACCAGGGGCACCGGCGTCACCGGGATCAGCTGACCGACGTGGATGAGCAACTCGTCGCACAGTGCCTGCACCCGCCCGAGCCGTTCCGGCTTGTCGAGCGAGAAGAGGTCGGTATGCCGGGCGTACCACGGCGCCAGCGGAATCGGCGCTCCGACGACGACCGCCGCACGTCCGTACTTCTTCCAGCGACGCGTGAGCAGCCGCCCGATGTTCGAGCCCACGTAGCGCAGGACCTCGTACGCCTGCGTGCGGCGCGGGGTTCGGTGTCCACCAGACGATGCGTCCAACTCGCGGAGGAGGGTGCGGTCCTCGAGCACACGATCGTAGTTCACCGCAACGGGCACCACATGCAGCCGCTTGGCGAACTCCACGTCGCGGCCGATGCCGAGCACGTAGTCGAGCAGCCCGATCTTGGGAGCGCGGAGCTTGCCATCGCGCGTGAGGCCGCCTTCGACGAAGATGCCCTGGGTGACCCCTTCGCGGGTGATGAGCTGCACGTATCGCTCGAGCACCGCATGGTACAACGGCTCGCGGTACCGTCGGCGAATGAAGTACGAGCCGAAGGACTTGAAGACGACTTCCAGCGGGAAGGCGCGCGCCCATTCGCCCACGGCATACGAGATGGCAACCTCCCCCGCCAGCGCATAGCTGACGAGGATGTAGTCCGCATTGGACCGGTGGTTCATCACGTAGACGATCACTGCGTCGGGCGGCAGGTGCTCCTTCGCGCGCTCGTCCTCGAAGTCCACCGACGTCTTGTAGAACAGGTGCAGCAGCCATCCGGAGACGCGGTAGCCGATCTGGTAGTAGGCGATGACGTTGAAGAAGGGGACGATCTCGTGGATGTAGCCGTCCACACGCTTCCACGCCTCATGGATCGGCGTCCCCGTCTCCTCGGCGTGGGCGCGCACGGCGTCGGCAATCACTTCGTCGGTCATGAGCCGCTCGCGCACGTGCGCGCGGCTCGCGAGCTTGAAGCGGTCGATGCGCGAGCGATGACGAAGCGGTACGCTGAGCCGGGGCTTCGCTGAGGAATCTTGCATGCGCTAAAGCTGGAGCGGCGAACCGCAGGTGAACAGGAGTGCACGAACTTGTCTCTGCCGGTCCGGCGCGCATGTTCTGACACGCACGTACGCACCAGCGAGCCTGACGAACGGGGCTCCGCTCATCCATCACTCCTGGCAGTGCCGCTAATGTCACGTCTTCGTACGACTCGTCTTGGCTTCCTGTTCGCGCTGATTGCGTGTCAGCCGGCGCCCGTGTCATCGCCCGCGCCGCTCGGCGCGACGCCGCCGCCGGTGAATATTCTACCGCTGGTCGTCGAGGCTGCGGCGCCGTTCACGCCCAGGGACGTGCGGCTGTCGCCCGATTCAGCAGCGCGGCTGTCGAGGATGGGGCGCGACTCCGTGGCCGTGCAGATGGCGCCTGGCCTGCAGATCAGCCTCTGGGCACCCGTGCCGCTGGTCGCCGACATCATCGGCATCTCGTTCGATGAACAGGGCCGGTTGTACGCGACCAGCACGGGACGCTCCAGTCGCGACGAGATCGACATCCGCGGTCATCCCGACTGGATGATCTCGTCGATCCTGTTCAAGGACGTCGAGGACAAGCGCGCGTTCTACAAGCGCGTGCTGGCTCCGGAGAACAGTGCGAAGAATCAGTGGCTCGACGACTGGAATGGCGACGGCTCGAAGGATTGGCGCGACCTGACCTTTCACAAGGAAGGGATCTATCGGCTCGAGGACACGAACGGCGACGGCGTCGCGGACTACTCGAAGCACATTTTCCAGGATCTCAACGATCTCGTGACGGACGTCGCGCACGGTGTCCTCTCGTACGGCAAGGATCTCTACCTCACGACGTCACCCGACATCTGGCGCCTGCGCGACACCAACGGCGACGGCGTCATCGACACGAAGGAGTCGATCGCGCACGGTTCGGGCGTTCACATCGGCTTCGGCGGACATGGACTCTCCGGCCCGCTCATCGGCCCCGACGGACGGCTCTACTGGAAGCAGGGCGATCTCGGCGTCAACATCACCACGCGCGACGGCCGAAAGCTCTACAACCCGATGAGCGGCGTGATCATGCGCGCCAATCCGGACGGCACCGAGGCCGAGATCTTCGCGAGTGGCCTGCGCAATCCGCAGGAGTTCGCGTTCGATGAATACGGCAACCTGATCAGCCCCGACAACGACGGCGATCATGCCGGAGAGACCGAGCGACTGGTCTATGTCGTCGACGGAATGGAGAGCGGCTGGCGCATCAACTGGCAGTTCGGCAAGTACGTGGATCCCGACAACAACACGTACAAGGTCTGGATGGACGAGAACCTGTTCAAGCCGCGATTCGCGGGGCAGGCGGCGTACATCACGCCGCCCATTGCGTCATGGCATGCCGGCCCCGCTGGCTTCGACCGCAACCCCGGTACCGCCCTCGACGACACGTGGCGCGGTTACTACTTCGGCTCCGTGTTCACCGGCACGCCGTCGGGTTCGAGCATCCAGGGCTTCACCATCGCGCCGGAGGGCGCTGGCTTTCGTCTCGTCGAGGACAAGGTGGTGATGAAGGGACTGCAGATCACCGGCTTGAAGTTCGGACCCGACGGCGCGCTGTACGCCGCCGACTGGATCGAAGGATGGGATCCGAAGGACAAGGGAAAGATCTGGAGGATCGACCTCGCCGGCGGTGCGATGTCGCCCGCGCGAGTCGAGACCAAGGCACTGATCGGCGCGAGCTTCAAGGACAAGCCGGTGGCCGACCTGGTCGCGCTGCTGCATCACGCCGACATGCGCGTGCGCACGAAGGCGCAGTTCGAGTTGGTCGACCGCAATGCGTCAGCGGAGTTGCTCGCCTCCGCGCGACAGACGCACTGGCAGTTGGCGCGCGTTCACGGTATCTGGGGCATCGGCCAGCTCGCGCGGAAGGACATCGGCCAGGCGGTTCCGATCGCCGACCTCCTGAAGGATGGCGACCCCGAGATTCGCGCTCAGGCGGCGAAGCTGCTCGGCGATCTCCGCTACGCTCCAGCCGCTCCGGCACTCGTGCAGCAGTTGCTCGACCCCATGCCGCGCTCGCGTTTCTTCGCGGCCGAGGCGCTCGGTCGCATCAAGTATCAACCGGCGATCGCGCCGATCGTCGACATGCTCTCGGCGAACAACGACGAGGACGTGTACCTGAGGCACGCCGGCGCCACCGCGCTATCTCGCATTGGCATGTCGGAGCCACTCGTCGCGCTGTCATCGCATCCGTCGCGCGGCGTGCGCCTCGCCGCGGTCGTCGCGCTGCGCCGCATGCACGACGCCGGCGTCGCACGATTCCTCGCCGATCGCGACGAGCTCGTGGTGACGGATGCAGCGCGCGCCATCAACGACGACGGCGGCATCGAGGGCGCGCGGGCCTCACTCGCCGCAATGCTCGACAGTGCGCAGGGGAGCGAGGCGCTGGTGCGTCGCGTCATCAACGCAAACCTGCGGCTCGGAACGCCCGAGGCGGCGCGGCGCGTGGCGACGTTCGCCGCGCGTTCCGGCGCGAATGACGAGATGCGCGCCGAAGCCATCGCGGTCCTTGGCGTATGGCCGAAGCCGTCGGTGCTCGATCGCGTGGACGGTTCGAACATCGGCCCCGTGCAGCGCGATACGTCCATCGCTCGCGGCGCAATCGCGAGCCTCGTCGAGCCGCTGTTCGCCAACGGATCACCGGCGCTGCAGGTCGCGCTCGCGGATGCAATCGGCCGTCTGCATCTCACGAGCGCATCGACGATCCTCTTCGACAAGGTGCGCTCGGCGCAGGCAGCCTCGGTTCGCGTGGCGTCGCTGCGCGCGTTGGCGACGCTACACGACGAGCGCACCGAGCAGGCGCTGCGCTCGGCACTCACCGACCGGGACGTCACGGTGCGCATGGCCGCATTGAGCGCCATTCCGCCACTCGATCTCCCCGAGGCGACGACCGCCAACCTGCTGGCGTCGGTCGTTGGGAAGGGTTCGGTATCAGAGCAGCAGACTGCACTCGCCTCGCTTGGCCAGATCAAGGGCACGACGGGCCGTGAGGAGCTCACGCGGCTCGTCGACCAGTTGGCGGCGGGCAAGGTCGCGTCGGACATCCAGCTCGACGTCGCCGAGGCGGTGCGGGCAACGAAGGATGCTCCGCTGATCGCGAAGATCGACGCACTGGAGAAATCGCGCTCGACTGCGGCGCCTTTGGTCGCCTACGCCGATGCGCTCCGCGGTGGCGATGCACGTCGCGGCGGCCGCGTCATCTTCCAGGGACCGTCCGCGCAGTGCACGCGCTGTCATAACTTCGGCAATGGTCCGGGCGCCAACGTGGGTCCCGCGCTGCCGGGCGTTGCGTCGCGGCTCACGCGCGAGCAGCTGCTCGAGGCGCTCGTGGATCCGAGCGCGCGCGTGGCCCCGGGCTTCGGCCCCGTGCAGGTGACGCTCAAGAACAACCAGAAGCTCTTCGGGACACTGAAGGAAGAGACGGACAGCTACATCACGATCGACGCCGGCATGCCGGAGCCGCGGAAGATCATGAAGACGGAGATCGCGAAGCGCGTGAACGGGCCGTCAGCGATGCCGCCAATGGGCAGCGTGCTGACGCGCCGCGAGATTCGGGATGTCGTCGAGTACCTGAGTACCCTCAAATAGGCACGTGCGCCGGATGAACGAAGGGCCCGGTCATCGGTGACCGGGCCCTTCGTTCGTTGATGCGGTAATGCTTCAGGCGGCCTGCTGGCGGCGACGGCGCGCAAAGGCACCGATCAGACCGGCGCCGGTGAGCATCAGGCCAAGGGTGGCTGGCTCCGGGGTCGGTGTCACCTGGACCGAGACGTAGTCGATGCCCGGGGAGAACGCGTTCGCTTCGGGAGCACCGAAGATGGGCAGCGGACCAGAAATCGTGCTGTTGACCGGCATCGGGTTGTTCGGATCACCACCGAACTGCGGATCGTCCATGGCAGACGTCAACGCATACGAAATCTGCATGAAGTCGAATTGCAATCCTGTCGGCAGCACCACGGTGTTCGAACCGAGGTGGACGTAGTTGTTCAGCGTACCTACCTCGGACAGGCTGAATACCGACACAGCGTTGCGGAGCAGCGTCAGCGTGTAATCGCCATAGCGATCGCCCGCCTCGTTGACGCCGAATGCCATGAGCGGAAAGAAGTCGCCGCCTGTGGTCACGTTCCAGTACGAGCCGCCCTGCGCTGCGATCGTCCAGAGGAAACTGTCGCCGGGAAGGATGTTGGTACCGGTGGGGATGTCGCTGCCAGGAGCGAGCGTGGAGTTTCCACCACCGTTGTACAGCACGTTGAAATTGTACGTCTGCGCCGACGCATCCTGCGCGGCAGTTACTGCGAGTACGAATCCGACAACAGCGACGAGTTTGCGCACGGCTTCTCCATGGGTTCGGGAATGCTGCCCCTACGAGCGAGTCGCCCATCTGCGAGCGGTCTGCCCGATGGGCCACAAGGCAGCATGCGTACCGAGTGCGAAACGTGCCGACTCAAACTGCAACGTTGTATGGCTGCGTGAGTTACAGGTTTGGCCCCTTTTTCCGAGCCCCTGATCTGACGGAAAACGTACCGCGAGCACAACAAGTTTCGTTGCGCGAAGTTCACAGGGTTTGCGCTCACCGTTGTTGCATGAAAGCAACGCATCGCACGTACGAACGAAGGGCCCGGGCGAGTTGCCCGGGCCCTTCGTTATTCGCCTGCGACTACGTGAAGCCGATCAGCTCTTCTGCGCGCCTGCGCGAGCCGACGCCGGGAACTCATCGTCCTCGGCCATCGAGAAGACGTTCGGCAGTGCGTCGGGCAGCGGCGGCAGTTCGACCTCCGGTGCCTCGAGGCCCTCGAGCTCGACGTCCTGGTAGCGATACATACCAGTACCCGCCGGGATGAGGTGACCGATGATGATGTTCTCCTTGAGGCCAAGGAGATCATCCTTCGCTCCGCGGATCGACGCGTCCGTAAGGACACGCGTTGTCTCCTGGAACGACGCGGCCGAGATGAACGACTGCGTGGTGAGTGACGCCTTCGTGATACCGAGCAGCAGCGGCTCGGCCGTGGACGGCGCTTCCTTCCGCTTCTTCATGCGATCGTTCTCGTCGCGGAAGACCTGCTTGTCGACGTGCTCGCCCTCGAGGAACTCCGTCTCGCCCGCATCCATCACGCGGACCTTCTGGAGCATCTGGCGGACGATGACGCCGATGTGCTTGTCGTTGATCTT
>JBDSML010000214.1:0-5141 GCA_039915865.1 Gemmatimonadaceae bacterium | reverse complement strand
GACGCGCGGCTGTTCGACCGTCCTCCGCTCGACACGGCCATCCGTGAGCGCACGTTCGGCATCGTGCGCGCCGACGGAAGCGAGAAAGACGCGGCGCGAGTCGTTCGGTCGCTCCGCGACCGGCTCGTTGAAGGGTCCGTGCCGACGGTGTTGGACGTCAGCGTCGACGAATACTATCGCGCGCCAGGTGAGCACTTCGAGCGACTGTATCGCGCGTGGACGTCGGAGCCTTCATGAATGGACAGCTCATGCGCGTCCCGACCAATCCAATCGTTCGACCGTCTCAGATCGCGTTTACGAAGGCATCCGGCGCGTTCAATCCAGGCGCCTGCGTCGATCGGAACAGCAATCGTGTAGTCCTGCTGGTGCGCGTCTTCGAAGAGGACACGAAACGATCGTGTCTCGCGCTCGCGCTGTCGAAGGACGGCGTCACGATCGACGAGGTGTGGCCGACTCCCGCTATTTCACGCGAAGCGGCCTATGAGGAATGGGGAGTCGAGGACGCGCGCATCACCTACCTCGAGGACGAGCACCGCTACGCCATCACGTATACCGGCTATTCGTTGATCGGCCCGCGCGTGTGTCTCATCACGACCGACGACCTGCTCGATCCGGCGCGCTATGTGCGCCATGGCCCACGCATTGCCGCGGAGAACAAGAACTGCGTCGTGTTTCCGCGAAAGGTCGGCGGCCAATACGTGATCCTCCATCGACCGATGCCGGCGATCGTCTGCGTGCGCGTCGACGCGCTCGAGGACGCGTGGCCGACGACTGGCGTCGAGCTGCTTGGCCCAAAGCCGGGTACCTGGCGCAGCTCGCGTGTGGGCGCCGGCGCGCCGCCGATCGAGACGGCGCTCGGCTGGCTGCTTCCCTTTCATGGCGCCACGTCGATCGACGAAGGGAACGTCTATTCGATGGGATGGATGCTGCTCGATCGCGACGACCCCGAGAAGGTGTTGTACGTCTCCGACGCGCCGGCGCTCACACCGGAAG
Organism: Gemmatimonadaceae bacterium; assembly: GCA_039915865.1. Classification (GTDB taxonomy): domain Bacteria; phylum Gemmatimonadota; class Gemmatimonadetes; order Gemmatimonadales; family Gemmatimonadaceae; genus AG11. The sequence goes on along the minus strand of JBDSML010000214.1, from coordinate 4,148 downwards.
CGCCCTATGAGATCGACGCAGGCCCGATCCCGCAGGTTGATATGGCGAACTTCCGGACGGGCGTGCGCGTCGTCTTTCCCGAGGGGCTCGTCGAGCGTGGCGACGATCTCATCGTCTACTATGGTGCGGCGGATGTGTCGGTTGGCGCCGCTCGTGTGAACAAGGCGGAATTGCTGCGGTCGATCGCCGAGGCGATGTGAAACGCATCGTGTGTGCGATGGTCTTGTTGGGATGTCACGGGGCAGCCCCCGCGCCGACCAGCACTTCGCCTCCGCCGGTCACACTCAACTTCGATCACCTCCGCCACCTCACGCTCGACGCCACTGTTGCGTCGAAGCCCGTCAAGGTCATCGCGCTCTACGCCAACGCACCAGACTACAAGCCAACCGGATCACCGCAGCGCGATGGCCTCGAAGGGATCGCGAGTGTGGACGACGCGGCGCGCGCTGCCGTGCTCTATCTCCGTGCGTTCGAACAATCAGGCGACACTATCACGCGCAACGCCGCACTCGGGCTGCTTCACTTCGTCGTCGCCATGGAGCAGGGCGACGGCGAGTTCTACAACTTCATCGACACCGCGGGCCATCCGAACACCACGGCAATCAGCAGCCGCAAGAGCATGTCCTACTGGGCCGCGCGCAGCATCTGGGCGCTCGGCGAAGCGCATCGCGTCTTCAGGCGCTCGTATCCGGAGGGCCTGCGCGGACTGGACGCACCGACCGAGCGCGCCGTCGCGCGACTCGCGCGTGATGTGCATGCAGGTCGCCTCATCGGCGGATCGGCGACAGCGACTGCCGAGGCGCTGCTCGGCCTTCTCGCGCTGCAACGGGCCGATCCGACGCCCGAACACGCCGCCATTGCCACACGGACGGCGCAGCTGCTCGTGCCGCTCGGTGTGGGTAAATGGAGTGCGCGCGTCGATTCGCCAGGTGACGCGTGGCACGCATGGGGAACGCGCTCGGTGTCTGCGTTGGCGCAGGCATCCATGGTGCTCGGAAAACCAGAGCTTCTCGCCGCGGCCAGGCTCGAGGCCGACGCACTCTGGAGTCGCTTTCTCCTCGCCGGCCAGATGCCGGCGGAGATCGCGCCCGACGGCTCGACGCAATGGTTTCCACAGATTGCCTACGGCGTCGGGCCGATGACCGAGGGGTTCATCGCGCTCGCTGATGCGACGAACGATCGTCGCTACGCCGTGCTCGCCGGATTGTCGGCAGCGTGGTTCCTCGGCGCGAATCAGGCGGGCGTCACGATGTACGACGCGAAGACAGGGCGCACGTTCGATGGCATCGATGGCGCGAACAAGGTGAATCGCAACTCCGGCGCGGAGTCGACGATCGAGTCGCTGCTCGCGCTGCAGGCCGTGACGCACAATGCGGATGCGGTGACGTACCTCCGGTACAAGCCGGTCGGCGCATTGAGCGCATCACTCGAGAGCGCGCCCGCCCAGCGCGACTACAGCGGACCCGATGGCGGTCGCGTGGCGCTGCGCATCGTGGGTGGTCGTCTCGAGACGATCGACTCACGAGCGAACGGGCCGATCACGCTCACCTATTGGCCTGCCGCGAATCCGCAGGAGACGAAGCTCGCGATGCTGCTCACCGATCGGTGGAATCGCGAGCATCCCGACATTCAGGTGCGCGTGCAGCCGTTGCCGGCCGGCCGCTCGACGGAGGAAGTCCTGCTCGCCGCCATCGTCGCGCGCGCGACGCCCGACGTGTGCTCCAACGTGAGCTCCGCGTTGCTCTCTCGGCTCGTGCGCGCGAACGGCGTCGTTCGACTCGACAACCTTGCGCCCACGGCAGCGCGTCTGGCTGAGCGTACGACGGCGGCGATGGTGGCGCCGCTGCGGCTTCCCGATGGAGGAATCTACTCCTTCCCGTGGAAGACCAACCCCGAGATGCTGCTGTACAACGTCGACCTGCTGAAGGCGGCAGGCGTGACGCCGCCGCGGAATCACACCGAGTTGCTCACGGCGTTCCGCGCACTCGCCAAGGACACGGACGGGGACGGTCGCCTCGACAAGTGGGCGATGTGGGCGCCGCTCAAGACGACCTGGTTCGAGCGCTTCTACGATTTCTATCCGCTCTACCTCGCGAGCTCTGGCGGAAAGACCATCGTGTCGAACGGGAAGGTCGAGTTCGACAACCCGTCCGCCGTCGCCGCCATCGAAGTGCTGCGCGAGGGATTCGCGCAGGGACTGTTGCCCAAGGCGAACTTCGCGCTCGGTCGCGATCCATTCATCGACGGTACGGTGGCGATGAAGATCATCGGGCCGTGGTTTCTCCGTGAGCTCGACGCGACGAAAGCCGCTGGGCTCCGGTACGATGTGTCACCGATCCCCTCGGCGGACGGGACCGATCCAGCGAACGCGTACGCCTTCGCCGATCTTCGCAGCATCGCAATCTTCTCGACGACGAAACACGTCGACGCCGCAGCGCAGTTCGTCGCGTTTCTGACGTCCCCGGAGGCCGATCGACTTCTGATCGAGGAGGCGAGCCAGCTCCCCTATCGACGCGGTCTCGCGTACGACGCGCGCTTTGCGGCGTCACTCGCGCGCTCGCCCACGCTGCCCGCGTATGCGCGACTGGTCGAGCGCACGCGCGACATCGACATCGATACCGACATCGTGGAGATCTTCGACCTGCTGTCGGAAGCGTACGAAGCGTCGGCCATCTATGGGAGAGTGCAACCGAACGTCGCACTCCGCAAAGCCGCCGCCGAAGCGCGGAAGATCATCGATGCGCGCTGAAGCCCGCTCGGGCGCGCTGCTTTCTGCGCCGTATGCCGTGTTCCTGCTGGCATTCGCAGCGTATCCCGTGGTGTTCGCACTCGCACTCGTGCTGATGCGCTGGGATCTCGTCACGACGCCGGCCTTCGCCGGTGCCGACAACATCAGGCTCCTCGCGTCCGACGCGCGCTTCTGGCAGGCGGTCGGCAACACGTTCGTCTTCCTCGGCATCCATCTGCCGCTGCAGATCATCACGGCGCTCGGACTTGCCGTCGCACTCAACCGGCCGATGATGTTTCGCGGCTTCTGGCGCGCGGCGTTCTTCCTGCCGGTCGTCATCTCGGGCGCGGTCGTCGCGATTCTCTGGAATGCGCTCTACGCCACTGACGTCGGGCTGATCAACGCTCTCATCTCGAAGATCGGCCTCACCCCGGTGCCGTGGCTCACGGATCCGTCGGTCGCGATGGCCGCCATCGCGGTGATGGTCACGTGGAAGAACGTCGGCTTCTACGTGATCATCTATCTCGCTGGCCTTCAGTACATTCCGCGCAGCTGTCAGGAGGCCATCGAGCTCGATGGTGCGACGTCGTGGCAGCGGTTCCGGAATCTCACACTGCCGATGCTGCTGCCGCAGACGATTCTCGTGCTCACGCTGTCGACGATCAACGGCTTCCAGCTCTTCATCGAGCCATACGTCATGACCGGCGGCGGCCCGCTCAGGCGCACGTACTCCGTCGTACTCTACATGTACACCAATGCGTTTTCGTACCAGAAGATGGGCTACGCAGCGACGATCGGCGTGGCGCTCGCCATCATCATCGGTCTCGTCGTCGCGATACAACGGAAGGTTGTCGGCACTGCGGAGGCGTCGTGAAGAAGCTATTGCTCTTCCTCGTGATGCTTCTCGCGGCGCTCACCTTCATCTATCCCTTCCTGTGGATGACGTCGAGCACGTTCAAGCCGCCGCTGGAAATCGGATCACTGTCGCTCATTCCGGATCACCCCACGCTCGACAACTACCGCATCATGTGGAGCCGCGCACCATTCGGGCGCGCGCTCCTGAACAGCATCCTCGTTGCCAGCACGATCACTGCGGCGGTGCTCGTCTTCGGCTCCATCACCGCGTATGCGATGGCGCGGCTCACCTTTCCGGGAAAGCGCGTCCTCAATGCCGCGACGATGGCCGTGCTGCTCGTGCCCGGTCAGCTGACCCTCATTCCGCTGTACACGCTCATCGTGCAGCTTGGCTGGATCGATTCCTACGCCGCGCTCATCGTCCCCTACCTCTTCAACGCGACGGCGATCCTCATGCTGCGCCAGTTCTTCCTCCAGATTCCACAGTCGCTCGTGGACTCCGCGCGCATGGACGGCATGGGTGAGCTGCGCATCCTCTTCACCATCTTCTGGCCGCTCGCTCGGC
>JBDSML010000074.1:0-38336 GCA_039915865.1 Gemmatimonadaceae bacterium | reverse complement strand
GCGGACCGGGTACGGCGGAAAAGGCGCACCTGCCATCGCACTCCGACTACAACGGCATCGCGTCGATCATCATCTTCGTCTTTGCGGCGATCGTGGGGCCCGAGCTGCTGTGCCGAGACAAGCGCGACCGCGTGATCAACCTGTATCTCGTGCGGCCGCTCACCGGTACGGACTACATTGTCGCACGATGGGCAGCGTTCATGACGGTGATGACGATAGCCGCCTGCCTGCCCCAGATCATCCTCTTCTTCGGTCTGTGTGGCGGTGATCCGAAGCCGGCGGAGTATTTCGCCAACCATTGGCTCGACATCCCGCGCTTCCTTCTGTCTGGCGTCGCGATGGCGGCGTATGCGACGACACTCTCTCTGCTCACGGCCTCGTTCACGTCGCGCCGAGCGTACGCCGCGGTATTTCTCGTCGGGTTGTTCGTGATCACGACGCCGTTCACCATCGGGCTCGCCGAGGAAGTCGCCGGTACGGGCGGACAGTGGATCTCGATGTTCAACCTCACGAACATCCCCGTGCACGTGAACGACGTGATCTTCGGAAAGTCGAGCGCTGTCACCCGCGAGGCGCCGGCGCGACTGCTGCCGGCGTGGGTGCGCGTGAGCTGGTACTTCGCGTGGACGCTGATACCGGCGGGCGTGCTCTGGGCGCGCTATCGGAGGCTGACGCCATGAGCGAGCCGATCATTCGCGTACACGGCGTGTCGCGCTGGTTCGGCAGCGTCGTCGCTGTCAGCGACGTGGCGTTCGACATCATGCCCGGCATCACCGGCCTGCTCGGCCCCAACGGCGCCGGCAAGACGACGTTGCTGCGGATGATGACCGGTCTCGCCGCGACGTCGGCGGGCAGCGTCACGGTGTTCGGGGAGCCGGTGCGTGACAACCCGCCATTGTATCGCCGTATCGGCGTGATGTCGGAGCACGAGACCGTCTACGGATTCATGAAGGGTCGCGAGTTCGTGACGATGATGGCGCGTCTGCGCGACGTGCCGGACGTCGAGGACGCGGTCGATCGCGCGATCGCGCTCGTCGACCTGGCAGACGCGCAGCACCGTTCGATGGAGACGTACTCGCGCGGCATGCGGCAGCGCATGCGCCTCGCAGCGACGCTCGTGCACGATCCTGACATCCTCATCCTCGACGAGCCGCTGAACGGCGCCGACCCTCGCCAACGCGTGCACTTCAAGCATCTGCTCGAGACGCTCGCCGCCCAGGGACGCACCATCGTGCTCTCGTCGCACATCCTCGAGGAGGTGGAGCAACTTGCGGACACCGTGCTGCTCATCGTGAACGGCAAGCTCGCAGCGTCGGGAGGCGTGCGCGCCATTCGCGCGGCGCTCAACCAGCGTCCGTACCATGTGCGCGTCGTCTGCGATGCGCCGAGGCAGCTGGCGGCGGCGGTCGTTGGGCTGAAGTCGGTGGATGCGGTGAACGTGGATCCCGATGGTGCGCTCATCATCCTGAGTCGCAACGTGCTCGACCTCCAGATCGAGCTTCCCCGTCTCGCACAGGCGGAGTCGATCGGGTTGCGGCGCGTCGAGCCGCTCGACGATTCGCTCGAGAGCGTCTTTGGCTACCTGGTGGAGCACTAGCATGCGTTCTGTCTACCTGCTCACGCTTCGCCAACTGTCGGGTCGCTGGCGTCTGGCAATCATGACGGTGCTCGCCGCGATGCCGGTGCTCATCACCGTCCTGATGCTGCGCGACAAGACCGCCGGCAGCGTGACGGACTTCGAGAGGGCGATTCTCAGCGCGATGCTCGCCGGTTCGATCGCGCCGCTCGTGGTGCTGGCGATCGCCGCGGCGGCGTTCGGCAACGAGGTCGAAGACCGCACGCTGGCCAACCTCACGATCTCGCCCGTGCCCCGGTGGCGCATCGCGCTGCCCAAGCTCCTCGCGACGATCACCATCGCTGGGCCATTCATCGCGGTGAGCGCGCTGCTGACGGCGCACATCGCCTTCATTGCCGATTGGACGGCGACGATCGCGGTCACGGTGTCGGTGATCGTCGGCGTGGCGATGTATGCGTCGATGTTCGTGTGGCTCGGCCTGGTGAGCGCGCAGGCGATCGGTATCGGTCTCTTGTATATCGTGCTCTGGGAAGGATTTTTCTCCGGCTTCGTCGCGGGCGTGCGGTTGCTGAGCATCCGCTACTATGCGATCGCGCTGATGCATGCGATGGATGCGCGGCGGTTCGCCACGAGCGACCACCTGAGTGCGCCAACCGCGATCATCGTGGCGGCGTTGGTGATCTTCGGCTTTCTGATGCTGTCGGTCAGGCGCCTGCGAACGATGGACGTGCCCTAGCCAGGGCAGAACGAGCCGACCATCTCGTCGCGCCACATTTTCAGGAGCGACGGTAGACGGAGGAATTACAGATGTGCGCAAGGCACGGGAGCGACATCAGTGACGGAGCAGGCCGGCAACTTCGCATCGCAGCGCGCACCAACCCGCATCGTGGTCCTCGGTGCCGGTTTTGGTGGCATCCAGACTGTTCGTGCCATCGAAAAGCACTGTCGCCACGAGACGAACGTCGAGATCACCTTGGTGAGCCGCGAGAACTTCTTCGTCATCACGCCGCTGTTGTTCGAGGCATGTTCCGGCCGCCTCGAGCTGCGGCATTGCGCGCAGCCGGTGCGTCCGGCGCTTCGCGTGGCGCGGTTCATCGAGGCGGAGGTCGACAGCGTCGACGTCGACGGGCGCATCGTGCACATCGTCACCGGTGAAGACGCACGAACCGAGCTTCCCTACGACCACCTCGTCGTCGCACTCGGCGCCACGACGAACCTCAAGCTGATTCCCGGCTCGGCGGAGGCATTGACGTTCAAGTCGGTGGCTGATGCCTTCGTGCTGCGCAACCAGCTCATCGAGCGGTTCGAGCGCGCGGACGCGACGCGCGACCTGGAGCATCGTCAGCGACTGCTCACGATCGTCGTGATTGGCGGTGGTCTCGTCGGTGTCGAGCTGGTCGGTGAGCTCACCGCGTTCGCCGACGATATCCTCCGCTACTATCCGCGCATCGAGCGCAGCGATCTCGCGTTTCACCTGGTCGAGGCGAGTCCGCAGATCCTACCCGAAGTCAGCCGCGAGCTGGCCGACGCATCCGCGTACGAGCTGAAGAGCCGAGGGGTCGTCATTCACGTAGGAACGCCGGTGAAGGGGGTCGAAGCCGGACGTGTGCATCTCGCCGACGAGACGATCGAGGCCGATACCATCGTCCTCGCAGCCGGCATCGTTCCCGGTGCGGCGATCGCGCGGATTCCGGTGGAGCATGACAAGCGCGGCCGCATCGCGGTGGACGCGACGATGCGGAGCACGAGTCATCCCGCTGTCTGGGCGCTTGGCGACTGCGCAACGATTCCCGGTCCGGAGGGACGTCCATATCCGGCGCTCGCACAGCATGCCGTGCGTGAAGCGAAGCAACTCGCTCGCAACGTCGCCGCGGTGATGAATGACCGCAAGCCGGAGCCGTTCGCCTTCGACGCGCTCGGGACGATGGTGGCGCTCGGTCACTCGCGCGCCGTCGTGCAGGCGTTCGGCACGCAGTTCAGCGGCTTCTTCGCGTGGTGGTTCCGGCGAACCTACTACCTCTTCCAGATGCCGCTGTGGGATCGCCGCCTTCGCATCGTGCTCGACTGGACGATCGAGCTGTTCTTCAGGCCGGACATCACGAAGGTCGATCTCGTGGTCGAGCAGCGACGAGCCGAGGTCAGCTGAGAGTCACGTCATCAACCGCCGCCGCGCAAAATTATACGCGCCGATGCAGATGATCAGCCACGCGCCGCCGGCCAGCCATCCGGCAATCACGTCGCTCAGGTAGTGGACGCCGAGGTAGACTCGACCCCACGCGATCAAGGTGATGACGATCGCGGTGGCGATGAGAGCCAAGCGCCGCCGAGTGATGTCGTGCATGTGCTCGAGCAGCAGGAACAGCATGATCCCGTAGCAGATCATGGAGTTCATCGCGTGTCCACTCGGAAAGCTCCAGGACTGACGCCGCATGAACTCGAAGGCGTACTCCGGACGTCCACGGTGAAAGACCTGCTTGAGCGTGGCGTTGAGCAACGCGCCGCCCACGCACGAGAGCGCGACGAAACCGGTGCGTAGCCAGTCGCGCCGCCGCGCGAGCACGAGCGTCACCACTGTCACGAGTGCCGCGAGCAGCGGTCCGCCAAACAGGCTTACCGTGACGAAGAATCGCTCGCCGCCTTCGGTTCCGCGCGCCTGCAGCAAGCTGGTAATGGTATGATCGAGACGCTCCATCCAGCCCTGCTCGGGAATCTCGTCCGCGAGCACGGCGAAGGCCCACACCATGAGGGCAATGAGCACCAGTCCACCACCGACGTAGGCCGTGAGATACAGCCTGGGATGCTTGCGAGCGATCGGTCCTGCGTCATGCAACGGGTTGTTGTCTGGCAAGTGGAAGACTCACGGTGACGATGGTTCCCTGGTTCACGAGCGACTCGATGTTCACCGCGCCGCGATGTTCCTCGGTGATCCACTGTGCGATGGCGAGTCCAAGTCCTGCGCCTTCGGACATGGTCTCAGAATGCTCCGAGCGCGTGCGCGCCGAATCGCCACGGTAGAACCGCTCGAAGATGTGGGGCAGGTGTTCGGGCGTGATGCCGCCGCCATTGTCCGTCACGACGAGCACGGCACGCGTGCCGGACGCCCGAACGCCGATGGATATCGCGCCGTCGCGCGGGGTGTACTTGATGGCGTTGTCCAGCAGGGTCAATACGAGCTGGCGAAGCAGCACGGCATCCCCGACCACCGGGGCTTCCTCGAAGTCGCCGATGTCGATGGACTGCGACTTGTTCGCGGCGAGCGCACGCGCGGCGTCGACGGCGTCGAGCATCACGTCGTCGAGGAAGACACGCCGTCGCTCGATCGGCCGCTCTCCGGCATCCGCGCGGGCAAGCGTGAGCAGGTCGTCCACGATGCGCCCGATGCGCTCCGCTTCACGATCGATGCTCCCGAGGACGTCGACGTAATCGCCCGCCGAGCGTTCGCGCTGCAGCGCGACACCGGCACGGGCGCGAACGACGCTCACGGGCGTGCGCAGCTCGTGCGCCGCATCGGCCATGAAGCGCCGCATGTGCGCGAACGCACGCTCGGCCGGCACCATCGACTGGCGTGCGACCGTCCAGCCGCCGAGCGCGACGAGCAGCACCGCGAAGCCGGCCGCGGCACCGAACTGCAGGATGAGCGAGCGATAGCGGTCCTCGACCTCGACCTCATCCGACAACGCGACGGCGACGAATCCGTCGCCGTCCAGCGCGCGCAGCGGACGCGCGACGGCACGAAGGACCTCCTCGGCGCCGGCACGATGGGTCAACGAGACGAGCTCCTGTTGGCGCCATGCCCGCGCCGCGAGCTCGCGCGTCCACGTCGGCGCGACGCGCGACAGTGGAGTGCCGAGCGTGTCGTGCAGGACGATCATCCGCTCGGAGGTGCTCACGAATTCGCCGAGGTGTGCGATGTCGCTCACGCGCGGTGCGTTCACGAGCCCCGCCGTCGCGGCGCCGAGGGAACGCTCGAGCTCCTGGTCGAACCGTCGCGTGATGACGGTGAACATTCCCAGGCCGAGCAGCACGAGGATGACGAGGAACGTCCCTGCATACCAGAGCGTGAGGCGCCGGCGAACGGCGGCGAGCGAGTGCGGCACCGCCGACGCCGCGGGGGTGGTCACTCGCTCAACCGGTAGCCGGCGCCGCGCACGGTGTGGATCAGCTTGACCGGATGCGCATCGTCGATCTTCTGGCGCAGACGGCGAACGAGGACGTCGACGACGTTGGAATCCGTGTCGTGATTGTCGTCCCAGACATGCGCGGTGATCGACGCGCGATCCACCACCTGTCCGGTGTGCCGGGCGAAGACGTCGAGCAGCGCGAATTCCTTGCCTGTGAGCTCGATCTCTCGTCCCGCGCGGCGCGCACGATGCGCGCGCAAGTCCACCTCCAGGTCGCCGATGCGGACGACCTCCGGGATCTGCGTCGGCGGGCGTCGCGCGAGCGCGTGAATGCGCGCGACGAGCTCACGGAACGCAAAGGGCTTGGTGAGGTAGTCGTCCGCGCCGCACTCGAGTCCGCGGACGCGATCGTCGACCGCGTCGCGCGCGGTGAGCATGAGCACCGGCGTCCCGACACCGCGCTCGCGCAGCAGGCGGCACAGGTCGAAGCCTGTGCCGCCGGGAAGCATCACGTCGAGCACGATCACGGTGAAGGTGCCGACCATGGCCTCCATTCGTCCTGCGTCGAACGATGCGGCGCGGAGGACCTGAATCCCTTCCTCCGTCAGCCCGTCCTCGAGAACGGAGGCGAGCCCTGGATCGTCTTCGACGACGAGAACGCGCATGGGTGCGGCTCGCTCGACGTTATGGCTTCGCGGGCCTGGCCTTGGACTTGGCCTTCAGCTCCCTGGCGTCCGCCGCGGCTTCCTTCTTTTCCATGGCCGGCGTCTCGTGTACGAAGCCGACGACCTTGCCGGTCATCGCGTCGACATGCACTTCGTCGATGCCGCTCTTGCCGGCCGTCTTGACGTCGTACGAGTAGATGAACTTTCCATTCTCGTTCTCTAGCTCCATCGCTTCGATCTTACCCGCCGGCACGCGCTTCATCACGGCCTCGGCGGCTTGCGGCTCGGTGATCTTTGCCTTCTTCGCGAGCGCGGCGGGAATGTCCTGCTTGTAGGTGCCCTGCGCATGCGTGGCAGGCGCGAGTGCGACGAGCGCCGTGGCGGCGATGATGATGATCTTCATGTGCCTCTCCATTGAAAATGTTGTAGGCACAAAGTTGGCAACGTGCACCTGACGGTGCGATGACAACGGGCCGCGACATCGTGTACGGATAGACGTCGCGGTCACCGGCACACCCGCCCCCAATGCTCGTGTGAGGCTAGGGCTTCCCCGCGCTCGACACCAACTGCGTCGTGTCGTTGAGCATCAACCGGCTGCCGACCGCCAACTTGTTGCGTGCGAAGTAATCGGCATTCACCTCGAGGGCCGCGTGATACGGCACCTTCGACGGATATGATGGGCACCCTTCAGCGAGTGTCGCGGTGCACGGGACCATGTGCTGGATGTCGCCGATCGTTCCCAGCGAATCCATGAACGCGATGTCGAGTGGAATGCGCGTGCGGAACATCCAGAAGCCTGCCGACGCCGGCTGTCGAGTGGAGTAGAGGAAGAGCATGCCCGCTGAATCGGCGAGATGGTGACGTTCCATGAGGCCGAGCGTGTGCTGCTCGGAGTTCCGGGCGAGCTCGGCGAGCAGATGTGTCGTGTCGGCGCCCGCAGTGAGACGCATGCGCGCGACGTCGAATGAGAGTACGGGCGTCTCGTCCGCGTCTTGTGATGCGTCGTTGCAGGCCAGCGCGGCGAACATAATGGCCAGCAGCAATACCCGGCACCACGATGGGCCGCTCAGCGTAGACAGCTCACAGCGCTCCAGGAGTGCCTCCTTGCCTGACGTCGACGTCACGCATCACTGCTCGGTGTCTGGCGCAACGAAGTCTGCCTCTCCGAGAGTGGGATCGACGCTCCCCGGGTTGTAGCCGATGCCCACGCCGCCCGTCTCGTCGGACACCAGTCCGCCGCCGAGGCCGACGCGCCAATGCCCGTCCACGCGTCGCACGGAGATGACGCGCACCGCCTCTCGCGGCATGGGACCGACCCATTGCTCGCGAAAGACCACATGGGCCACGTCCGGACTCTCGAGTACGTGCCCAATCGCGCGACGCATTTGCGTCATCGCTGGTCGCGTGTCGTGCGTCCCATGCGAGACGACGAGCCACCGACGCAGCACCAGCGCCGCAGGAAGTGTATCGAATGCAGCGAGATCCGGCACGCCGAAGACGCCGCGCAGCATTCCGCCTTCATCCTGCTCGCCAAGCGCGGACAGGTCCGTGCTCATGACGACCATGGGTCGCTGCTGCTGCTTGAATTGTTCGATGGCCGCCGGATCGAGCACGTTGAAGAGCGCCTGCCAATCACGCGCTTCCGCGGCCCGGAAGGCGGAGTCCACTACGTCGAGCGCACGATCTGGTGTCATAGGCTCATGAGTTACGTCATTCCGCCGGCAATGAGGAACTGGACGACGTCCTTTAGCGTGGAATACTCGCCACGCCGGATACTTCCATCACCCAACCGCAACACGATCTCCGCGGTCACCACGCCCTGCGCTCCGACGCTCGCACGAGGGTCTCCCAGCAGTCGCAGGAGTGTGTCGCGTGCAGCCTCGAACGTCACGCCATGCGAAGCGAGTAGCGGCGCGGCGTGCGCGCTCAGTAAAGCTGTAGCCACCATGCATAGGTTATCACAGGCGTCAATTAGCGCGGCTTCTCGGGTGCGATCGTCTCACCACGTGCAAGCATCGCCACGAGCGAGGCAATCTTTCTCTCTCGGCCCGCTGGTGTCTTCATGTTGTTCGTCCGAAAGGCGAGCGCAAACAGGTTCTGTCGGCTGAGTGTGCTGAATGTCTTGCGCGCACGTGGGCTCGCGTCGATGGCCGCGCGAAGATCATCGGGGATCGTGGCTTCGCTCGCGTCGCGCATCGGAGCGTATGCGGCATCCCACCGACCATCCGCCTTCGCGGCGTCGACCTGTCGCTGGCCATGCGCGGTCATGCGGCCGGCGGCAGTGAGACGGTCGACATGGGTGCGGTTGACCTGGCTCCAGATACTCTTCGACTTGCGTGGCGTGTACCGCTGAAGGAACGACTGTTCGTCGAGTGACTTTCGAATGCCGTCGATCCAGCCCCAGCACAACACGACCTCGAGCGCATCCGCGGTCGTCACCGATGGCAGCCCGCTGGCCTTCTTGTGAACCTTCAGCCAGATCTCCGTTTCGCGATCGTGATTCGCGCGCAGCCACGTCTCGAACGCCGCTGCAGTGCGAAACGCCTTGATCTTCGTGGGATCGGGGATGATGGGTGCCATGTCTACGGCTGCCGCGGCCGGCGCATTCCGGCGAGGCCAACGCGCGCCACGAGCTGTTGGTACGTCACGAGCCGGATCCTTCCCGACCGCACGAGCTCCGCCAGCTCCGGCGACAACATCGTCTCCATTTCCGCCTTCCGGTGCGCGACCACACCCGCGTCGGGCGTATTCTGCGACGGCGCATTCATGTCGAAGATCACTTCCATCTCCGGCGTCCGCTCGGCGACATGCACCTCGATCAGGCTCACGGAGTCGCGCTTTGCCGCCGCGAGGTGCGTGAGCAGCGCCGATTTCTTCGAGGCGACAGCGACGCCCCACAGGCTGAAGTACGATTCGCCGAAATACGTCGAGATGCCGAGTCCGTATTTCTTCGCCACCCGCTCCTCCACTTCACGTAGCTGCGGCGTGGACTCGACCATGCCCATGTGCGCGTCGACGTACGTGATCTTGAGCCCTGATGCCATCGCGCGATCAACCTGCGCGCTCAACTCACGCTCGACTTCGCCCAGGTCGTACTTGCTGGCGAGGAATGCCCCACTCGACGGAAGGAAGTAGCCATCGCCGTCGACGAGCGACGGAACGCCTCCCTTGCCGAGCACGGGACCCCAGCGGTAGTTGCGCCACTCGGAGTTGAGCGCGAGATGCACACCGACCGTCACCTGCGGATGCTTCTTCAGGATCTCGACCGCCTCCTGATACCAGGGACACGCGAAGAGCACCGACACGGAGAACGGCATTCCCGTCGCGGCAACCTTCCCGATCGCGAGGTTCACGGAGTGGTTCATCCCGACGTCGTCCAACCGAAGGAGCACCTCGGGGGCGCGGGTGGCCTGGGCGTACAGTGTGCGCGTCGGCGCAGCGAACGCGCCGAGAAGAAGAACGGCCCCGCTGATGCAATGCAGGCGAGTCATTGGCGCACGTGTCAGGAGAAAGGACCAGCCACGGATATGCTGTCGCCGTATGACGCTCGCGTCAACCAGCGGGCCAGTCGGTGTTGAGCCGCGTGCGGCACTCATTATGCCTTTCGAGTCAGTCTCTCAATCGAAGGAACCCACAGTATGCCGAAAGACAAAGCGACCTTTGGCGATTCCAGGAAATCGACGCCGAAAAATGGAATGCCGGGCGGAAATGGTGGAAACGGGCAGTCCGGAACCGACGCTGGCAAGACAAAGTCGGGAACGGCGAAGGGCGGCAAGCACGGTTCGACCGGCGCAAAGGGGTCGGGTGGAACCGGTTCCTCACAGGGCTCGGGCGGCGGAAGCGGCGGAACACGAGGCTAATCAAACGGTGACTCGCGCGATGCTGTCTACGGCGTCATCGCGCGATTTCCGTCGCTGACCGCAGCGCCAACGCACAAAAGGTCAACGTCGCGTTGGCGCAACTCGCACTCACACACGTCGGCGCTCCAACGACGAACAGGTTGTCGTGATCGTGCGACCGCCCCCATCCATCGACTACCGACGACGACGCATCACTCCCCATCCGACAGCCACCGGCCGGATGATCGAGGAAACCGCCGTCGTCCTCTTCGTTGCGAATCACCTTGCCGTTGCCGGCACGGGCCATCTTCGCGAACAACGCCTTCAACGCAGCATCCGAATACGCCCGCACGGCGGCCGACTCCGGCGCATCCCTGAACGCCAGCTTGGGGAGCGGATCGCCCCACGCGTTGCGGCGCGAGCCGTCCAGCGTCAGCTCGCTTGAACGATCGGGCAGCACGTCGTAGTACGCCCGCACCCGCGCGACACCCGTCCTGGTGCGATCGCGCCAGTCGCGCAGGATGTCGTCGCCGAGCATGATGGCGTTCGCACCGTCGCGAAGACGCGGGCCGCGATCGTAGCTCGACTCCCACACGCGCAGGTCATGTCGCAGATAGCGCGAATCCGGCGGCGTGCGCATGAACTGCTTCGTCACCAGCGAGTGCTGGCCGTTGATGCCGGGATAGAGCCGCAACGGCAATTCGATGAACGCCTGCTGGTTGCGATGGCCCGCGAGATACTTGCCCACGGTCCCCGACCGATTGGCGACGCCGGACAGCAACAGGAGATGCGCGCTCCAAACATACCCCGCCGCGACGACGAACTGCTTCGCCCGGAACGTCACCGGCGTGCCGGCACCCTTGCCGCGCTGCACGGCCTCCGCGCTCGCAATGCGTTGCGTCCGCTCGTCGCGCACGAGACGCCGCACCAACGTGCGCGGGTACAGCGTGATGCGATGCGTCGCGCGCAACTTCTTCCAGGTGAAGTCGGGCGAATACTTCGCGCCAATCGGACAGATCGGTGTACACGTATCGTTGCGACAACACTCCGCTCGGCCATCATACGGCCGGGAGTTCTTCGACGATGGCTGGCTCCACATGGTGATGCCGGCACTCGACGCCCAATCCTTGAGCAGGCCGAGGTTGTACGTCAGCGGAAGAGGCGGCATGGGGAAGGGCTTGCCGCGCGGATCCATCGCCGCCGGACCCTGTTCGCCCGCGACGCCAATCAACTCTTCGGCCTCCTGATAGAACCGATCGAGGTCGTCGTACGAGATCGGCCAATCGGTGCCGACACCGAACAGCGACTTCGTCCTGAAGTCCTCCGGCGACCACCGCGGCGTCACACCACCCCAGTGCATCGCGAGTCCGCCGACCTGCATCGAGCGCGACTGCAGCGGTCCGTCGATCTCATAGCCGTCGAGATGATCGTTGGGCCACGGACTCTCGCCGTATTGGAGATAGCGGTCGCGCAACGCATAGCGGCTGGCGAGCGTCGGTGCTTCATCGCCTGCCTCGACGACGACGATCTTCTTGTGCGTCGTGCGCGCCAGCCTGTCGGCGACCATTGCGGCGCTGATGCCAGAGCCGATGATGCAGACGTCGCACTCGATGATTTGTCGTCCCGACGGGAGCGCTCTGCGCGACTGAGGGACCTGCGCTTCCGTCGTCATGCTCGACTCCGCGCGAGGGGAAGTGGTTTGCGCGACGACGCCGACAGCGGCCGGCACGTCTGCTTCCCGATCTTCGATTCGTAGCAGAGATCGGTCGCCTCGGGACTCGCGTAGAAGTGCGCGAGCAGCGCGACGCCCACATGCGGCGCACGACCGACGGCGCCAAGCCGCTCGACCTTCAACGCGGCGAGCTCGGCGCGTACGATCGCGCGGCGCTGCTCGAGTGGAAGGCCGGCGAAACCGCGGGCGTCGAGCCGAGCGAGTTGTGTCGCCCATTTCGTTGCCGGCGTCGGGCCTGCCGACTCGAGCAGCGACGTCCCATAGCCGTGCAGCAGTTCGGCGCCCTCGCGATAGCCGCTGATCCACCGCTGAAAGCGATCGACCGCGGCTGCCACCCCCGCGGTCCCCAACTCGGACGGCAGCACGGCGTCGCCGAGTGCACGGAGTGTGCGCGGGTTCGTCGCGAGGTCGTCGATGGCGAGCGCATGCGCGCGCCGCACGATCGCGGAGGCGGGAATCGTCGCAGCGAGCCAGCCGAGAAAGGCGCGTCGAGAGAGAGTCTTCATTCCTTTTGGGATGTCACGCGATGATCAGGGAATTCGCATCGCCGTCGCGGAGATCGTGTCGTCGTCACCACGCACCTTCAACGACACCGCTCGGCCATTCCTGACCGTGAACTCGTACGTGATCTCCGGCCGGTAGACTTCGTAGATCTGGCCGTTCTTGTCATAGACGCCAGGTGCAAACCAGTCCGGCGCGATGCGGATGAGCGCAAACTTCCGGAAGTACGGATCCGCGGGCTGCCACTCACCCTTGAGCGTGCCGTTCTCGTGCGTGATCGTGAACACCGAAGGCTTGATCGGCTTCGCCGACGAATCGACGTAGCTGTACTTGCCGAGGTATGGCGCGGCGTCGGCAGCAGAGAGCGTCATCACGAGCGACGGCTGCACCTCGACGTCGATCGGAATGCGCACGCGCTCCCACTGGAATGACAGCGTGCCGCCGTTCGCTCGAATGTCCGACATCGAGAAGGTGAGGAGCTCGGTGAACGGCGATGGCTCAGGGCGTATCGCGAAGCGCACCTGGGCGCCGCTCGAGTCGGGTGGATCCATGTGGTAGCGATTCACCTTGGGATCCAGCACCATCGTCCAGTCGCCGTCCCGCTTCACGACGAACCAGACGGAGTAGGTGCCCTTCGGGACGGCGTGGCCATTCAGCTTGACGTCCTTGCTCACGTCCAGCGAGGTCGCGGTGTTGGCGCCCGGCGTCCACACCTCGCCCCAGTGCACCGCGCGCGTGCCGAACAGTGTGTCGCGCCCCCGCGCTCGTGGACGAGAGTATTCCATCGAGAGCTTGGTGCCATCGATGACCTGTGACATCGACCCGATCTCGCTCGCACGGATCTGCGCTCGCGCCGGAGCGGCCGACCCCAGCGTGAGCAACGCGAGCAGCGCGACTGCGTGTGAGCGAGCCGTCATCGATGGGAGTAGTTCAGGTGGGTGTCAGCCAAACTTCGCGTCGACGGCGGCGCGAATCTCGTCGAGCGTCCTGCCTTCCTTGTGCAACCGCACCGCGAGACGTCCCTGTCCCTGACAGATGCCGCAGTCGCGCGCCATTCCCTTTCCCTCGTAGCAGGAGAGCAGCGAGTAGAACTCGGGCGGATTGGTGCAGCCGCAGTTGCAGTAGATACCGTCGATGACTTCGGGGATCTCCCGCACCGCGGCGAACAACGTGATGAGCTTTGGCTTGCCTTCGAGTTGCGCCTTCGTCAGCACCTTTTCGCCGGTGATGCCGGGCCGCGGTGTCGGGTGCGGGCCGGCGCCGCGGTTTCCCGCCCACGCAACCTGGACCGGTAGCACCAACCCAGCGATTACCGCAGAGCAGGCGCCGAGAAAATGTCGTCGTGAGAATGTTCCTGGCATCGTTCCCTCGTCTGTGCCTTGGACAACATTGAACCGAAACTGCCCGCCGTCCAGCCCCGCATAGGGTTGTCCATCGCCGACGCTCTGGAGGAGCGCGAGCATGAGCGCGGGCCTCCAGCCACGAGCATGTCAGAGCTCGTGCTGGGGCTCGAAGCTCGAGCTCGAGCTCTAGATTGCTCAATGCTGGAAGCTTCACGCTCACGCTCATGCTCTGGCTCGAAGCTGAACTGGCTACCCTTCCAACTCCTCCAACGTTCTTGGCCAATCCTGCTTGAGCAGCCGCGATAGCGCGCGATCCGCCAACAACCGCCCTTCCGTCTGGCACTTCGCGCAATAGTTGGTCTCGTTGTCCCGATAGCGAATGCGCTGCACCGGCGATCCACAGTCAGGGCACGGCTCGCGATACCGCCCATGAACCGCCATGCCCTCCCGAAACGCCGTCACCTTCTCCGGAAAGCCGTCGCCACGCTCGGCGCGCATGCGCTCTGTCCACTCAATGAGCGTCGCACGCGTCGCGTCGAAAAGCCTGGACACCTCTTCGGGAGAAAGCTTCGACGTCAGCTTCAGCGGAGACAGCCGAGCCCGATGCAGCAGTTCGTCGGAATAGGCGTTGCCGATGCCGCTGAAGAGCCGCGGGTCGGTCAGTGATCGCTTCAACGTGTGATTCTCCCTCGCGAGCCGCTCGGCGAACTGCTCCAGCGTCGCGTCGAGCACCTCGAGTCCGCCGCGGTCGAACTGTGCCAGCGAACCACGCCCGCGCACGACGTGGAGCGACGCCCGGCGTTTCGTCCCAGCCTCCGTGAGTACGAGCGTCCCCGTCGGAAACTGGAACTCCGCCAGCGAGATCCGCGCCGGCACCTTCTTTCGGGCACTCGGCGCGATCCACCGAAAGCGGCCGGCGATCATCAGGTGGATCACGATGAAGAGGTCGTCGTCGAAGGCGATGACGATCCGCTTGCCGAGCCGCGCGACGCCGCGAACGGTCCGGCCCACCAGCTCGTGTAGCGAGGGGTCGACGGTGCGGAGGATGAACGGGCTCAGGATCGCGTAGCCGTCGAGCGTCTGGCCGACGATCCGCTGCTCGAGCGACTCGACATACACGGTGACATCGGGTAGTTCGGGCACCCGCTACGATAACGCGCCGACAACTGGCCTCGCCAGCGGAGCCAGCCGGTCGCGAGACCTCGACCGGAGACGGCCCCCCGTGCATTCTTCTATGACGAATTCACCCCTCTCCGAACAGGGCGCCCGCATGTCCTCGACAATCCTTCGCCGCGTCGTTCCGACGTTGGCGCTGTTCATCGCTCCTGCCGTCGCGTTCGCACAGCAGCCCCGTGCACTCACGACCGCCGATTATGCCCGCGCCGAGCGTGCGTTGGGCCAAACGACAACGCCGCTGGTGTTCGGCGGCGGCGTTCGGCCGACCTTCCTCCCCGACGAGCGCTTCTGGTATCGCGTCGGAACGCCGACAGGCGACGAGTTCATCCTCGTCGATCCCGCCAGGGGCAGTCGCGGTCGGGCCTTCGACCAGGTGAAGATCGCCACCGGTCTCACGGCCGCCACGGGCACGACGTACGACGCGATGCAGCTACCCTTCCAGACGTACGAGTACGCGCCGGACGGTTCGATTCGTGTCCGCGTCGGCCAGCGTCGCTACGATTGCAACGCCGAAACCGGCCGCTGCGGCGCTGTGGTGGACGATCGTGAAGCCATGGCGATGCCCGCTCCAGGTCCTGGCCGCCGAGGTGCTGCGCGTCCGCAGGTGCCGTCGCCCGACGGCAAGCGCACCGCGTTCATTCGCGACTACAACCTTTGGGTGAAGGACGTCGCGACCGGCAAGGATAGGCAGCTCACGACCGATGGCGTGAAGAGCTTCGGCTACGCGACGGACAACGCCGGTTGGACGCACAGCGACCGTCCGATCCTCATGTGGTCCCCAGATTCGAAGAAGATCGCCACCTTCCAGCAGGACGAGAGGAATGTCGGCCACATGTATCTCGTCAGCACGTCGGTGGGACATCCGGAGCTCAAGGACTGGGCCTATCCGCTACCCGGCGACAGCATCATCACGACCATCCAGCGCGTCGTCATCGACGTCGACAACGCAAAGGTGATTCGCTTCCAGATGCCCGCCGACGAGCACCGCTCCACGCTCTGCGACGACATCAGCTGCAACGGTGGCTTCACCGACGTGGAATGGTATCCCGACGGATCGCACGTCGCCTTCGTGTCGTCGTCACGCGACCACAAGCAGGCCAGGCTCCGCATCGCCGATGCGACGACGGGCGCCATTCGCGACGTGATGGAAGAGACGGTGCCGACGCAGTACGAGTCGGGCAACAGCATGACGAACTGGCGCGTGCTTCCCGCGTCGAATGAAGTGCTCTGGTTCTCCGAGCGCGACGACTGGGGCAATCTCTACCTCTATGATCTCACGACGGGCAAGCTGAAGAGCCAGATCACCAAGGGCCCTGGCAACGTCACCGATCTTCTGCGTCTCGACGCGAAGAGTCGCACGCTGTGGTACGGCTGCGTCGGGAAGACGCCCGGCCGCGATCCGTATTTCCGTCAGCTCTGCCGCATCGGCATGGACGGCAAGGGCTTCGCGATCATCACGCCCGAAAACGGCGATCATGCGGTCACGCTGTCGCCCTCCGGCAAGTACATCGTCGACACCTACGCACAGCCAAACGTCCCGCCGGTGACGGTGCTCCGCGACGACGCCGGAAAGCTGCTCGCCACTCTCGAGAAGTCCGACATCTCCAGGCTCCTCGCGTCGGGCTGGAAGCCGCCGACACCGATCGCCGTGAAGGCGCGCGATGGCAAGACGGACCTCTACGGCCTGATGTACACACCATCGTCGCTCGACTCCACGAAGAAGTACCCGATCATTAACCACATCTATCCCGGCCCGCAGACGGGCAGCGTCGGCGGCCGGCAGTTCAGCCCCGCGCGCGGCGATAATCAGGCGCTGGCCGAGTTGGGCTTCGTCGTCGTCGAGATCGACGGCATGGGCACGCCATGGCGTTCGAAGTCCTTTCACGACGCCTACTACGGCCGCATGGGCGACAACACGCTGCCCGACCAGGTCGCCGGCATGAAGGAACTCGCGACGCGCTACGCGTTCATCGATCTCGACAAGGCGGGCATCTGGGGTCACTCGGGCGGCGGCTTCGCCACGGCCGGTGCGATGTTCCGCTATCCCGACTTCTTCAAGGTCGGCATCGCCGAGTCGGGCAATCACGACAACCGCCAGTACGAGGACGACTGGGGCGAGCGCTATCATGGCCTTCTCACGAGGCAACCGGGCGGCATCGACAACTACACGGCAGAGGCGAACCAGACGTACGCGAAGAACCTGAAGGGCAAGCTCCTCCTCGCTCACGGCACGCTCGACGACAACGTTCCGCCGAACAACACCACGCTCGTCGCCGACGCGCTGATCAAGGCGAACAAGGACTTCGACCTGCTCATGCTGCCGAACCAGGCGCACGGCTATGGCGCGATGTCGTCCTACATGATGCGCAAGCGTTGGGACTACTTCGTGAAGAACCTCCTCGGCGCCGAGCCGCCGAAGGAATATCAGATCGGCGCACCTAAGCCGGCGCTCGTCCCATGATCACGACGACAAGGGCGTTGTTCGCCGCCTTGGTAATCCCGCTTTCGCTCCATGCGCAGATCCCAGCCGCCGAGTACGCCGCCCGCCGTGATTCGCTCGCGGCGCGCATCGGCGATGGCGTCGTCGTCGCCTTTGGCGGCCGCACGCCCATCACCGACTTCGGACCGTTCTATCAGCTCCCCGCCTTCCACTACCTGACCAACTTCGACGAGCCCGACGCCGCGCTCGTGATGGTCGTTCGTGGCGGCAGGAGCGCGAGCACGCTGTTCCTCACGCCAATCGCTCCGCGCACCGCCTTCTACTATGGCAAGCGCCCGGACTCCGCGACTGTCGTTCGCGAGCTGAGGATGGGCGCGCGGTCGTTCGCGTCGATCGAGAAGGTCGTCGATTCGCTCGCCTCGACCGGCCTCGCGCTGTACGCCTTGACGGATTACTCCGACGCCGATTTCGCCCGCGAGGATTCCCTCACGCGCGGCCGGCAGTTCCTTCGCGCCATCGCCGCGAAGCACAACAACCTCGCCGTCAAGGACGCACACGCCATCGTCGATCAGCTCCGCGCCAAGAAGAGCCCGGCCGAGATCGCACTGCTCAAGAAGGCCGCCGAGATCAGCTCCGAGGGACATCGCGCCGCGATGACGCTCGCCGAGCCGACGAAGGAATACGAGATCCAGGCGGCCCTCGAGTATGCCTTCATGCGCCTCGGTGGCGCTCGGCCCTCATACGGATCGATCGTCGGCGGTGGCGTCCACGGCACGCAGCTGCACTACATGCGCGATCGCGGCGACGTGAAGCCGGGCGACCTCGTCGTCATGGACGCCGCAACCGAATACGAAGGCTACGCCGCCGACATCACGCGCACGATTCCCGTGAGCGGCAAGTACACCGCCGAGCAGAAGGCGCTGTACCAGATCGTCCTCGATGCGCAGAAGGCCGCCGAGCGCAACTCGAAGCCCGGCATGAGCGCCTCGGCCGCGACCGATTCGTCGATCGTCATCCGCGAGAAGGGGCTCGCCACACTCGGCCTCATCGAGAGCGAAGACGCGCAGATCGACATGCCGTGGCAGACCAACTGCACGCAGAACCCACGGTCGTGTCGCCAGTCGCTGTTCTGGATGATTCACGGCATCTCGCACGGCATCGGCCTCGCCGTACACGACCCCGCCCAGTTCTACACCGGTGATCGCACCTTCAAGGAAGGCGACGCGTTCACCATCGAACCGGGCATCTACGTCAGCACGTCGATGCTCGCGTCGCTCCCCGACACACCCCGCAATCGCAGGTTCATCGCGAAGGTCAAGCCGATGGTGGAGAAGTACGAGAACACCGGCATCCGCATCGAGGACGACTACATCATCACGGCGAACGGAATGGAGCGCATCAGCAACGCGCCGCGCGAGATCGCGGAGATCGAAGCCCTCATGCGCACGCGTCCGCCACGCGTGGTGCCATGAGCGAATCGCCTTGGTACGCGGACCTCGGCCAGCATGGTCTACAGAAGCTCCTCGGTATCGAGATCGTCGAGATGACTCCCGAGCGCGTCGTCGCGACGATGCCTGTCGACGAGCGCACGCATCAGCCGTTCGGTATCCTCCACGGCGGCGCGTCGATCGCCCTCGCCGAGACGGTCGCGTCGCTCGGCGCGGCCAATCGGATCGATCGCGAGAAGTTCATTGCCGTTGGGCAGGAGATCAACGGCAATCACGTGCGGCCGAAGTCGACTGGAGTCGTGACGGCGACCGGAACACCGGTGCATGCGGGCCGAAGCTCGCAGGTGTGGTCGATCGAGATTCGGGACGAGGCAGGCAAGCTCGTCTGCATCTCGCGATGCACCATGGCCGTCGTGCCGAAGCCGTAGCGATCGCCACCCTCAAATCAGCGCGACGAATCGTCGCGCTGATTTTGAATCCGATCCTCCCGACGAGGCGTACCCCGCTCAGCCAGCGAGATCTCGCTGTGTGCGCAGGAACACCACGAATGGGAGGATCCATGCAGTTCCGCATGATTGGGCGAGGCCGGCGCGGTCTCGCACTGCTCGCAGCACTTGGAGTCGTTGGCTTTGCCGGCGTGCGCGCCGCGCGCGCCTCGGACCATCAGGACAATCCGCTCGTCGAGCTCAACCCGGCGATGGACATGTCCGATTTCTACGCGTTCCCCGGCTCGGCCGCGGACCGCATCGTCATGGTCCTCGACAGCAGACCGCTACTGACGCCTGCTCAGACGCCGAGCGCGTCGTTCGATCCGAACATTCTGTATCAGTTCAAGATCGACAACACCGGCGACGCGAAGGAAGACCGCGTCATCCAGGTGATCTTCAAGGGCACCGGCTCCACGCAGACCGTGGAAGTGCGCGGCCCGATGGCGCCACCGGTCGTCGGTGGAATGATGAACAGCGTCGCTGACGTCACTCCCGCTGTCACCGGCAAGATCAACACGGTCATCGGGACATCGAGCGGGATGCAGGTCTACGCCGGCACGCGCGAAGATCCGTTCTTCCTCGACCTCGAGCAGTTCCTCCGCATCCTGCCGGACCGCAAGCCGAGCACCGGCGCGCTCTCGCTGATTCCGGACTCCCCCACCGCGACGTCATTCCGCGCTGCCGGCTCCGCCGTCGACGCGCTTGCCGGAAGCAACGTGCTCTCCATCGTCATCGAGCTTCCCACCGCCCAGCTCACGTCCGGCGGCACGGCCAAGCTCGGACTCTGGGGCACGATCAGCCGCTGATGTCGATCCGCACAACACTCACCGATACGAGGGACTCTTACATGTTGAAGAACCACATGGTGCGTCAGGTGCGTCGCGGCGCCCTGCTCGGCATCGCCGTCGCCGCACTCGCTGCCGGCGCCGCCTGCAGTGACAGCACGGACACCGGCATCACCGGCCCCACCGTCGACGCCGCTCGCACCTACAACCAGGTCCAGCGACTCGGCAACCCGCTCGTGAGCGAAGTCCTGCTCGCCAAGCGCGATCACGCCTTCCACGGCAGCTCCAATCCGTCCGACGACGTCGCGAACTTCTCGACGAAGGTGAAGGGCTTTGTCGCCGCGTTCCGTCCGAACGCGACAGGCCTGCAGAATGCACTGGCGGCGACGCTGCTGCCCGACATGCTGCAGGTCAACACCGATCAGGCGCCGACCACCGCGGGCTACCTGAGCTACGTCCTCGCCGCGAGCGGCAAGGGCTACGGTGGACGCAAGCTCACGGATGACGTCGTGGACATCTCGCTCACGGCCGTCTTCAGCGACCTGCTCGACCCCACGCAGTTCGTCTGCAAGCCGTTCACGCTGCCACTCTGCACCGACAATGTCGCGTCGCACGGTGGTTTCACCACGACGTTCCCGTACGTCGGCACGGCGAAGTAACGATGGAACGCATACCACAGCTCCGGCGTCTGGCAGCACGACGCCTGACGATGCTCGCCGGAGCTGCGGTGCTCGCGGCGTGCGGTCGGCAGTCGCCGCCCGTACATGAAGTGCCGCAGCAGTCGACGCCCGCGCTCAGCGAAAGCGAGGTTCGCGAGCTCGACATCGAGTACTTCGCCGAGCGCGCGCATCGTGATCCCACAGGCGCGTCCGATCTCGCGCGCCTCGGAGCGCTCTACCTCTCTCGCGCTCGCGAGACGGGGGATCCGCGCGATGTGTTGCTCGCCGAGGAGATGGCGCGCACTTCGATGAAGAACCGCCCGCAGCGCAACGGACAGGCCGCTCAAATCCTGCAATCGAGCCTCCTCGCGCAGCATCGCTTCGACGAAGCGCTGACGCTCGCCCTCGCCGCCCGTGATGCCGAGCCGCAGAACGCGGCGCTGCTTGCCGCCGTCGGCGAAATCCAGATGGAGCT
Organism: Gemmatimonadaceae bacterium; assembly: GCA_039915865.1. GTDB lineage: Bacteria > Gemmatimonadota > Gemmatimonadetes > Gemmatimonadales > Gemmatimonadaceae > AG11. The sequence continues at coordinate 17,088 of JBDSML010000074.1, read as the reverse complement.
CGGCCAGTATGACTCCGCGCGCGTGTCATTCGCCGGCGTGAAGGCCCCGCTTGGCGATCCTGCCGTGGCGCCGCGCCTCGCGCGGTGGGCGGAGATCGAAGGCAATCCCGACAAGGCGAGACGATTGCTGCACGCCGCGCTGGTCACGGTGCAGCAACTGCCCGAAGTGCCGCGTGAGCAGCTCGCCTGGTATTGGTTGCGCGTCGGCGACGTTGAACTACGAGCCCGCAACTTCGTCGCCGCCGACTCCGCGTATCGCTCCGGACTCGCCGCGCACGTCGACGACTATCGGCTGCTCTCCGCCGTCGCGCACAGCGCGCTCTTGCAGAAGAAGTATCAGCGCGCCATCACGTTCGGCGAGAAGGCACTCTCCGTCACGCTCGACCCCGCGACGCTCGGCATCCTGAGCGACGCCTACGCGGCGAGCGGTGACAGTGCAAGGAGCGAGGAGTACGCCCACGTGCTCGACGTCGTCGTGCTGAAACAGCCGGGCGCTTATCATCGCGCATGGAGTCTCTTCCTGCTCGATCACGACCGGCATCTCTCCACGGTGTCGCGGAAGATTCGCGAGGAGATGCGCACGAGGAAGGACGTCTATGCCTATGACCTGTTGGCGTGGTCGCTCCACAAGCAGGGTCGCAACCGCGAAGCCGCCGACGCGATGACCATCGCGCTGAGCCAGGGCACGCAGGATCCACAGCTTCAGCATCACGCCCGAGAAATCATGGGAGAGAAATGAGCGAGTTCCTCACCTTCGCCCAGCTGGGATTCCGTCACATCGTCGACGTCGAGGCGATGGACCACATCCTGTTCCTCATCGCCCTCGCGGCGATCTACCGCTTTCGCGACGCACGCAATGCGCTGTGGGTCGTCACTGCATTCACGATCGGGCATTCGATCACGCTCGCGCTCGCGGTGACAGGGACGCTGAACCTTCCGTCGGCCCTGATTGAATTTCTCATTCCGGTGACGATCGTCATCACGGGCATCGAGAACCTCCTCGTGAACGACCGCACACGTGCGCCGTGGGGTGGACGGTATCGCCCGGTGTTCGCGGGCGTGTTCGGCCTCGTGCACGGCGCGGGGTTCGCCAACTACCTCAAGGCACTCTTCGTCGAGCACATCGCCGCGCCGCTGTTCGGCTTCAACGTCGGCATCGAGGCAGGCCAGATCGTCGTACTCCTCGCCGCCGCCGCACTGCTGACCGCACTCGATCGAGCTATCGCCACGTTGCCTCTCTCGAACGACCGCTGGCCGGCGCTGCGCGTCCGCGTCGTTGCCGTCTCGATGCTCGTGGTGATGGTTGGATCGGCGTGGGCCGTCGAGCGGAGCCCATGGTGATGTTTCATCTGCTGCTGGCCCTCGCGCTCAGTGCGCATCCGCTCCACACCACGATGACGGAGCTGACCGAGGATCGCGCACATGGCGTCGTCCGCGCGACGATCCGCGTCTTTGCCGACGACTTCGGGAAGGCGAGGGGCGCCACGCCGGAACTCACGTACGTGACGTCGAATTTCGGCTTCGCGGACCGCAGTGGGCGATCGCTCGCCCTACGCTCGTGCGGCACGCGCACCACCGGCGACCTGCTCTGGATTTGCGTCGAGGCATCGAGCGCCGAGGGTCTCTCCTCCCTCAAGGTCCGCAACGGCATCCTGAGCGACCTCTTCGACGATCAGGTGAACGTCGTGCAGGGCACGGTCGCCGGCGCTCGACGCAGCCTGCTGTTCACCAAAGGCGATCGCCCCAAGCCTTTGGGGTGAGCCGCTGACAGCAGAGCCAACAGTCGTGGCGTAGCATTGGTATCGTAACGGGAGCTCGTTTCGCCCCCTGATGGCTTCCCGCGCCTCGGACCAAGCCGACCATGAGTGAAGCGACGCTACTGATGACTCTCCGTCTCGTGCACATCATTTCGGGTGCGCTGTGGGTCGGAGCAGTCGTTTTTCTCGCCATGTATCTCATCCCGACCATCCGCGCGCTCGGGCCGAACGGCGGACGCATTCTGCAGCAGCTGAAGATGCGCCGCTTTCCCCTGTATATGGGTTCGCTGCCGGGACTCGTTCTTCTCTCGGGAATTGCGATGTATGTGCACGCGTCGATGATCACGAGGGGCGCGTTCAATCGCTCGCACACGGGAATGGCGCTGGGCATCGGCGGCGTGCTAGCTCTCCTCGCCACCATCATCGGCGGAGCCGTGGCAGGTCGCTCGGCCGATGCGCTCACCGCGCTCGACACCGACGTACAGACAACCGGCGGCACGCCCTCGGCGACGCAGACGCAGGAGATGTTGCGGCTGCAAGCACGACTCGCCTCGGGATCGAAGACTGTCGTGGTCCTCGTTCTCCTCACGACCGCATTGATGGCGATAGCGCGCTATCTGTAGTCTGGACGCGCTGTCATGAAACGCCCATCATCATGCAGCCGCCTGCGACCCGGCAGCGAATCCAGCGCGTAGCAACCTATCTCCGCCGAGCTCATGTTCGACAAAGCGATGTCGAAGTTTGCCTCCCTCTTCGGACAGCTTGCCGAGATCCAGAAGGACATCGACGACTCCGCCAAGCGGGTCGTCGAGGGGATCGCACGCATGATCGACGTCGTCGACGACGAGGCGCCGTCGTCGCGCGAGGCACTCACTGGACGCGATTTCAGCTGGTACCAGGAAGTGACGGGCGCCCTGGCGGCTGATGGATTTTCTGCGCCAGCGGCGTACGAGCCGCGTGCATGGATGTCGCGCCCCGTGGAAACGCGCACCATCGTCGAGTACAGCCTCGACGACAACGGCGCCGTCGTCGCCTACTGGTTTGCCACGAACGCGACCGCGAAGCGTCCCGAGCGTCGGACGGTGAACTTGATCACGGTATTCGCGGACGGCACTTCAGTCGACACCGTGGCAGGCGGCGTCACGTCGACACTTCCGCTGATGGATACCGAGCACGAGGAGCTGTTGCCCGAAGGAACGCCTGTCGCCCAGCTCCTCGCTCGGCACCGTGCACGCATCGCGCAGCATCACGGCGTGCGTCGGACCTTCGCGTCCCTCGACGCATACCTGGCGAACCGGCAGCAGCGAAAGCAGCTGCGCACGGCGTTCTGGCGCGGGATGGGCCTCTCGCTCGTCGAGCGGTACATCGGGGAACGGTTCACCGGAGACAGCGAAGAAGTCGGCACGGCCTATCTCGACGCCATCCGGAAGCATCCCGAGTGGTACAAGTACGCGAGTGCGGAGGCAGACGCCGATCTCCCAGCACCGGCGGCTGCTCCCGCCCGCGCGATGCCCCTCAACTTCCTGATGTCACAGGCCGATGACGGTCGCCGAACGCTCACGACATTCGGGATGCTCTTCGCCGGCCTGCCGGAGCTCCTGATGACCGACCTCGCGGCGAACCACTGCCGCGCCGCTCGTGTGCTCGCGGGCACCGCCGCGCGCACGATCGCCCGCAGCCGTAGCGCCTCCGCGAACGACGCCGAGTTCGTCGCGCAGCTCGTGGCGGAGCATGGAGCACGTGTCACCCTCACGCGTGCCGATGCGATCGCCGCTGGTGTCACACACGTCGACGGCAATCGCGACAGCACCCCGGTTGACGTTCATCTCGCCCGTCGCGGATTCACCATCGAGGATGAGCCGTCGCTCTTGCATCTGGATCCGCTACCCGACGATACCGGCACGTTCGACGAGCGACTTCGCGAAGCGTGCGCACGGCTCGGCGTCGACGTGCCCGCAGCCCGCGGTGCCGACACGAGAGACGACGCGATGCGCGAGGCTCACGCGCGCGCCGTCACGCGGTTGGCCGAGGTCCGCATGCGCTGGAAGAACCGCGCTGTCGGCGAGGACAAAGTGCTCGTGAAGATGCGTGCGAGCCAGGGTGAGGTCGGCGAATACGTCTGGCTCGCGGTCCGCGACTGGAGGGATGACGCCCTCGACGGTGAAGTGGTGACCCCAGCGCCCCGCGTCGGCCTGACGCTCGGCCAACTCCTCACGATCGAGGAGTCGCAGGTATACGACCAGCTCGTGATCGGGCCGGCCGGCGCGACGGTCCCCGCCCTCACCGACATCGTCGCCACTGATTACGGCATGGACATCTGAGCGCGGCTCGCCGCCGACTCGACATGACCACGTAGGCGGAGAGCACTTGCCCTCCCGCATCGGTCTTCGATACGCCGCCGCCATCTTTCTCGGCAGCGGCCTGCTGTTCCTCATCGAATTCGTCTCCGCGAAGCGCCTGCTTCCGCTCCTCGGCGGTGGTGCGGCGGTGTGGACCGCGTGCCTCGTGTTCTTCCAGAGCGCGCTGCTGCTCGGCTACTGGCTTGCGCACTGGCTCGTCACGCGCATGACCCCGCGACGACAGGCATCCATCTACATCGCGATGCTCGCGCTGTCGTTCATGCAGCTCGGTGGTGCGATCAACCCGACTCTCCACGCGACGCCATCTCGTCCCATCACCAGTGTCATCTGGCTGTTGGCATCTCTCATCGGGCTGCCGTTCCTGACGCTCGCCGCCACCAGCCCACTCCTCCAGTCGTGGTATTCGCGTGAGACCAACGGTGGAAGCGCCTATCGGCTATATGCGATCTCCAACGTGGGCTCGCTGCTCGCGCTCGTCCTGTATCCTCTCGCGATCGAACCATACCTGAGCCTGGGTCAGCAGTCGCTCACACTCGTCGTGGAGTTCGGCATTTTCGCAGTCGCAAGCTACGTCATCGTGTCGACGCATTGGCGTGAACGTGCACCACCGATCGCGTCGAGCGTCGACCTCGCGCCGACGCCTCAACCGCTTGGCTATTCTCGGGTGGCCTTGTGGATTGCGCTGTCGACGTGCGGGTCGCTCCTGCTGGCTGCCGTGACGACATACATCAGCCAGAACATCGCGACCATCCCGCTGCTCTGGATCGTGCCGCTCATCGCCTACCTGATGAGCTTCGTCGTCGCCTTCAGCGATTGGCGCTGGATGCCGCGAGAATCCACGATCGCGCTGGGAGCGATCGGACTTGGCGGATCATACTACCTGCTGTCGCGGGGCATCCTCGGCACGCCGTTGGTCTTCGTGATCTCCGGATTCTGCGTGTCACTGTTCTTCGTCTGCGTGTTCCTGCATGCCGAGCTGTATTGGCGACGTCCGCCCGAGGAGCAGCTCACGTCGTTCTACTCGTTTCTCGCCATCGGCGGTGCGCTGGGCGCCATCCTGGTCGGCGTCGTGGCGCCGAACGTTCTCAATGGCAACTACGAGCTCGCGTTCGGGCTCACGGTCGCCGCTGCACTTGGCGTCATCGCCATATGGGAGTTCGGCGCGCTTCCCCGTATCATCGCCATCTGTGCGACGGCAGGAGTCGCCACGCTGATCACGACGCAACTCCAGAACGATCACGTCGACACCATCAGGCGCGTGAGAAATTTCTACGGTACGCTCCAGGTCATTCAGATCCGCAACGTCGCGTTCGATGCCACCTCGCGGTCGCTGTACAACGGCGGGATCTCCCACGGTCGCGAAGTCTTTCGCGAAGACCTCGCGCATACGCCTACGTCGTACTACGGCCATACGAGTGGTGTCGGCTATGCCATCGATCGCTGCTGCAGCGCTCGTTCCCGGAGAATCGGCGTCATCGGGCTTGGTGCAGGTACGATCGCCGCCTACGGCAAGGCTGGCGACCACATTCGCTTCTACGACATCAATCCCGCCGTCGAGGACATCGCGCGAGCGCAGTTCTCCTATCTCCGCGACTCACCGGCCGACATCGACGTCGTGATTGGCGACGCCCGTGTCTCGATGGCGAATGAATCGCCGCAACGCTATGACGTCATCGTCGTCGATGCATTTTCGGGGGACGCCATTCCCGTCCACCTCATCACGCTCGAGGCGCTCGACGTCTACAGGCGCCATCTCGCACCCGGCGGGATCGTCGCCTTCCACGTGTCAAACAGGCACCTCAACCTGAAGCCCGTCGTCGCGCAGGTCGCGGCGCGCGCCGGAATGGGCACGGCTCACATCGCGAACGCGGCAGACGAAAAGAGGGACGTCTGGCCCTCGGACTGGATCCTCGTGACGAACAACAGGGCCTTCCTCGAGCGAGCGGACGTCGTCGAGGTGAGCGATATGTTCACGATTCCCGAGAATCTTCGCCTGTGGACGGACGACTACAACAGCCTGTTGCCGATTTTCAAGTTCCGTCGCTGAGTTGTTACAAGCGTGGGCGCAATCATTGACGCCACTCGGCCGGCATCGCATGCGTTCAAGCAGCCGTTGATAGCGCGGCTCGTGCCGCCCCTCTCGCAGTGACGGGATGGCATTGAGAAACCAGATCGCTTCGGACTCCCTCGCGTCGATCGCACGCTCGAACATGCCGGACTGAATCGGTCGGCGGGATTCTTCGCGAGCGCCCGGCAAGCGCTCCAGCAACCTACGGCGTCACCGTCGCGCGAATGATGAAGTCGGCGCCATCCGCATCGGTCTATACCAGGCCATCGATGAGATAGAGGTCACTCATGGCGCGATGCCATGTATAGCCGTAGCCGCGACCGTCCGGCGTCGTGGTCAGCGTGCCGAGATCGAGATTCATGATGCCGGCTGGATCCTGCGACTTGATGGTGGCCCACGTTACGCGGCTGCCTGTCGATGGATCGACGCGGAACACCGCGCCGTCCGCTGCTGGATTCTCTGACATCAGGATACCGCTGTCGATCCAGCCAACCACACGCCAGCCGTCCATGACGCCTGGCACACGCCGTGCTCCGCCGCCTGTCGTGGGGAACACGTCCACCTGTTGCCCGCTGGACACCGCCACCAATGCTCCATCGGGTGACATCGCCCATCCCCTTTCGTGAACCTCTACGCCAACGGGCGTCACCTCACGAACCGCGCTGCCCTTGACGTCCAGAACGTAAAGACGCGCGGGCCCTTTGTTCGTGCGAGCGCGGACCACGACGTTCTGACCGTCCGGAAGCCATCGCGCGTCGAGAAGCGCGAGTCCTGGGCGTTCCAGTCGCTGAGCCTCTCCGGGCCCAGTCGGAATCACATCGAAGTGCGTCGATCCAGGAATCTGTACGATCGCCCAGCGACCGTCAGGGGACAGTGCTTTCGCCAGACCTTCGCCGAGTCGTACGGCCGGCGATCCATCGGTGCCACGCAGGTAGGTGGACCCACGAGGTCCCCCGCCGACACCGTATTCATGGAAGAGAAACTGCCGGCCGTCTCGCGAGATGTCGGCGAGAATCGATTCGTCGAGCCACGAGAGATCGCGCTCCGCGGATTGGCCCGGCGCGCGCAAGGTAATGCCGCCGCGGTCGTCCGTGCGCGCGATGAGCAGGCGCCCATCGGGCGCGATATCGTGCAGGCTCGTGTTGCCCGCCACGCGTGCAACGATACGCACGTTGCCCGAGGGCTTCATCGCATAGATCGTGTTGCGAAAGAGAGGCAGCTCGTCGGCCGCAGTGAACCAGACCTCTTCGCCGCGCCACGCGAGCCCGAAGACATTGGCGTACTGCTCCGACACTGCCCGCTTCACGCCAGCACGATCGACGACCACCACTCGGCCAAGGAGATTGTTGCGCCCGACAAGCTCGAATGCCGCTACCGCATCACCGCGCGGTGAAACGCGGGCGAAGCTGAATCCACCGTCGGCCGCATTTGGCCTGGCGATGACGGTTCCGGCCGGGAACTCGAGGTGATCAACCTCGCCCACGCGTCGTACGATCGCCAGGTCACGACCATCCGGTGACCAGTCGGCGTACTTGACGTTCTCGTACACTTCACGCGGTGCGCCGCCGCTCAGCGGCACGCGAGCGAGCGTGCCGTAGGTCATGATGCCGCGGAAGTGCGTGCCTAACGCGAGCGCCAGCTCGCCAGTGGACGATACCGCGAGCGGCACGGCCGGCGGAAACATGAGTGCCGACGATTCCGGACTCTCCGGCCGCACGCTATACACGCGGCTCACATCGCCGTCCCAGAGGGCGCCGTAAAGAATCGTGTGGTAGTCGGGACCGAGCCGCGCGGTGCGGATCATACCGCGCCTGAACGTGAGCCGCCGGTATGAGGCTGTGGCACGAGTGCGGGTGCGGAACGTAGCGAACCCGCCGCCGAAGCCGATGGCGAGCAGTCCGATTGCCGCGCCGCTGGTGAGCAGGGCGCGTCGTGACAGGGCAGGGCGTCCCAGGTCATCAGACGGCGTGATGCGATCCAGCGCTGCTATCAGCTCGGCGGCATCCTCATACCGGTCGGCAGGGCGCTTCTCGAGGCAGCGGTGCACGAGAGCCGCGAGCGCTGAGGGAACCGATGGCCGCACTTCCGTGAGCCGCGGCGGCACCTGCGTCATGTGAGCGGCGATGAGCGCCTGAGGCGTTGCTCCGCTGAACGGCGGATAGCCGGCGAGCATTTCGAACGCGACGAGGCCCAATGCATAGATATCGGCGCGGTGATCGGTGTGTGCAGCAGCGGCCTGCTCAGGCGCCATGTAGGCAGGCGTGCCGACAGCCATGCCCGTATGCGTGAGCGTCGCTCCGCCCACCGCTTCCGATACGGCTCGCGCGACGCCGAAGTCAGTGACCATCGCGTGCCGGTGACTGAGCAGGATGTTGTCCGGCTTGATGTCCCGATGCACGACGCCTTCCCGATGCGCGTACGCCAGCGCGTCCGCGACTTCGCGAAAGAGCCGCGTCGCTTCCGGCACCGCGAGCTCACCCTGTTGTTCAAGGCGTGAACGGAGCGATTCGCCTTCCACCAGTGGCATCGTGTAGTAGAGCGCTTCCCCAGCGCGCCCCGCGGCGAGCAGCGGGACGATGTGTGGATGCTGCAGTCGCGCGGCCACGCGCATCTCACGCTCGAACCTCTCCGCGCTGAGCACGTGCGTCAGGTCCGGCGGCAGCACCTTCAGTACGACGCGCCGGCCGAGCGCGATTTCCTCCGCGATGAAGACGCGACTCATCCCACCGCCGCCGAGCTCCTCGTCGATGCGGTAGGTGCCGCCGAGCTGGGCGCGCAGGTCGTCTAACAGACTCGACACGGGCGTTCGGAAATGCGGTGGGAAGAGCTCATCCCAAACATTGTGTGCAAGTTTTCATCGGGCCGCCAGCACATCGAGAGCGTCGCAACCAAGTCAAGACTGGGAGCGCCCTCCTGTTGAGTGCCGGACGAGCTCTGTTGGCGTTCGCGTCCGCAATCGGCAGCGCTCCGTGCGGCGGGCCGGACGCGAGCAGAAGGCGGAGGAGAAGTAGCGAAGAGTGCCGCACCTTTCATGGTGCCGCTACTTGCGACGGGTTGCTACCTGGCGCTGGCCACCAGCCTCCACGACCAGCCGGTCGATGCTGCCGCTGTCACCCTCGAAGCTGATGGCGATGTTGCTTCCTCGCATGAAGAAGCGCGTGGGCGTTTCCGCAAGCAGCTCCGTGATCGTCGATTGCCCGTTCTGCTGAAACGCGAGTGCGCGGCCGACGCGGCTCACGACCAAGGTCGTCCGACCCACCTCGTAGGTACCCACGTAGCTGTTCAGCACCTGCTCGTCGACCGCAATGCCCTTCCGCTCAGCGCGGGCGACGTAGGTCTCCCCGCGCAGCAGCTTGAGCGCCGCGTACACGATCTCTGACTGCGCGGGTGGTGTCGCGTCGGGGAGGAAGTCGGAGTTCGTCATGTAGTAGACGCCGACTTTCGCGTCGAGGTCCCCGATCAGGAACGCACGCTGTCCCTGAATGGCGCCGCCATGGTGAATCAGCGTGTGGCCGCTGGCCGTGTCGTGCACCATCCAGAAGCCGTACCCATAGTCGCCGCCGAAGCGCTCCTTGTGCATCTCGCGCACCGATTCCTCGGAGAGGATGCGGTTGCCGTGGTAGACGCCGCCATTGAGCTGAGCGATCAGGTAGCGCGCCATGTCTTCCGCGGTGAGATAGATGTCACCGGCAGGATAGACGTCGAAGTGCACCTGTGCCGTGGGCGCGGGCTTCCCCAGCGAGCCGCCGGCATTGTACGGAAGTGCCATCCGTTCGACCATCTCGGGAGAGGGATAGACAGGATGCGCGGTCGTCACGCCGAGCGGCTTGAGGATGTTGTCGACGATGTACTTCTCGTACTCGACGCCGGAGATCTTCTGCACCAGCAGGCCGGCTGTGCCGTAGGCGAAGTTGTTGTATTCCCACTTCGTCTCCGGCGCACGAACCCAGGTGAGTGAGGACGTAAAGCCCTCGAGCGTCTTCGGCAGCTTCCGGCTCCAGATTGGCTGTGTCTCCGCGCCGTTCTTGAGACCCGACCAGTGCGACAGGACGTGCGTGAAGGTGACCGGCTTCGAGCTCGAGTCTTTCACCTGGCTTTCGCCGAGGTATTTGTTGATCGGATCGTCGAGCTGAAGCTTGCCCTGCTCGGCCAGCTGCATCACCGCGGTTGCCGTGACGGACTTGAACGAGGATCCAGTGCTGTACAGCGTCTCGGTGGTGGCAGGTGTGCGGGTCCGCATGTTCGCGTAGCCGAACGCCGCGGTCCAGACGACCGAGTCGCCGCGCACCAGCGCGATCGACATCGACGGGACGCCATTGTCAGCGAGAGTCTTCTTGATCAGACCCGTCAACACTGTTTTTGTCTTCTCGAGGTCGAACCGGCCGTTCTGCGCGATCGCCGCGGAGTTGGGAAGAACGATGAGCGCCAGCACGCTGAGCTGGCGAAGGTATCGACGTGACATCGTTGGTCTGTACGAGGGGCGGAGCGGAGTGTGACAGGACAACGAAGCTACGAGGCCTTGTGTGCACGGACAAGGCGACGTTTCACCGCGGAATTGCGGCACTTCCGTTGGCACTGTTGACCCATGCTGCGCCGCTCGAAATCAATGGGAGACGTGTAGTTCAGGTCCTGGCGGCGACGAAAACTCAACCGCGACGTCGTCGTTGCCCGCAACGCGTCCGTGCTTCTCCTGACACCGTATGTTGGGCCGTAGGCCATACTTCCATGAACGTCTTCCCCGAGGGTGATTCCGTGCTGACAGACGCTGCAGTTGCCACAGCCAGGGACGCTCGCTCCGTCCGCCCGCTTCCCGAGTGGCCATTCGGCGGCGAGCGTCCCCCCACGGCGTCGCTCTCCGGCCAGAACATTCTTCTGGCGTTCGATGGATCGACGGAGTCGGAGGCAGCCGCTCGCGTTGCCGCTGCGATCGGCGACACACTCCACGCGCCGGTGAACGTCGTATCGATCATCGACAGCACGCCAATACCGATACCCTTTCCACTGGACATAGCAATCGGCATCGCTGGTGAAAGCGGCGGCGGCGCGATTCACGACGAGCAGGAGCGCGAAGTCGGTAAGCGCATCAGCACTCTACTCGCTCGGCCGGTCGAATGGCCCACGGCGATCGAGCTGGGTGTACCGGCGGACGCAATCGTTCGTCGGGCGTCGCGCATCGGCGCGGCACTCGTCGTCATGGGTCTGCGTCGACATGGAGTCGTCGACCGCGTCGTCAATGACGAAACGTCACTGTCGGTGATGCGACGCGCGGCGGGGCCGGTGCTCGGCGTCGCCGCAGGGGCGACTGGCCTTCCGCGGCGCGCTCTGGTCGCGATGGATTTCAGTCGCGCGAGCGTTCAGGCTGCCATTGCGGCCGCGCAGCTCATGGCCGATGGCGGCGTGCTCACGCTGGCATACGTCGAGTCGATGCTGGCGTACCCCGCGGAATCCAGCGAAGGTGTGATTCACACGCTCGGACTGAATAGCGCCTTCGCATGCGTCGAGCGCGCGCTTGCGAGCGCGGCGCTCGGCGTTGACCATGTCGTGCTACATCATAGCGAGGCGGGAGCCCTCTCCCGCTTTCTCCTCGAGTATGCCAAGGAGATACGTGCGGACCTGCTGGTCGCCGGGAGCGCTCGCCATGGGCGTCTGGATCGCATTCTGCTCGGAAGCATGAGTGCGGAGCTCGTGCGCGACGGTCAGTACTCGACGCTCGTCGTGCCGCCCGTCCACGAGTAATCGGAGGTCGAGGTGGCAGCGCGACAGGTAGGCGGCGGATCCCCCTGGCGACGACAGCTCGCGATTCCTGTCGCGGTGAGCGCCGTGCTGCTCACCGGCGCGGTGCTCCGGATTGCCGGCGCGTCGGACGCCGCGGCCACCGTGTGGATGGTGGGACTCGCGATCACCGGACTGCCGCTCGCGTGGCGCACGACCCGACAGCTGTTGAAGGGCCATTTCGCGACGGACGTCGTCGCGATGCTGGCCGTGGGCACCGCGGTAGTGCTGCATCAACAGCTCGCCGGACTGGTCATCGTGTTGATGCAGAGTGGCGGCGAAGCACTCGAGCGGTATGCGGAAGGACGCGCATCGGCGGCGGTACGCGCACTCGAGGACGATGCGCCGCGCATCGCGCACCGAGTGTCGGCTGGCGCCAACACGGAGGACATCGAGGTTGCTGCCATCGCCGTTGGTGATCTGCTGCTGGTGCGGCCAGGCGAGATGGTGCCGTGCGACGGAACGGTGGACGAGGGCGCGTCACACGTCGACACAGCGCGTATCACCGGCGAGCCAGTGCCAGTGCACGCTGCCGTCGGCACGTCGCTCTCCAGTGGAAGTCTCAACATCGACGGCCCGCTCACCGTTCGTGCGACGGCAACCGCCGGCGCAAGCCAGTATGCGCGCATCGTCGAACTCGTGCGCAATGCGCAAGCGAGCAAGGCGCCGCTGCAGCGACTGGCCGACAAGTACGCCGTGTGGTTCACCCCCGTCACGCTCATCGTCTGCGCCATCGCCTACGCGTTGAGTCGCGACTGGGACCGTGTGCTCGCGGTTCTGGTCGTGGCCACGCCGTGTCCGCTCATCCTGGCGACGCCGGTGGCGATCATCGGTGGCGTGAACAGGGCGGCGCGCGCGCACGTCATCATCCGTGACGGCGGAGCGCTGGAACAACTCGCGCAAATCACCGTGGCCGTGTTCGACAAGACCGGCACGCTCACGGTCGGTGCGCCCGAGGTCAGCAAGGTCATCGCGTCCGATGGTATCGCCGAACGCGAGGTGCTCCGCCTTGTGGCCGCGCTCGAGCACCGGTCGGGACATCTCCTCGCGGGTTCCGTGGTGCGAGCCGCGACTGCCGCCGGCCTTTCGATCGCGGATGCCACTGAAGTGACAGAGGACCCGGGGCGCGGCGTGAAGGGCGTGGTCGAAGGACGACGTGTGTGCGTGGGCGCGCGCAGCTTCGCGAACGAGTGTGTCGTGCCAGGCGCGCGAGCATCCGCTGCGACGCCCGCAGCCGCATCTGGTCTGCGAGCGCATGTCGTCATCGACGGCCACGCGGCGGGCACCATCGAGTTCGCTGATCTGGTGCGGCCGGCGTTACCCGCGTTCTTCGCGGAGCTGCGGGGACTTGGTGTCGCCCGCACGCTGCTGCTCTCCGGGGACAGCGCGGCGCACACGATGCTGATCGCACAATCGCTGGGGATGCGCGATGCCCGGGGGGATCTCATGCCGGGCGACAAGGTGGCTGTGGTGAAGCAGCTCATCGGAGAGGGAGAGCGCGTGCTCATGGTCGGCGACGGGACCAACGACGCACCCGCGCTGAGCGCCGCCCATGTCGGCATCGCACTCGCAGGTCATGGCGGCGGCATTACGGCGGAAGCAGCCGATGTCGTCATTCTCGGTGACGACGTCACCCGCGTCGCGGAGGTGATCCGCATCAGCCGGCGGACGCTGCGCATCGCTCGGCAGAGCATCCGCGTGGGACTTGGGCTGAGCGGCGTCGCCATGCTGATCGCGGCAGCGGGGTTCATTCCGCCGATCGTCGGCGCGATCATTCAGGAAGCGATTGACGTCGCCGTGATTCTCAACGCGCTTCGTTCGAGCCGCTAGCAGGCCGACCAGAATCGAGCGGTCCCCATCACTGGCACCTTTGTTTCCCGCGATCATCCGCGTACGCCAAGTGAGAGCGGCCCGAGAGCGCCTTCCCAGGAGCGATCGCAGGGCCTGTAGCAGCTACGGTGCTTTATGTGGCTGACCAATGCATGTCGTGGCATTGAGCGCCACAGTCCAGCTGCAAGCCAGCATATACGAGCGGCGGGGGAGCCGCCGCAATCCGCAGCGGCTTGTCAACGGCAACGATTCGTCAAGCGACACGCGAGTAGAAGCCGACCCGATGGCGCATGCAGCACGCCATCACCGGAGTGTCCCTATCCACGCCCGCCATGGCGCTGGGGCGTTTCCGAGATCCTCTCCCCGGAGCTTCACCAAAAGATCGTGCGCTGGTCTGGCCACCTCACTGGACGAGACCTCCAGGAGAGCAGTGAGCACTTCACCTCCGTCTTTGAGAAGGGCGGGTGCCGACCGCCGATCGACGCCGGTGCGGAGCAGGACATCAATCACCGGCGCCAGCGCAACCAGCGCACTGCCGTCCAGCACATTGCGAATGACCGGCGCGACAGGTGTCCAGTCAACCGGTCTCGGATGCCGGGCGCTCATCGTCTGCAACGCTTCTTGCGCGATCCCCGAGTCGAGCCACTGATGGTTCTCCACCGCCGCCATCAATAGCGCGCGCCACGCTTCCTCGCGATCGGGATATCGCGAGAGGATGAGGATCGCCACCGAGCGATCTGGGTTGCTAGGCGAGTGGTCGAGAACGTGGAGCGCCTTCGTAAAGCCGCTATCTGTGTGCTCTCGTGCCAGGACCTGGGTCATCGCGGCCCAGTCAGGTGAGTCACGTACCGAGGCCGCCCCTTTTGGAGTCGCTGACGGCTCCTCGCGGAGATACGCCTGATAAAAGGAGAGAAACAAGGGAAGGTCGGAACGAAACACGGTCGTCACCGATCGCCACTCTTCGTGGCGCGGGGTCTCATCGAGGGCGCGGATAACCGGGTGAACACGGGCTGAGTCCTGAGGCTCGCGCACGAGCAAGATCATCGTCCCGCTACGCGTTGTGTCGATCTCGCGGATGGCCAGGGTGTCGAAGCCGATAATGTTGGCGTCAGCGAAACCCAGCTTGTACCGAAGATTCGCAATACAAGCGTGCGAAGCCAAACTCTCTCCCGGCGCATATTTGGCGAGTGAGTCGTCGATCATCTCGAGCGACCAGCGGCGCAGGCCGATCACTTCGACTCGCAGACCCGGTGCTAGCGTGGCTCGAACCACGGGCCGAATGGGTGGCTCGGCACATCCTGCCAGCCAGAAGCACACCAAGGCGGTGGCGACATATCTAATCATGGACGACGCGCGGACACGCGAGCGCGGGCAATGTTCTCACTCCAATGGGTGGTGTCGCCCAACGCCCAGCTCACCTGCAAGGGCGCTAATAAAATGCAGCGGCGCAGCCGTGCTACCAAAGCTCTTTTGGCAAGTGCAGCAGACCTTATACCTCATGGGTATGGCCCGGGTACATGGGTAACAGAATAGTCCCGGAACAGAGGTAACACTCCAATTAACCTGCACGACGAGCCCCCTGTCAGCGAGGTCTGTCAATGCCGCGGAAGGAGGGTGGTCCTATGGACGAACGACTGCAGTTCGTACGCGACGCGGCCAGCGATCGCGTCACCATGAGCGGCCTGTGCGCGTGCTACGGCGTCAGCCGGCGGATCGGGTACAAGAACTCGCGCACCAGTTCGGAGAACTGCACGGGCTGCTCCATGTTGACCATGTGACCGGCACCGTGCAGATACAGCCCGTTCGCCAGCCAGGCGATTCGCGGTCTCTCCTACTTCAACGTCTGGTGGATGCGACTCGGCATCGTGCACCAACGGAGTCGGCCCGGGTGTCCGCAGCACAACGGCGGTCATGAGCGCATGCATCGGACCTTCAAGCGCGAAGCGATCAAACCGGTGCGGCACACCTGTCTCCAGCAACAACGGAACTTCGATGGCTTTCAGCGAGAGTACAACACCGAGCGTCCCCACGAGGCCCTGGGCCAAGAGACCCCGGCCTCGCGCTACCGCGTCGCCCACGGCCGTATATGTCGATCGCCTGCCGCCCCTCGAGTATCCCGGACACTTCCTCGTGAAGAAAATCACCCGCCGGGACGTTCCGCTTTCAGCATCGACTCCCGTATCTCGCGAACGCGATGGTCCACCAGCACATCGGGCGGAAAGAGACCGACGATGGGATCTGGGCCATCCACTTCAACAGGTGTTGCGAGCGACGTTCGACGAACGCGACTACATCATCACCAGCTGACAGAAAGTGTTACCCATGTTCCCGGCTATTCACGGCGGCAGGATCTAGTCGCTCGCGCTTTAGCGAAGCGAGAGGACCATGCCGATAAGTGCAAGCCACGCGAGCACCCCACAGAGGACCGAGGCGCGAAACAGCCGTAATGGTCCCGGGGGATACATCCATCTGGATGCGTGCGCGCTGCGTTTGTACGCCGCATCAAACTCGGCCGGAGTCAGTTGGCGGCGCCCGGCCTCTGCCCGTCTATGGAGGATGGGCGCCAGCGCGATGCCGGCCGCGGCAACGAGCAGGCATGCGATCGTCAGTTTGGACACCATCGGATTCTGGTCGGTCGAGATTCGTGGGTGCAACCTAGAAGTTATGACTGGGCTGGCCTCCGAACAGCGCGTGGGTTAGTTCCTCGCGCGTGAACGGAGCAACCAGAGCCACATGCGACGGTTCCACTGTCGCATCACCGGAGACCAACCCATGTCATCCCTCGCTCTTAGGACGGCAGCCTCCGCACCTGCGACCCCGACGCCCGCGCGCACAATCATCTCTCTCGGCATGGATGTGCACAAGGACTCGATCACGATCGCGGTCCTCCCGGAGCACGCCAAGGCGCCCACACGCGTCGAGCGGTTGCCCAACGAGCTGCCGAAGCGCAAGAAGTGGCTGGATCGGATCGCGCGGGACGGCGAGATCCAGGCGTGCTATGAGGCGAGCGGCGCCGGGTACGTGCTCCATCGTGCGCCGGCGTCCATCGGAAACACGATAGGCGCGACGCTGCCGATCTCGCGCGGCTGTATCGAGCGGGCGAGCTCGTGCCGGTGCGCATCCCGAGCGAAGCCGATGAGCGCGGGCGGGATGTCGTGCGCTGCCGCGAGACCTTTCAGCGCGAGATCCTCAAGTCGCGCCACGACATCCTGAAGTTTCTCGCCACGCGCGGCTTCGTCTTTCGCGAGGGCACGAACTGGTGCACGCCGCATCTCCGATGGCTGCAGCAGCTGACGACCGA